>JBBSGZ010000179.1:0-6392 GCA_038253555.1 Thermoanaerobaculia bacterium
GACCGGGACAGGGTCACGCTGACGGATCGGACGAACGGGTCGAGGTCGAAGAAGCACTGGAGGACGGACAGGCCGCCGTCGTTCTGCCGGGTGGGCTTTGCCTGGCGAACCTTCGCGCCCTGGATGGTCTGCAACTCGGCGCGGGTCAGGAGAGCGCAGGCGTCCGGCGCTCTCCCCCCCGCCTGGGCCGCCCGGGCCGCGAGGCCGGCGAGGACGCTTCCAAGAAAAGCGACCCAAAGCTTGCGGCGCACGAGATTTCCCTTTCGTCGGCGGAAGAGCCTGAGGCAGGAAAAGGGGAGGGCGCCGCCCGCGCACCCTCCCCGGCCGTCCTTTGAGATCAACGAATCTGGATGTTGCCGCCTCCAAGCGGGGCGTCGGCCTGGTAAACGAGTTGGCCGCCGCCGTTGAAGACCTGGATCCTGAACCGGTCGGCGCCCGCCCCCGGCTCGCCGTGGTCCTCGACGTGGACGGCGTACCGGCACACCGTCCCCTTCCTGTCCATGGTGCATGGCCCGCCGAAATCGGCTTGGATGCCCGACACGCTCAGAGCGTCCACGTCTCCCTTGACGGAGACGGACCCGTCACTCGAATCGAACTTGAGATTTCCCTTCGGCGCTCCGCTCTTCGGCTGCGCGTTGAACCCGAAATTGGACTTCCCGGTGCCGCCGCTGCCCGGGATCCATCCGCCGCCCGTCGCCTTCCCGGTCGAGCCGGGCTCGGTCACGATGACCGTCACCCGGGCGGTCGCGACGCCGCCGTGGCCGTCGCTGATCGAGTAGGTGAAGGTGTCGCTGCCGACGAATCCCGAATTCGGCGAATAAGTGACATTGGAGCCGTTGGTGGAGGAAGTCCCGCTGGAGGGCTGGGTCACCCCCGTGATCGTCAGCGAGTCTCCATCCGGATCAGAGTCGTTCGCGAGGACGTCGATCGTGACGCTCGTGTTCTCCGGGGTCATCGCGGAATCGTCGCGGGCCACGGGAGGCCGGTTCGGGGGCGCCGTGACCGTGACGGTCACCGTCGCGCTCGCCGATCCGCCTCTCCCATCCGTGATCGTGTACTGGAACGTGTCCGTCCCGACGAAGTTGCTGGCCGGCGTGTACGTCACCTGCGTGGCGCTCGCCGTCGCCGTTCCGTGGGAAGGCGGCGTCACGGAAGAGATCGTGAGTGGATCGCCATCCGGATCGGAGTCGTTGGCGAGAACGTTGATCGTGACCGGGGTGTTCGCGGCCGTCGTTGCCATGTCGTTGTTGGCGACCGGCGGCCGGTTCGGGGGCGCCGTCACTGTGACCGTCACCTTCGCGCTCGCGGTCTGTCCGCGTCCGTCGCTGACGGTGTAGTTGAAGGTGTCCGTGCCGATGAAGCCGGAGTTGGACTTGTAGGTCACCGTGTTGTTCGGCCCGGCGCCGTTGATCGTCGCCGTGCCGTTGGCGGGAGACGTGACGGCGGTGACGGTCAGCGGATCGCCGTCCGGATCCGAGTCGTTGGCGAGCACTGCGATCGTGACGGGCGTGGCCGTCGTGGCGTTGGCCGAATCGTCCTTCGCGATCGGGGGATGGTCGCACGTCGTCACCTGCAGAGTGTTGGTGACTTCGAGGTCGTCCACTCCCCATCCCGTGCCCTGGATTCCCCCGATCAGCGTCTGGAAGGTACCGCCGAGGCGGAAGCGGATCAGGGCGCTGCGCAGCTGGGCCGTCCCGAAGAGGGACTGGATCGCCGCGCCCAGGTTGGCCGAGACGGGCTTCATGAGATCGACCCGCCCCGCGACGAGATCCCCGTCGCTCGAGCCGACCCAGGCCGGCAGGCCCTTCAGCGGGCTCTGGGCGCCCGGGTCGACGGTTCCGTTGTATCCGCCGGCCGTGATGAAAGGACCGAGATCTTTCCAGGAGCTTCCGCCGTCGCCCGAGATCTCGAGAACGCCGCCGCTCTGGTAGCGCAGTCTCGTTGCGGGGGTTCCCGGGAAGCGGGCGAAGTCGAAGTTGTGCCAGAAGTTCATCACGCTCGAGGAGGAGAGGTCGAGCGCCGGCAGCGTCAGCGTATCGTTCTTCTGCGTCAGCGTCGGAACGCCCGGCTGGTCGTCGAGCACGACCCAGGCGTGGTTCGGACTGTGCGCGGTCGGATCGATCTGGACCGCCCAGGCTCCGACACTCCTCGTGCTCGAGGTCTTGTACGTCGCCCTCTGCGGGTCGAGGTCGTCGAAGAACCGCCCGGTCGCGGCGAGCGGGCAGAACGGAGTGACGGTGACCCGCACGGCCGCGGTCGCGGTCGCGCCGGTTCCGTTGCTTACCGTGTAGGTGAAGACGTCGGCATCGCGCCCGAACGTGTTGAAGTTCGGGTTGGGCGAATAGGTCACCGTGCCATTTCCGTTGTTCGTCGCCGTTCCGCCGGACGGCTGGGTGACGCCGGTGATCGTCAGAGGCGGCGTGCCGCCGTCCGAGTCGTTGGCGAGCACGTTGATCGTGACCGGGGTGTTCTCGGGCGTGGTCGCCGAGTCATCGCGGGCGATCGGCGGGCAGGCCGTCTGCCCCGCCTGGGAGTCGAAAGCGGCGAACAGCCCGCGGCCGGTCGACTGCCGCGCGATCGTGGCGACCGACGAGTAGCTGTTCGGAAGACCGCCGACGCAGGCGTCCACGCAGCCGTCGGGGTATCCCACGAGCACGCGTCCCTTCCGGTCGACGGTCGTGTCCATGAAGTCGAGGAGGTTGCGGCAGGGGTTGCTGCCGCCCTGGAGCCAGATGCATCCGCGTTGGACGGGGTCGGCGGGCGTGTCGTCGACCGTAGTCCACGTCTGCCCGCCGTCGTACGTGTGGGAGGAATAGAGGTGCCACACGCCCGGAAAGCTGGCCGACTGGAAGTTGCCTCCGCTCGGCGTCCCCAGAAAGCTGAACGCGGCGCGGCCGGCGTCTCCGGCGGCCACGACGGGGAAGACCGTGTTCTGGATCCCGAACGGGGTTCCGACATCGCCGCGGTCCTCCCAGCTCTGGCCGCGGTCGCGGGAAATCGCCACCTTCGGCCGGCCGTCGCCGTTCTGATAACCGAAATAGACGGTGCCGTCCGCTCCGATCCCGACCGACGGATCGTTGGCGCCCGGAAACGAGAAGGGGACGTGGCGTACGGTCCAGGTCAAACCGTTGTCTTCGGACACGACCACGGCCTGGTCGGCCGTCTGGTTGGCAAAGCAGCTCCTGTTGGGAACATAGACCGTTCCGTCGGGCGCCACCTTGACGTGTCCATGGAGCCCGCCGCACTCGCTCGTGTAGATCGGGACTCCCGGGCCGTAGGTCAGCCCCCCGTCGTCGCTGCGTGCGCAGAAGGCAGTTACGCCCGACTGGGAGCAGTAATAGACGGCGTCTGGATAGACGGGGCCGTTGGGGTCCCGCGTCAGCGGGGCGTGGAATGGCCCCCCTCCGACGGACTGGTGGTCCGCGCCCGCGGGAGTCCCGCAGCCCTGGCTCGGGATCCACGTTTCGCCGTCGTCGTCCGTGTAGGACGAGAGGCTGCAGCCGATCCCCTGCCCGTTCGGCGAGACCAGCTGCGAGACGACGGTGCGGCCCGTCTTCGAGTCGGTGAAGAGGATCGGATCGAGGGTGATCACCGAGGTCGGGGCGCTCTTGTCCGCCCAGGTGGCGGTCGCCGGGAGGGTGCAGTCGTCGAACTTGACCCGAAGCGTCTGGTTGAGCGCCTCGAACATGACGTTGCCCGTCTTCCAGCTGACTCCGATCGAAGGCTCGCCCGCGCCCGTACCGAGGGGACTCGGGGCCGCGTAGTTCGCGAACGCGAAGCTCTCCGTCCCCTGCCGGGCCGGAACGATGATGTCTTTCTTGAGGGTCGCGCTCGCCGAGTAACCGCCGGTCGGAGAGAAGGGGGTCGCTGTGATCGTGTAAACGCCGCCGGGGGGATTCACCAGAAAGGCCACCTCGAGCTGCCCCGCGCCGTTACCGGATCCGCCGGCCGAGGTGTGGTCGGGCCCGTACATCTCGAGATCCCAGTCGCCCTGCGGCTGCAGATGGACCTCGACCAGGTACGGCCCGAAGGCGGCCGAAGGCGGCGTGATGGCGAGCTTGAAGTTGTCGCACGCCGGGTTGTTGTCGCTGCCGCAGGGACCTGCCGTCGGGGCCATCACGGCGCCCGTCCAGGTCACCGTCGGATTCGCCTCCGACAGGGTGGCGGTCGGAGGCGTCGCTCCGGCCGCAGTCCCGGCAGCGAAGAGGGCAATCGCGGAGAGGATCGCGGCGGGTATCAGGGATCCAACGGTGCCGTGACCGGGAGATGGCCGGCGGTTGCAGGACATTCTGTCTCCTCCTCGTTCGAGATGGCGGGCGTTTTCCGGGTGACTGGTTGTCGATCGCCCGGAATTTAGTAGTGGAACATCTAAATGTCAATAGTGGTGCTACCATTCCTGAACTTCGGCCATTTTCTAAGGCGACGATCCCGGCGTGCTGATCGATTTCGACCGGACGCAAGTCGTCCCGTTTTGAGTCCCTTGGCCGCCGGTAGACCCCGTTGGCCCGCCACGGCTCGATCCGGCGTCGGTCGCGCATCAGTCTGAGCCTCGCAAAGCCTCGGCTTCGCGGGGGATGGCCGCGGCCTGGCGGCCCCTGGACGAAGAAGTCCAGAAACGCATCGCCGACGCGGCGCATGCTCGCGAGAAGCCTCCCGTCAGGGTCCGAAGTCCGAAGTATGCCTTTCGTCGCGCTCTCGAAGGCGTTTCTCCAGTTCGCCGATCTCATCCGGGCTCACCTCCACCGCGGCCAGCGCGATAGCTTTCCGCCCGTCCGCGCCGCGACACGCCGCAGGGGGGGAAGCACGCCTTGAGAACGGAGAACCGGCCGCCGGTTCAGATATCCTTCCCTTCCCGCGAAGGAGGTTCGGAAATGGCCAGCACCGCGCTCTCGGAAGGCACGACCCGCGGCACGCATCACGACGTGCCCGTTCTCCCAAACTTCATCGGCGGCCGCTGGGTCGAGTCGTCCGCCCGGGAATTTCAGGAGGTCACCAATCCCGCTCGGGGAGAGGTCATCGCCCGCGCTCCCCTGTCGTCCGCCGCGGAAGTCGACCAGGCGGCCGCCGCCGCCAGAAAAGCCTTTCCGGCGTGGAGGGACACGCCCGTCGTGGCGCGGGCCCAGGTTCTTTTCCGTTTCAAGGCCCTCCTGGAAGAGCACTTCGAGGAGCTCGCCCGGACCGTGACGACCGAGCACGGAAAGACCCTCGACGAGGCGCGCGGCAGCGTCCGGCGCGGAATCGAATGCGTCGAAGTCGCCTGCGGGGCCCCGTCGCTCTCGATGGGATACTCGCTCGAGAACATCTCCTCCGGTGTCGATTGCCAGGCGTACCGCCAGCCGGTGGGCGTCTGCGCCGCGATCGCGCCTTTCAACTTCCCGGCCATGGTGCCCCTCTGGTTTCTTCCGTTCGCGATCGCCACCGGCAACACGATGGTCGTCAAGCCCTCCGAGCAGGTGCCGCTGTCCCAGAAGAGGATGATCGAGCTTCTCGAGCAGTGCGGCCTTCCGCCCGGCGTCGTGAACCTGGTCAACGGCGGGCGGGAAGTCGTGGAAGCGATCTGCGACCATCCGGAAATCTCCGCGGTGTCGTTCGTCGGCTCCACTCCGGTCGCCCGCGCGGTCTATCGGCGCGCGACACATTCCGGCAAGCGCGTTCAGGCTCTCGGCGGAGCGAAGAATTTCGTCGTGGTGATGCCGGACGCGGACTGGGACAGGGCGATCCCCGTGATCACCGAATCGTTTTACGGATGTGCGGGCGAGCGCTGCCTGGCTGGAAGCGTCCTCCTGCCCGTCGGGGAGGCGCATGCGGAGGCGCGCGCGCGTCTCACCGAATCCGCGGGCGCGCTCAAAGTTGGCGACGGGACCGAGAGCGATGTAGACATGGGCCCGGTCATCAGCGGGCGCCATCGCGAAAAAGTCATTGGCTACATCGAGAAAGGCGTGGCGGAAGGGGCAAAGCTCCTTTTGGATGGAAGACAGGTGAGGGTTCGCGACCGCGAGAACGGATTCTTCGTCGGCCCGACCATTTTCGACGGCGTGACACCCGAGATGGCCATCGGCCACGAGGAAATTTTCGGCCCTGTGGCATCGATCCATCCCGTCCGGACCCTCGAGGACGCCATCGCGGTGATGCACGCGCACCCGAACGCGAACGCGACGTCGATCTTCACGTCGAGCGGCAAGTCCGCCCGGGAGTTCGCGCGCCACGCCTCCGCGTCGATGGTCGGAGTGAACATCGGCGTCGCCGCTCCCATGGCGTATTTCCCCTTCGGCGGGTCGAAGGACAGTTTTTTCGGAGACCTGAAAGTGCACGGCCGCGACGCCTTCGACTTCTACACGGACAAGAAGGTCGTGATCTCGCGCTGGTTCTAGTCACGGGTTTGTTTCGGTGAC
>JBBSGZ010000180.1:0-6154 GCA_038253555.1 Thermoanaerobaculia bacterium
CCACATCGCGGGCCGGGTCACCGGAAAACGCATCACGGTCGATACCCCCATTAGCGATGTGCTCTGAGGGTTGACGATCTATTCGGGCGGCCAATGTCTTCATACATGACCGGACCATCGGATCAGGACCAGTCAGAGAACATGTATCCCAAAATATCGGAAGGACGCCGGGGCGGGAAGGTGAGTCCGCCTCCGCCTCGGCTAGTGGACTGTAACGGCTGATGTGGAAGTACTTCGTCCGGAGGGGTCGAAGTACTTCCACTTCACGGTTTTGGGTGATTGGTTGTAGTGGCGGATGTAGCGCATGAGTTTTCGCTTGAGGTCTGGCACCGAGGTGAAGACGCCCCGGGCGATGACGTCGCGTTCGATTTTGGCGAACCAGAGCTCGACCTGGTTGAGCCAGGAGGAGTAGGTCGGAGTGAAGTGGAGCCGGACGTTGCGATGACGCTGGAGGAACTCGTCGACCTTGGCGGTTTTGTGGGCCGAGAGGTTGTCGGCGATCACGTGGATTTCTTTGCCTCTGGGTTGGTTAACGACGATATCGGTCAAGAAGGCGACGAACTCGGCCTTGGTGTGTCGTGCGGCAGTCTTGCCGAGGACTTCCCCGGTTCGAGTGTTGAAGGCCGCGTAGAGCGAGAGGGTGCCGTGCCGGTAGTACGCGAAGCCGTGTCGTTCGGCGCGCCCTGGCGAGAGGGGCAACACGGGATCGAGGCGATCGAGCGCCTGGATGGCAGTCTTCTCATCCAAGCAGAACACCGCGGCGTGCTGCGGCGGGTGCAGATAGAGCGCGAGGATATCGGCGGCCTTCGTCTCGAAGTTGGGGTCATCGGAGGCCATGTATCGATCCAGCCGGTGAGGCACCGTGTCAGTTGTTACTGTTCACTAGTAGAGTCCGCTGGCGGCCGATGAAAAGCGTGATCTGGTTGGTAGTCGCGGCGCTCTTGGGCGCCGGGACCGAGGACGGCCCGGTCTCATCGGCGTCGAAAGCACCCGGACGGTACGGCCGCATCGTCTCGGCCCTCGAGTTGGACCCCGCCGACTCCTCGGTCCTCTATGCCGGAACTGGCGACGGCGTCTTCAAGAGCACGGATCGCGGCGCGACGTGGTCGAGCGTCGACCCGGCCCTTCATCGGATCTTCATCGGCGCGCTCGCACTCGATTCCGCGTCCCCGTCCAGTCTCTACGCGGGGACGGGAACGGGAGTCTTCCGGGCGGAGCCCGGTCCGGGAGGCCGGACCGTTTTCCGCAAGGAGCTGGCTGGCCTCTTTGTCGGAGCGCTGGCGGTCGATCCCGAATCGGCCGGGACGGTGTACGCGGGAACCGGCGGAGGCATCTTCAAGAGCACCGACGCGGGCAAGACCTGGAGGCCCGCCAACCACGGGCTGACAAACCTCTTCGTGACCTCGGTCGCGATCGAGCGCTCGTCGCCGCACGTTCTGTACGCCTCGACCAATGGCGGAGGGGTTTTCAAGAGCACCGACGCGGGGGAGATCTGGCGCGCCGCGAGCGATGGTCTCGGCAGCGCGATCGTCCTCTCATTGGCGGCGGATCCGAGCTCCCCCGGTACCCTGTACGCGCAGACGTTCGAGGGAATTTTCAAGTCGACCGACGGAGCGAAACGCTGGTTGTCCGTCAACCGCGGGCTCGCCAGCCGGTTCGCCCTCGCGCTCGCCGTGGACCCCCAGCGGCCTGCGAACCTCTACGCCGGCACTGCCAGCGGAATCTTCAGGAGCTCCGACGGCGGAGCGAGCTGGAGGCCGGCGAGCTCCGGTCTGACACGCCAGTTCGTGACGACGCTCGCGATCGACCCGACCGCGCCCTCCACGATCTACGCGGGCACGGACGGCGGTGTATTCCGCAGCGTCGACGGGGCCGCGACATGGGAGGAGCTCAGGCTGCCGGCGCCCGCTTCGCCCCCCGCCTCCGCCGCGGCTCGGACGCGACGGGCGGCCGCGGAGGCGCCCGGCTCCCATCCCGGCCGGGCGACTCCTTCGACACCGAGCGCGGCAGCGGCGCAGGAACCCGGTGGACCCGAGCCGACGGACGGCCGCGCCCCCGCGCCGTCTTCCCCCTCCGCGGACGCCTCAACTTCAGCCACGATGAACGTTTCAACCGAGGCGTCCGCGCCCACCGCGCCGCTCTCCGCGACGCCGGCCACGCCGCAAACCGATCCGCCGGCGGAAGCCGGCGCGGTCACCGCGATCGCGATCGACCCCGCTTCCGCTGCGCGCCTTTACGTGGGAACCGGCCGCGGCCTCTTCGTGCGATCGGGTCCGTCCTGGAGCGCGGCGGAGGGCGCTATCGGGCATCTGTACGTCACCGCTATCGTGCCGGACCGCCTGCGCCCGTCCGTCCTGTTCGCATCCACGGACGGCGCGGGCGTCTTCCGCAGCGCCGATGGCGGCAAGACGTGGACCGCTGTCAACGAGGGGCTCGCCAACGTGTTCGTCACCGCACTCGCGATCGAAGGAAGTTCCTCCTCGACGGTCTACGCCGGCACGGATGCGGGCGTCTTCCGGAGCACAAACGACGGAACCAGCTGGAGCCCTTCGGCGGGCGGGCTCACCGAGCCGTCCATCACCGCGCTCGCCGTCGCCCCGGGCTCTCCGGCCGTCGTCTACGCCGGGACGCGCGGAGGCGCGATCTTTAAATCCTCGGATCGAGGGACGAGCTGGACCGCCACGCAAGATCGGATGTCCCGCGGCGCCGTCCGGGCGCTGGCCGTGGATCCCCGGTCCTCGTCCACTCTGTTCGCGGGGACGGAGAGCGGAGTCTTCCGCAGCGGGGACGGCGGAGCACGCTGGTCCTCGGCGAACTCCGGTCTGACGAGCCTCGCGATCGCGGCTCTCGCAATGGATCCCGCCTCGCCGCAGACGCTCTACGCGTGCACCCCGACGGGTCTCTGGAGGAGCGGCAACGGGGGAAGCTCCTGGACTCTGATCACGGCAACCGTCACGAGCAGCGCCCTGCTCGCGGGGCCCTCCGGCGTGCTGTACGCGGGAGCGCCGGGCGCGTTGCTCGAGAGCCGGGACGGCGGCCGCGCGTGGTCTTCGCAGGGGGTGGGGCCGGCGCCCGCGAAGCCGTGAGCGCACCACCCACCGGTCCCGAAGGTTATTTCACCTCGAAATCGCTCGCGGCCTCCGCGCTCTTTCGCGAGACGCGGTCGGAAACGCGGACCTTGAGAACGTAGCGGCCGGGCGCCAGCCCCCCCGTCTTCATCGCCAGCATCATCGCCCGCCCGCCCGCTTTTTCGACATCGGAACGGCGCACCACCGAGACGTCGGCCGAACGCGGTTTGCCGTCCTCGCCGAAGACCTCAGGAACGACCTGCAACGGTTCAAGCCTGCCGGGGCCGCCGAAGTTGAAGGTCATCACCGTCACCGGAACCGCGGCCGCATCCGCGCGCGCCGGCAGCACCGGACGCGCGGCCGGAACGAAGGATTCACCCTCGACTGAGAACGGATAGTCCTGCGATTTCGAGGACGCGTCGGCGTGCGGAGTCCCCTTGACGAAGAGCCATCGGCCCGAACGGTCGGGGAAGAAGGGGGGAAGGACGGTCGCGGCGCCGCCCGCGGCGGAAACCCGCACTCGCGACACGAGCACCGCGGAACGGCCGGTCCACGACTCCCGCACGAGCGAGCGGACCGTGTACTCGCCCTCGGGCAGCGTCAGCACACCGTAAAACTTGATCCCGCCCGATTCGAGCTTCTCCCGCACGAGCGCGATATCGAGCGTCATCTCCTGGCTCAGGTAGTCCGCGAGGGTTCCCGAGGAGTCGATCGCGTAGGCGTAGATCTGGAGAGCCACACGCGGCTGGCCGGCGAGTAGCGGACCTCCCGCGATATCGAGGACCACCGGCACCTGCGCCAGCGGCCCTTCGCCCGGCACGGCCGCGCAGAGCAGGTCCGCCGAGAGGGAGTTCTCTTTCGTGCCCCCGGTGATGAGGTCGCCCGATGCGAGCACGCGCTCGATCGAGGAGAGCGCGGCGAACGGCCGCCGTTCGTAGTAACCCGATCGCGCCAGCACCCGGGCGCCGGCCGGCTTCGTCTTCACGCGGATCTCGTGGAAGGAGCCCGGCTTGATCCGCTCTGTCGGTTGGAAAACCAGCAGGTAGACAAGGCCGGTCCGCTCGACGAGCTTTTCGATTTCGCCACCGAGCTGGTTGGCGTTGCGCACAAAATCGCCGTCCGTCGCCGAGGCCATCGCAAAGAGCGCGTCGGTTCCGCTGCCCGGCCGCAGGTTGTTCGAGACGTCTCCCGCCGCCCGCAGGCCGCTGATGTCGATCGCGTCGACGACCGTGTCGGATCGTTTGAACTCGGAGAGGGCCTGGCTGAAGACGTTGCGCGTCGAAGAGCTCCCGAAGCGGGCGTCGCTGTCGACCTTCCACACCTCGCCCGAAACCGCGGCATTGGCGGTCTCGTTGGTCGGCGCAGATCGGTCGAACGTGACTCCGCTTCCGCCGGTCATCGGCGTCGAGCCCGAGAGGTGGCGCGTGTCAAAACCTTCGGAGAAGAAGAGGACGTGTTTTCGTCCCCGGACGGAGTCGAGTATGCGCCCCATGCCCGCCAGGGACTTCATCAGCTCCGAAACCTTGCCGCGGGCCTGGCTGTCCGTCGCCGGCTTCTGCAGCGCGGCCTGCAGCTCTTTCATGTCCTCGGCCATGAGAGCAGACCTCGGATTCGTACCCGTGTAATCCGGAGTCATGGCAGTCGGCGCGGTGAAGACGAGCCCCAGGGGATCGCTGGAGCGTGCCGTCAGGCCCGGCAGGCCAAGGGTTCGGATGGCGGCCGTCAGTTGCTTCTTGTCCGCGCTGAAGTTGGCGAGGAGCTTCCAGCCGGTGTCGACCGACAGAGTCGCGACCGCGGCGAGGTCGCTCGCCTTCATCGCGCGATGGACGAAGGCCTCGGCCCCTTCGCGCGCGCGGAGCAGTCCCGTCAGGCTCGTGTAGGAGAGGTCGAACACGATCAACCAGTGCCGGCGCGCCGCCGGCTGGGATACGACGCCGGACTTGTCCGCTCCCGACGCGGAGGGCGCAGCGGGCAGATTCAAGTCGACGATTTCGAATCCCGTGATCGTCTGCTTCTTCCCGTTGTCCCACAGCTCGAAATCGGCGGCGGTGAGGCCGGCGACCGGTCTGCCATCCCTCCCGATGACGTTGACCGGCACCTCGACAGCGGAGACGCTCGCCGTTTCCCGCACGGGAGACGGCGCGGATTGCGCCTGGGCGAGCGAAGGGAGGGCCGCAAGCGAGAAGAGGATCAGTGCGGCCGGGGCGCCGCCGAAGAGTTGCGGTGAAACACGCATGTCGGCCTCCCGGGAACTCGTCAACCGATCACAGGGACGCATCCCCTCATGGTCTCGGACTGCCGTCTCACAAGCAAACGTAATCTTCGGCCACGCGGGCCCGCACAATCCGACGGAGGGTGTCGCCGACACGAACGAATCCCCCGGCCGGGAGAAACGGATTATACCGAGACGGGCACTTCGCCCGCGGCTGAAGCGCTCAGCCGCGGGCGACCGCCAACCTCGTTATTCCCGCGTTGCTCGGGTTCCAATGTTGCCCGGCGTCCACGCTCTTGAAGACGCCCGCCCCACCCGTCCCTGCATAGATTGTCGTACCGCCCGGCGCGAGCGCGAGACTTTCGATACCTTCCAGGCCTGTGCTCCGATTCGCCCAGCTCTTCCCCCCGTCCACACCCTTGAACAAGCCAAGGGTCGTGCCGGCATACACCGTGTCCGAATGCACCGGATCGAAGACCACCACCAAGACACGGCCGATTTCGGGTCCATGGGTCGTCCAGACTTCAGCGCCTGACCCTTGTTACGCCGCGGGGTCCGAATGGTCAAACCGGATTTCGATCAGGGCACCGCACCGAACGACAAGGAGAGCCGCTCATGACTTCACGTCGTCGAAACGTTCGGCGACGCCGTCCGCGAAGGGAGAGCCCTCGCTTGACGGAGCCCGGTAGCCGCGCCGTTCACGTCTCCCGACCGCAGTCGCGCCCTAATCCGCGCTATGCCGCGACCTCATCCACGAGTCGCTGCACAGGCTCGGTTTGACCGGAGAACTCCCAGACCCCGAGACCGCGACGCGCTATTTGGCGCTGCAGCCCGCAGGCGCGCGCGTCGCCGTTAACCCCGCGGGATCGCGCAG
>JBBSGZ010000181.1:0-6081 GCA_038253555.1 Thermoanaerobaculia bacterium
ATTCAGAGTACGCGAGAACGATGGGGATGTCCACCGTCGCCAACCGTCGCCAACCGTCGCCTTCGCTCACTGCGGGACCTGCGTTCGCCTGCGGGCGAACGCACCGCCCGGCGGCTCGCCTCACGTCGCTTCCGCTCACTGCGTTCGCTCACGCTCCCGCAGCGGGAGGCTCCTCCTTCCCTTCGGTCAGGAGACTCCTCCCGCTGCGAGCTTAACCACCAGCGTGGCTGGGGTGCAGCTCTGCCCCCTCGCCCCGCGCTCGGGGAGAGGTTGGGGTGAGGGACGGAATTCACGCGGAAGGGCAGCGCCGAGAATCAGGCCTTGCTTGCGGCGTCCTGCTCCTCGAGCCTGCGACGCGATATGCGCCGGCTCTCTAACTGATCGCCTTCGCGATCGCGAAAGCGGCGCCGGCGGCGAGCCCCCCTACGATCGTCGTCTGGAATGCGCTGCGCAGCGGGCGCTTGACGGTGAAGAGACCCTTGATCCACCCGAACAGGAAGAGCGCGAGGACGGTGACCGCGACGGACGCGAGGAGCGCGGAGCTGTTTTCTCGAACGAAGAAGTACGGGCCGAGCGGCACCAGGCCTCCGGCGATGTACGAGCCAGCGATCGTCAAGGCGCTCGTCCGGCCGCGCGCGGGATCCGGTTTTTCCAGGCCGAGCTCGAACTTCATCATGAAGTCGACCCAGCGCTTCCGGTCCTTTCGCAGGGCGTGCGCGGCCTCGATGGCCGACTCGTGCGTCACTCCATATTCCTCGAAAAGCTCGATCACTTCGCGGGTCTCCTCTTCGGGGATCTCGATCGTCTCGCGGTCTTCGCGGGCGTGCTCCGCCGCGTAATGCTCGGCATCGGTTCGCGCGGCGAGGTAGCCGCCGAGCCCCATGGCGATCGAACCGGCGGCGATTTCCGCGAGTCCCGCGGTGATGACCAGGCGGGTCGAGCTCACGGCGCCCGAGAGTCCGGCGGCCAGGGCAAACGGCACCGTGAGCCCATCCGACATGCCGATCACGATGTCGCGGATCGTGGCGGATGACGTGAAATGTTTCTCGACGTGCGGAGTCTGGGGCATGGCGCCTCCTCTATCCACTCTATGGCGGCCGGAGAACACCTCTCCCGCGGCCATGGCGTTGTTCGGGGGCCTTTTCGAAGATCGCGTGTGCGCTGACGTACCGCCAGGTACGTTTCCAACCTGTGCTGTCGCTGACATCGCAGGATCAGAAGGCACTCGGCCGACACCTGGGAAAGGGAGTCATGGCCAAGCCGAGCGTCGCACCCGGGGGAAAAAGCGGGCCGGGAAATCACCTTCTGGCCTCACTGTCGCCGAAAGATTTCAAGCGCATCGAGCCGCTGCTCCAGCCGATCCGGTTCCAGATCCGTCAGCCGCTGCACGAGCCCGGCAAGGCCATCACGGACGTCTCCTTTCCGCTGAACGGCGTGGCGTCGCTCGTGACGACGATGGAAGACGGGGCAACCGTCGAAGCCGCGACCGTCGGGAATGAAGGGATGGCGCCCGCTGGCTCCTCATGACCATGACCGCGTCGACGGCGACCAGTTCTTCCTGACGCAGGAGTTCCTCTCAATGATGCTGGGCGTCCGCCGGGCGACCGTGACGATTGCGGCGGGCGAATTGCGGCAGGAGGGTCTCATCGCCTACCGCCAGGGCCGGATCGGATAATCGACCGCGAGGGATTGGAGCGCGTGTCGTGCGAGTGCTACATGGTCATCCGCCGGGAGTTCGACCGGCTCGCGACACTCGGCGTCAATGAGATCCGCGGGTTTTCAGCTTCGTCGAGCGCGGGCTGGAGGGCAATGCGACCGCTTGAGCCCGCTCGAACGGCGCTCCAGCGCTCTTCTCAGGGGACGGGGTCTTCCGAAGAGGCTTCTCCGGCGGAAGTGCTTTCGGGGACGATCGAGATCCGCGACACCTTTCCCGGTGCCCCTTCTTCCGCTTTCCGGGATTCCTCATTCGGGACTCCGGCGCGGACCGTCCGCCAGGAGCAGACGGTGCAGACGCGATTGGCGGTTTCACGATTCCTCGTCGGAAGGTCCGCTCCGCATTCAGCGCACGCTCGGAGCGCTTCAGGCGCACCGGCGGCGTGAGCCCAATGGATCCGGTTCGACATTCCATTGGCGGCGGCCGAGAGGCTTGCCCCCATTCCCAGGCGGGCGTTCATGACCGCACGGGCGATCGCGAGCGCGCGTGTTTCGCCGCTTCCTGTCGAGAGTCGCTCGCGACCGTTCGGCAGGAGGACCCAGAAGGTGCAGAACCAGGCGCCGTCGATCTCTTCGATCGTGCTGGGCATGTCCTGCATTTCCAGGCGGCGGATGAGACGGTTTGCCGCTTTCTCGCTCGTCGAGTAGGGCGGCGTCTTCTTCTTGGCGTCGCCGTTTAACTTCTTTTCGACCAGTCGGTCGAGATCGGGGCCGGCGGACGCCATCATGAGAGCGTCAAATTAGCTGCGCGCCCACGCCGGGTCGGTACGCTCGCGTACTCATCCGCCACGTTTTTTTCCCGCACCGTCCGCCCGGTTTCTGTACGCTCCCGTACGCTGAGGCGAGATGCGGGTCTCCGAGTCGCCAGGGGCCGCCGACCGCCGACCGCCGATTCAGGATCCTCCGGACGCGCGAAGGAGGATTCGGATCGGAAGGGTGTCATCCGGAGCGGAGCGAAGAACCCGCTACCGGTCTTTCACGGCGGCAGGTTCTTCGCCGCTCCGCTCCCCGGATGATCTACCGTGCGGTGTGAGACCCGTTCAGCGCCGCTTCACGTCGGTGGAGACATCTGCGAACGGGTTTTGTTCGGGCGACGCGTCGTCTCTCTCGAACTCGATCGAGAGCGTTTCGTCTTCGTCCATCTCGGAAGCTCCAAATCCGCGGCCGGGTCGGAATCCCCCGAGGATGTGCCTTCGGGGATCGTCGACGTCTTCCCTTGCGTTGTCGCGCCAGTCCGGAATTGCCATCAGGCCCTCCGCTCTCTGGAAACGAGCTGTGCAACCGGCGTTCCTGGTGTTCCAGGTTCCGGATCGCCCCGGCGACTGAGCGCCCAAGTGATTCCAGGGCATCGAGTTGCGTCCTTCGATCGTCCAAGCGTCGTTACCTCCGGGTGACGGGAATCGGGCGGCAGAAACTCGATAGCGCGCCGATCTTTGTCCACCGGGGCAACGCGGCGCGAAAGACAGGGCCCTACGTGTGCCCGCGGCACTCCGCGTGCTCGTACGCGCATTCACCGACTTCGATCTTTCCGAGTGAGCACGGCTCAGAGCAGGATTCGGGAGCGGCACCCGTTGAGGGTGGCCTCCGAATTGCTCGTACCCGAAAGACATGTTGCGACAGCTCCTCACCCTTGGCTCCCGAAGAAACCTCGCCGAGGTGATCGCGCCGAGGCGGACGTTCGAGGACGTCGTTCTCCCTCGCCGGACCCGGCAGGCGCTTGCGGAAGCTCTCGTGCAGATTGAGAAGCGGGGTCTTCTCTACGACGACTGGGGACTGGGAGAGCGCCACGATTCCGGCCTGGGCCTGGCGTTCCATTTTGCCGGCCCGCCGGGGACCGGAAAAACCATTTGTGCCGAGGCGGTCGCGCGGGCGCTCGGCCGCCCGCTGCTCAAAGTCCGATACGGGGAGATGGAAAGCGCGTGGGCGGGGGAGACGGGGAAGAACGTCGTGGCGGTCTTCCGTGAGGCGCGTTCCGCGGATGCGGTTCTGTTTTTTGACGAGGCGGATGCGATCGCGAGCCGGCGGTTTGCGGGGACCTCGCATGGCTACGAGCGCGAGGCAAATCACACGGTCAACATTCTTCTCGAGGAGCTCGAGTCGTTTCCCGGTGTGGTGATCTTCGCGACCAATCTCGCGGCCAATTTTGACCCCGCTTTCGAGCGCCGCATCCGAACCCACATCCTCTTCGAAGCGCCGGGCGTCGAGGAACGGGACGCGATCTGGCGCGTGCAGGTCCATCCCCGGAAAACTCCCCTGGCGCCCGACGTCGACTTTTCGGCGCTCGCTCGCCGCTTCGAGCTTTCCGGCGGCGACATCAAGAACGCGGTGCTGAAGGCGGCGCAGTCCGCGGCGGCGGAAGAGGGCGACGATCGCCGCAAATCGATCAGGCAGGCGCACCTGGTGGCCGGAGCGGAAAGTGTTCTCGAGTCGAGGCGTGTCATGAGGCAAAGCCTGTTCGCGCCCGAGCCTTCCGCCAGCCCGGTGATGGCGTTCCCCGCCGCGCGATGGGTCCTCGTCGCGATCGGGCTTCTTCTGCTCGCGGCGGGCGGCTTTCTCGGCTGGGCCTCCACCGTCTGGTTTTCCTGAGGGAGGGCGCCGGCGCCTGGCGCGGAGAGCCCGCGTTTTGCCGCCATGGCATCTCTATTGCTGGCCCGAAGCCGTGGAGGAACTTATGAAGACGTACACCAGGGGATTCCTCGTGCTCGCGGCGGTCCTTGCGGTCGCCGCCTGCCGCCCGAATGAGACGGTCGAGGGTCAGGCTCGGGACGCAAAGATCAAGGCGGGCATCAAATCAAAGCTCGCCTCCGACGTCGGCGCGGCGACCCTCACCAGTCTCGATGTGAACGTGACGAATGGCGTCGTGACTCTCTCCGGCCCCGTCCACAACCAGGATGAAAAATCGCGCGCCGAGGCCGTGGCAAAGGCGGCGGAAGGTGTCGTGAGCGTCAACAGCGCGCTCCAGATCATGGGCGATGCCTCGGGCGGCGGCGGCATGACGAGCAGTGGGGCGCCCGCGCCGTCGCCCTCACCCTCGGCGGACATGACAACCACGACCGGGACCACGACGACGACCACGAGTACGACGACGACCGATGTCACGCCGGCCGTGACGGTGGCTCCGGCGCGATAACGTCGCCAACCGTCGCCAACCGTCGCCTTCGCTCTCTACGGGACGTGCCTTCGCCGTGCGCGGCGAAGGCACCGGCGAACGGCTCGGCCGGGTGGGGCCTCGACCGTTCGCCTCGTCCCTTCGTTCGCTTCGGCTCCCGCCCCGAGAGGCTCCTCCCTCCCTCTGGTCGGGAGACTCCTCTCGGGGCGAGCTTAGCCACCATCGTGGTGGAGGCGCAGCTCTGCCCTCGCCCCGCGCTCGGGGAGAGGGTTGGGGTGAGGGGGCCCGCAGGCAGGCGGTGCGCATTCGCCACTAAGCTTGTGAGCGGTCGGTGAGAGAGCGTTGGGGTGAGCGGCCCGCCAGTCTTGCGCCCTCGCCGGTCCGTCGCGGACGCAGCGCCGCGAGACGACAGCCATCTTGACGCGGCGTGGGGCGGCTTCGTAGAATCCGCCACAACGTCGAAGCCGAAGGAGGTTCGTGTGATTCATCGCGTTGTTCGGATGTTCGTCCCCCTCGCCGCTCTGCTCGTCGCCGTCCCCGCGTGGGGGCAGAAAACGTCCAGGGGGGAGGCCGTGTCTCGAGGAAAGTATCTGGTCGACATCATGTCGTGCAATGACTGTCACACTCCGCTCAAGATGGGCGCGAACGGTCCTGAGCCCGACATGGCGCGGATGCTCTCGGGGCATCCGGAGGGAATGACGCTGCCCCCGCCTCCCGCGGCGGTGGGGCCCTGGGTCTGGAGCGGGGTTGACTCCAACACCGCGTTCGCCGGACCGTGGGGCATCAGCTATACGGCGAATCTGACTCCCGACAAAAACACGGGACTAGGCATCTGGACGGAAGACATGTTCCTGAAGGCGATGCGAACCGGCAAACACATGGGAACGTCGCGCGCCATCCAGCCCCCAATGCCATGGCCGTGGATTGGCAGGGCGACGGACGCGGACCTGAAGGCCATCTTCGCGTACTTGAAGTCGGTGCCGCCGGTGTCCAACCACGTGCCGGACTATTCCGAGCCGAAGTCGGCAGATTCGAAGACTCCGCGTCCGGCGGAGCCCGGGAAGAAATCGCGCTGAAGGGCGAAAGAGCCGACAACGCCGGAAGCGCTGCGACCGGCCTCTCCTAGGAGCCCGTCCAGGTAATCGAAAACGAGAGAAAGTGAAAACTCTTTTTCGCCACAGTTGGCCCCTAACGCCCGATCGTCACGTGCCGAGGGGTTTCAGTACCCCCGAGATCTCGGTTTTTAGCATTACTCGGAC
>JBBSGZ010000182.1:0-6029 GCA_038253555.1 Thermoanaerobaculia bacterium
GCGCGGCGAAGGCACCGGCGAGCGGCTCGGCCGGATGCGGCCTCCACGTCGCTTCCGCTCACTGCGTTCGCTCCCGCTCCCGCAGCGGGAGGCTCCTCCTTCCCTTCGGTCAGGAGACTTCCTCTCGATGCGAGCTTAGCCACCCTGGTGGCTGAGGCGCAGCTCTGCCTCCTCGCCCCGCGCTCGGGGAGAGGGTTGGGGTGAGGGGGACCGCAGGCGGGCGTCGCGTTTTTGCCGCCGTCGTGATTCCTGCGCGCGCCCGTCGTCAGGCTTGATGGTCGTCCGGGGCGGCGAGTCGCCTTCGCTCAGGGCCCGGCCGCCCAATTGGCGACCACGCGGTGTTTTCCCCGCTCCGCGAGCAGTGTCGCCGGAGGAACGGCGGTGTCGAAGTCTCCTGCATCCCGGCTGCGGAGCACGACGACGAGCCGCTCGCCGGAGCGCCACCGGTTCCAGAACTCCTCCCGCGACCAGAAGATCTCGCGGCGCCGGCCTTCCGGCAGCCACCACGCCTCGAGCTCGCCCGTATGGTCCACGAGGGGCACGATGGATTTCAGGTTCCAGGGGAAGCCCTGGACGTAGGTTCTGTAGGACACGACCCTGCCGTGGGACGTCTCCGCCGCTGCCTGCGCCCGCAGCGCCAGGTCGTGAATGTCCCGGGCGAGCGGCATGCGCGGCCAGATCATCGCCAGCGCGAAATAGAGCCCGGCCCACCCGATCGCGAGCGAGGCCAGCGCGGACTCCGGACGCCTGCGGACGGCGATGCAGGCGGCCGAGCCGATCAGGAGGCTCGCGGCCCCGGCCGCGGCGATCGGCCAGGCTCCGGCGGCGCCGGTCGCGGCGCGCACTCCCGGAATGGCCGCGGCCACGAGGGGCAGAAGCGCGCACGAGCCGGCGGCGACCGCCCATCCGCGCCCGGAGGGGCCGTCCCTCGTCAGAGCCCGGGCGGCGAGCGCGGCGGCGGGAGGAAAGGCCGGGAAGAGGTAGGGAGAGAGCTTGCTGTGGGAAGCGGAGAAAAAGAGGAACACGACGGCGAACCACATCACGAAAAGCAGGGCCTCGAGCTGGTCGCGGCGGATCGGCACCAGCCCGCGGAGGAAGAACACGAGGCCTGGAAGGAATCCGGCGACGAGCACGAGAACGAAGTAGTAAATCGGGCCCGGGCGGTTGGCCACCGGTGTCGCGAATCTTTGAAAGTGCTCGTGAATGAAGAAGAACTGGAGGAACCCCGGGTTGCGGCTCTCCGCAAGCCAGAGCCATGGGGTGACGAGGAGAAGGAAGACGGGAAGGGCGGGCCCGAACAGGAGCGAGCTCAAGGCGCGGGTGCGGCGGGTTGCGAGGCACCAGAAGAGCAGGATCCCCCCTGGAAGCACGATCCCGACGAGCCCCTTCGAAAGGAACGCCCCCGCGGCGAACGCGCCGGTGATTGCGGAGAGGGCGGCGGCGGACCCTCGTAGCTTTTCGCGCGCGCGGATCGTCTCGTATCCGGCACAAAGAGTTCCCGTGAAGAAGAAGGTGAGCACGCCGTCCGTGAGGTTGAGACGGGAAAACGTGAACGGAAGGGGCGACATCAGAAAAAAAACCGCCGCGAAACTCCCTTCGCGCGCGCCCCACATGCGCCGGACCCCGAAAAGAAGGAGCAGCGTCGTCCCGAGGCCCGCAAGACGAGTGGGAAGTCGCGCGGCGAAGGGCGTCTCCCCGAGCAACGCAAACGAACCGGCATTGGCCCAGTACAGAAGGGGAGGCTTCTCGAAGTACGGGACACCGTTCAGCCTCGGCACCACGAAGTCGCCCGTCGCGAGCATCTCGCGCGGAATCTCGGCGTAACGGGGCTCATCCGGCTCGGCGAGGAAAGATCCGGGAGGATCGAGCCAGACTGCCGCCAGAAGCAGGACGAGCGAAGCGAGGAGAAGACCGCGGCCGGGCTCGCGCATCTCCGGCAGTCTAGACCCCAAACCCGGCCCTCTTCCCGAGCCGGGGGAGAGTGAGGCTGGGCAACAGGCGTCCCCCGCCCCTCGACGCCTTGCAGCCCCTCGTTTTTCGCCGCCCTCGCCCGGCTGATAACATCCGGCCCGTTTTGGCAACGGAACCCGCAACCCGCTGGGCCCTGGTCCTCGGCGCTTCGTCCGGATTTGGCGAAGCGTGCTCGCTCGCGCTCGCGCGCGCGGGCTGGAACATTTTCGGCGTCCATCTCGACCGGAAGTCGACGCAGGCCAATGCCGACCGGATCGTCGCCGAGATCTCCGCCCTCGGCCGGAAAGCCGAGTTCTTCAACGTCAACGCCGCCGACGACGAAAAACGGGCCGAGGTGATGGCCGCGATCTCCGAGGCTTGCGGGCAGGACCCTCCCGAATCCCGGGTCGGCGTGCTCCTGCACTCGCTCGCCTTCGGGACCCTGAAGCCGTTCGTCGCCGGGGACCGCGGCGGGTCCCTCTCGAAGGCGCAGCTTGAAATGACGTCGGACGTCATGGCCCACTCCCTCGTCTACTGGGCCCAGGATCTGGTCTTCGCGGATCTGCTCGCCCCCGGCAGCCGGATTTTCGCGATGACGTCCGCGGGCGACCACATCGTGTGGCCCTCTTATGGCGCCGTGTCGGCGGCCAAGGCGGCACTCGAGTCGCACGTCCGGCAGCTGGCCGTCGAGCTGGCGCCTCGCGGAGTGGCCGTCAACGCGCTCCGCGCCGGCGTCACGGATACCCCGGCCCTGCGTAAGATTCCGGGCAACGAGCAGATGATCGAGCGCGTCGGACGCATGCATCCCGCGGGCCGGCTCACCCGTCCCGAGGACGTGGCGGGCGCTCTCGTCGCGCTCTGCTCGCCCGGCGCTGGATGGATCAGCGGCAATGTGATCGGGGTCGATGGGGCCGAGGACGTGGCGGGCGGCCGTTGATTCCGGCTTCTTCTGCAGCACTGCCGCCTCCAGACGCGCCTGGAATCCGGGTCCGGCGGCCCGCGTCTTTGCCCGGCCCACGGTCGGATGGCTTTCCGGGATTTCTTCTGGTTTGAGCTCTCCCCCCACCTCACTCCCGGCCGGCTCCGCGTTCGATTTCGTGACGGAGAAAGCCGGCATCCGCGAGCTTCGGCTGCGCTCGAACGGGCTGCGCGTCCTTCTGCTCGAGAACGCCGTCGCGCCCGTTGTGACATTCGCGATCGTGTACCACGTCGGCAGCCGCAACGAAGCGGTGGGGTACACGGGCTCCACGCACCTGCTCGAGCACCTGATGTTCAAGGGGACGCCCGAGTACAACCGCGAGAAGGGGACCGCGATCGCGGCCGTTTTAGAAGCGATGGGGGCGCGATTCAACGCGACGACGTGGTTCGACCGCACGAATTATTACGAGACCATCCCCTCGGATCAGCTCGAGACGGCCGTCCGGCTCGAATCCTCCCGGATGCGCGGATCGCTCCTGCGGGACGAGGACCGGGCGCCCGAAATGACGGTCGTGCGGAACGAATTCGAGCGGGGAGAGAACTCGCCGTTCCAGGTCCTGTACAAAGACACCTTCGCGGTGGCGTTTCGCGAGCACCCCTACCACCACCCGACGATCGGGTGGCGGAGCGACATCGAGGGCGTCACGACCGCGCGGTTGAAGGAGTTCTACGACGTCTTCTACCACCCGAACAACGCGACGGCGATGCTGATCGGAGACTTCACGGAAGCCGACGCGCTCGGGATCGTGGAGCGGCATTTCGGTCCGATCCCGCCCTCGTCGGCGGCGATCCCGCCGGTTTACACGGTGGAGCCCGCGCAGGAAGGCGAGCGGCGATTCATCGTCCGGCGGGCGGGCCAGGTGGCCTGGTGCGCGCTGTCGTGGCGGACGGTCGAGGCGTTCCACGCGGACACGCACGCGCTCGCCGTGCTGGGAAACGTCCTCGGCGGGGGCCTGACGTCGCGCCTGTATCAGGCGCTCGTCGAGAAGAGTCTCGCGCTGTCGGTCACCGTGGTCCCCTGGCAGCTGCGGGACCCCGCGCTCTTTTCCGTCTTCGCTCCCGTGCGACCGGGAGTGGAGCCCGCCGCCGTCGAGGCGGCCATCCGGGAGGAGGCTTCACGCGTCGCGAAGGACGGGGTCACGGAGGCGGAGGTGGAGAAAGCCCGCGTTCAGATCGAAGCGGAGGTCATCTTCGACCGCGACTCGACGGACCAGATCGCCTCCTCGCTTTCCGAAGCCATCGCGGTCGCGGACTGGGAGTGGTACGCGCGCTACCCGGTCGCCGTGCGGGCCGTGACTCGAGAGGACGTCCAGCGCGTCGCCGCGACGTACTTCCAGGATGACGCCCTGACCGTGGGGACCTTCCTTCCGAAGGCCGCGCCGGATGGCGCCGGAGCGGAGGAGGAAGAGGAATGAGCCGTCGGGGCTTTGCCGAACAGATTCACCGGCGAACGCTTTCGAACGGCGCCGAGATTCTCGTCCTCGAAAATCGCTTCAACCCGACGATCGCGCTGTCGGGCTCGCTGTACGGCGGGCCTCTCTACGCTCCGCCCGACCGCAGGCTCATCGCCTCGATGACTGCGGGTGAGCTGACGAAGGGGACGGCGCAAAGAAACAAGCTCGAGATCGCCGAGGATCTGGAGAGCCGCGGGGCGTCCCTCTCCTTCTCCTCCGACTCGTCGGATCCGGTCGGGACCGACATCGCGGCGGCCGCACTCTCGCGCGACGTGGACCTGCTTCTGGACCGCCTCGTCGAGATCCTACGGAGTCCCGCGTTTCCCGAAGAGGAGCTCGAAAAGGAAAAGAAGCGGCTCGTCGGGTCGATCCGGCAGCAGCAGGACCAGACCTCGGCGCGGGCGCACGACGCCGCCGCGCGCCGCATCTATCCGCCGGGCCACCCGTTTCACCGCCGGCGAGGGGAGGAGCGGATCGCGCGGGTCGAGGCGCTCACGCGCGAAGACCTCCAGTCTTTCTACGAGGAGCGATACGCCGCCGGAACGCTGCGGCTGGTCGTCGTCGGGGACGTGCAGGCCGACCGTCTCCTCGACGGGCTGGAACGGCGGCTGGGCGACTGGAAGCGGGGGGTGGCTCCGGAGATCCCGGAAGTCGAAGTGCCGGCGCCCGTCCCGATTTCGGAGACCATCGAGATGCCGGACAAAGCGAATGCCGACGTCGTGCTCGCCGCCCCGGCCCGCCTGACTCGCCCCGATCCCTCTTTCCTGCCGTGCGTCCTGGCGAATTCGGCGCTCGGTCAGTCTTCCTTGACGTCCCGCCTCGGGGTGCGGGTGCGGGATACGGAGGGCCTGACCTACGGCATCCACTCGAGCTTCCACGCGACGCACGTGCCGGGGCCGTTCGTGGTCACCGTGACGGTCAAGCCCGAAAGCCGCGACGCCGCCGTCGCGTCGACCCTCGACGAGATCTCCCGATTCGTGCGCGACGGCCTGACTCCCCGGGAGCTGGCGGACGAGAAGAGCGCGCGGATCGGGAAGTTCAAGGTGGATCTGGCGTCCAACTCCGGCATCGCCCAGGCCATCGACACCGCCCTTTACTACGGTCTCGGCCTCGCGTACCTGGACCGGTTTGGAACGCTCGTCTCCGCCGTGACGAAGGAAGAGGCGGATGCCGCCTTCGCGTCGATGGTGAAACCGGACGCTTTCACGATCGTCTCCGCCGGCACCTTCGAGAAGAAATAGAAGGGAGCGCGCACACCGCGCGGCTCCAGGCGGAAGGCCGCCGTCCGATGCGGCCGTTCCGCCTGCTTCCAGGTCCGCGCGCAAGGCGCAGGAACACGAGAGGCTGACCCCGCGGCTCCAGGAACGGAGCGCGCACACCGCGCGGCTCCAGGCGGAAGGCCGCCGTCCGATGCGGCCGTTCCGCCTGCGACAAGGTCAGCCCGCAGCCCCTCGAAGGCGGAAAACTCGTGCTGCGCGTCGGAAGGCCGCCGTCCGATGCGGCCGGTCTGCCATTCCAATCGGCAACCGCTCGCCGCGCGACTCAAGGCCCCGCTCGCCCCCCCCGTTTCCCCGTACTTGAAACCTGACAACCCGAGCTCTCCGTGACAGAATCGCCTGAACTCTGGAAACGAGGAGGCTCCCATAC
>JBBSGZ010000183.1:0-5887 GCA_038253555.1 Thermoanaerobaculia bacterium
CGAAGCCGTGCTCCCCGGTTGGTCCGACTCGGGCAACCGGTCCGCCGACACGGGCCGCGCGTCCCATAGAATCGCCTGCGCGACCCCGCAGGAGGAATCACATTTCCATGAGCCCCGACGTCCTCGCACGAAACAACGTCCAGGTCCTCGGCCGCGGGAGCCGCCCGATGCTCTTCGCGCACGGCTTCGGCTGCGACCAGAACATGTGGCGGTTCATCACGCCTGCATTCGAAGACGACTACAGGATCGTTCTGTTCGACTACGTCGGTTCCGGCAAGTCCGACGTGCGCGCTTACAACGCCGACCGCTACGGCACCCTCGACGGCTATGCGCAGGACGTGCTCGACGTCTGCGAGGCCCTCGACCTCCACGACGCGATCTACGTCGGCCACTCCGTCAGTTGCATGACCGGGATTCTCGCCGCGATCCGCGAGCCGGAGCGGTTCGATCGCCTGATCCTCATCGGCCCGTCGCCGCGCTACGTCAACGAGGCGGGCTACGTCGGCGGATTCGAGCGCAAAGACCTGGAAGGCCTCTTCGACGTGATGGACAAGAACTACCTCGGCTGGGCCAATTTCCTCGCGCCCGTCGTGATGAAGAACGCCGACCGCCCGGAGCTCGCGCGGGAGCTCGAACAAAGCTTCTGCTCGACGGACCCGAACATCGCGCGCCGCTTCGCGGAAGTGACGTTCTTCGCGGACAACCGCGCCGATCTTCCCAATCTGCGGACGCCGTCCCTCCTCCTCCAGTGCGCCGACGACGCGATCGCGCCCGAGGTCGTCGGCGACTATCTCGAGAGCCACGTTCCGGGAAGCACGCTGCGGAAGTTGAGAGCGACCGGGCATTGCCCGCACATGAGCCATCCCGACGAGACGATCGCCGCGATGAAGGACTACCTGGCAGAGCAGCCGCTCCGGTACCCGGTGGCTGCCCCTGACCCCTCCACGATTGGCCCAGAGTAGAAACGCGGACGCCGTTTCGGCTCCGACCGCCGCCGTGGACCCGGATCTGGACTCCTCGCCCGCGGGTCTCGTCCGATTCACCGACGACGGCCGGATCCTCCGCCTCAACGCGACCCTCGCGGCATGGCTCGGACGCCCCGCGGCGGAGCTCGAAAGCGGCACCTTCGACGTCCTGCTGACACCCGGCTCGCGCGTCTTCTACCAGACGCACTTCTTTCCGCTGCTGAAGCTGCAGGGCCGCGCCGAGGAGATCTACCTCTCGCTGCGCGACGCCGCCGGTCAGGACGTGCCCGTGCTCGTCAACGCGGTCCGGAGCGAAGGGAGCGGGGAAGCGGTCAACGAGTGCGCGGTCGTGCGCACGCGCCAGCGCGACCGGTTCGAGGAGCAGCTCCTCCTCGCGAAGAAGGCCGCGGAGAGCGCGAGCGAATCGAAGTCGCGGTTCCTCTCGATGATGTCGCACGAGCTCCGCACTCCGCTACAGTCGATGGCGATCTTCGGCGAGCTCCTGGCGAGCGGCGGCCACGGCCCCCTGACCGACCGGCAGCGCGAGGACGTCGGCGGGATCCAGGCGGCGACGCGCAACCTCGTCACGCTGATCGACGACATCCTGAATTTCGCGCGCCTGGAGTCCGGCAAGGTGGACGTGCGCCTGGAAACGGTCTCCGTCGGAACGGCCCTGACGCGCGCCGAAACCCTGTTGCGGCCGCGGATCGAGGAAGCGGGACTGACGTTTTCGTTCGACGCGCGCGCCCACGGCGCCGACGTGCGCGCCGACCCGGACCGTCTTCAGCAGATCCTGCTGAACCTGCTGACCAACGCGATCAAGTTCACTCCGAGGGAGGGCCAGGTCCGCGTCGAAGTCGATGCGGACGAGGAAGGTCCGGCGGTGCAGATCAACGTGCGCGATACGGGCACCGGCATCCCGCCCGATCAGCTCGAGCGAATCTTCGACCCGTTCGTCCAGCTCGACCGCAGGCAGATCCCGGCGAGCCGCCGAGGCGTGGGCCTCGGCCTCTCGATCAGCCGCGAGCTCGCCAGAGCGATGGGCGGCGACCTGACCGTGAAGAGCGAGGTCGGGAAGGGCTCCGTGTTCACGATCGAGCTGCCGGCAGCGGAGTAGTCACCCGCCGCGGCCGCGAACCTCCTCACCGCGCGCTCGCATACATACCCCTCACGGAGGCACACATGCCCAGATGGGAATTCGAGCCCGGCCACACCGGAGCGGAGTTCCGCTCGCGCCACATGATGGTCACGTGGGTCCGCGGCCACTTCAAGAACGTCCACGGCACACTCGAGTTCGACCCCGAGAACCCGGCCGCGTCAAAGGCCGACGTGACCATCGACGCCGCGGGCCTCTGGACCGGAGAACCCGACCGCGACACTCATCTCAAGTCCGCGGACTTCCTGGACGTCGAGCACCACCCGACCATCACGTACAAAGGAAAAAGCGCCGGGATCCGCGGCGCCGACGACGCGCGCTTCTCGGGCGACCTGACCATCCGGGGCATCACCCGCCCTGCTCTCCTCGACGTGCGCTACCTCGGCCAGTGGCAGACGCCGTGGTGGGAGGACGGGGTGGACAAGGGCCCGAAGACGCGGGCCGGCTTCCTCGCGACCACGAGGATCAACCGCCACGACTTCGGAGTGAGCTGGAACAGCACTCTGGATCACGGCGGCGTCGTCGTGGGCGAGGAGGTGGACATCACGATCGACGCGGAGGCAATCCTGCAAGACTAGATACCAGGGAGCGATCGACAGCCGGGTGAGTGCCCGAGCCCTTGCTCGGGAGGAAAGAATGGATCCGGAGGAAAGAATGGAGAGCACCTCGCCCGCGCACGACACGGTCCCGCAGAAGTGGACCGACACGATCGAAAAGCACCGCGCCGCGATCGCGGATTTCGTTCGCGCGGCTACTGCGATGGAAGAGAGGGCGTGGCGCCTCCCCGTCGACCCCGGAAAATGGACGCCGGCGCAGATTACCGACCACCTTCTTCGCACCTATCGCATCGTCCTCGATCAGCTCCGCGGGGGACCGGGGATCAGACCGCAATACGGCTTCCTTCTCCGCCTGATCCTTCGACTCGCCTTTCTGCCGCGAATCTTCAGAACGCGACGGCTACCGGCCGGGGCGAAGGCGCCTGTCGAAATTCGACCGGCCGATTCGAACATCCCCCGCGAAACGGCTCTCCGGCAACTGACGGATGTGTCCGCCCAGTTCGAGACCGAAATGTTGTCGCGGCGAAACGAGAAGGACCTGAGACTGACGCACCACGTGTTCGGCGCGGTCAAACCGCTCCGAGGCGTCGATTTCATCGCGATCCACACGGAGCACCACGCCCGGCAACTGCCCCGAAGCTGAGCTCGAACGACCCGCACTCCGCCCCCTCTTCCCGCGCGCCGAGGAGAGGGCCGGGTGAGGTGCAGTGCACCAAATCTGACAAACCTCGAGGCAGGGAGAGATGCGAGATGCTCCCGTACCCTCCTCCGAGCCCGGGCAGAGGGAACCAGCCGGCCGAGATAGGATTTCCACGATCCCATTCCGAAGAGGAGCCCCGATGAACCACGCCGCAAGGGTCCGGACTGCGCGTTGCCTTCTCCTCGCCATCGCGCCAATCCTCCGGACCGCCACCGCCGCAGCATCCGAGCCCGACCCCATCCCCGCCCGCATCGCCGGCGCGGCGCTCACGGGCGGCGGAGCCCTCGCCTTCCTCGAAAAGCTGACGACCACCGTCGGCGGCCGCGTCACCGGCAGCCCCGAGTGCCGCGCCGCCTCCGAGCTCATCCTCGCGGCGCTCAAAGACGCGGGCTTTACGAACGCGCACTTCGAGGAGTACCCGCTCGAGTCCCGCTGGACGCGCGGCCCCGCCGCCGGCCGGATCGTCTCGCCGATCGAGCGAAAGCTCGCGATCGGCTCCTACGGCTGGGTCCCTGGAACCGCGGGCGCCGTCGACGCACCGCTCGTCGACGCGGGCTCTCCCTCTTCCTCCACGGCCGATCTGCCGATTTCCGCCGCCGCCCTCCGAGGCGCCGCCGTCCTCGTCGATCCGCAGAAAGCCGGCGAAGACCCCTCCTTCGTGATGCGCGCCTCCCTGGCCCGGCGCCTCGCGGCCGCCGGTGCCGCCGCGATGATCATCCCGTCCGACAAGCCGAATCGGATGATCTACACCTCCGCCTTCGGCTTCTTCCCGCGGGCGCCCCTGCCGATCCTCTCGGTCGCGAAGGAGGACTCGCTGCTGCTGCGGCGCCTGCTCGCGAAGGGCCCCGTTCGCCTCGCGCTCGACGTCAGGAACACCTTCGAGCCGGGCGCCTACCGCGAGCGAAACGTCGTCGCGGACCTCCCGGGCGCCGCACAACCCGACGAAGTCGTGCTCCTCGGCGCGCACTTCGATTCGTGGGACCCGGCGGAGGGAGCGGACGACGACGGCTCCGGCGTCGCCGCGATCCTCGAAGCCGCGCGGATCCTGAAATCTCTCGGCGTCAAGCCGCGCCGCACGATCCGCTTCGCGTTCTTCTCCGGGGAGGAGGAAGGAGACCTCGGCTCCCGCGCCTACGTCGCTGCGCACGCGAACGAGCTCGATCGCCTCCGCGCGGTCCTCATCATGGACGACGGCGCCCAGGCGCCGCGCGGATTCGAGATCCAGGGCCGGCGCGATCTCGAGGCCGCCCTGAAAAAGCTCCTCGAGCCCCTCGCGCCCCTGGGTGCGGCCAAAGTGTCGCTCGCCGCGAGCTTCGACAAGGACCACGGCCCCTTCGTCGCCGCCGGCGTTCCCGCGCTCACTCTCGCCGTCGACCCCGGCGAGTACGACACGCACCACCACGCCGTCACGGACACGCTGGACAAGGTCGACCCGCGGATGCTCGCGATCGACACCGCCGTCATGGCCATCGCGGCGTATGCGATCGCGGACGCGCCCGCGCCGCCCGGCAGGCGGCTCTCGCCGGCGGAAGCGGTGGACCTGATGAAGAAGACGGGCGTCGATTCGACCCGCCGCATGCTCGACGAGCCGGCGAGCCGATGACGCGTCAATGCCGGAGGAGCAAATGACAAAACCCCGCCAGGCCCCGCCCGCCCGTCGATTCCTTGGGGCCGCTCTCGCCGCCACGGTAATCGCGACAATCTGCTTCGCCGCCACCAACAAACCCCCGCTCCACGCAAAGAAGTGGCTCGCGATCACCGGCAAGCCCCTCGCCGCCACGGCCGGCGCGATGATCTTCCAGAAGGGCGGCAACGCCGTCGACGCCGCCTGCGCGATGATCGCCGCGACCTGCACGATGTGGGACACCCTCGCCTGGGGCGGCGAAACGCAGGCGCTCATCTACAACCCGCACACGAAGAAGGTCATCGGCATCAATGCCCTCGGCGTCGCGCCGACGGGAGCCACGCCGCAGTTTTTCCAGTCGAAGGGGATGCCCTACCCGCCGGAGTACGGCCCGCTCGCCGCCGTGACGCCGGGCACGCCGGGCGGGATCATGGTGATGCTTGCCGAGTACGGAAAGCTCTCGCTCGCGGAAGTCCTCGCGCCCGCGATCGAGATGGCGGACGGCTATCCGATCGAGCAGCAGCTCATCGGGACGATCAAGCGGCAGAAGGACTGGATCCTGAAGTGGCCGGAGTCGCGCCGCACGTTCTTCCCGCATCCCAACGACCGCCCGCCCGAACCCGGCGAGATCTTCAAGCAACCGGACCTCGCCGCGACGTTGCGCAAGCTCGTCGAGACGGAGAAGCAGGCGCTGAAGTCCGGCAAGTCCCGCCGGGACGCGATCCTCGCCGCGTACCACCGCTTTTACAAGGGCGACATCGCGAAGGAGTTCGCGCGCGGCTCGCAGGAGGTCGGCGGCCTCCACACGGCCGAGGACCTCGCGCGCTGGAAGGTGAAGATCGAGGAGCCGGTCAAGGTCAGCTACAAGGGCATCGACGTCTACAA
>JBBSGZ010000184.1:0-5880 GCA_038253555.1 Thermoanaerobaculia bacterium
CCCTTCGGTCAGGAGACTCCTCCCGCTGCGAGCTTAGCCACCCTCGTGGTGGAAGGCGCAGCTCTGCCCCCTCGCCCCGCGCTCGGGGAGAGGGTTGGGGTGAGGGGGGGCCGCAGGTAGGCGTTGCGCACTCGCCATTGTCTGTCTCAATCCCGCTCGCCGGGGGAGAGGCCGGGGGGACGGGGATTCTTCGCTCCTCTTTTCCGTCAACGCGGAGCGAGGGCTCGCGGGGAGGGCCGACGGAGGACGGGGGAAGCGGCCGGCCGATCCGGTGCCGGCGTCGGCGTGACAGGGGGCGGCGTCGGGGTCGCGGTCGGTGTTGCTGTAGGCGGCGGCGGGGCTCCCGCCTCCGCGATGCGGAAGAGGGCACCGCCCGTCGTGGCGAGGTAGAGCTCGCCTGAGGCGTCCTGGCCGAAGGTCGAGAGATTGGCGGCCCGCGCGGTCAGCAGCCGTCCGGCCGCCCAGATCTTTCCGGTGCAATAGTCGCCATAGAAGTACTGCCCGACAAAGGACGGCATCGCGCTGCCCCGGTACACGTACCCGCCCGTGATCGAGCAGTCTCCCGCTCCATGGTCATACTCGTACGCGGGCGCCGTGTACGACGACGACCCGCACGCCGGCGGCGCCGGCGAAGTCGGGCAGCCGCTCGCCCCCCCTTCGCCGCAGATTGTCCCCTCCATCAGCTTCCACCCGTAATTCCGGCCCGATCCTCCTCCGCTGCTCCGCGGCGCGAAGTCGACTTCTTCCCTCGCTCCCTGTCCCACGTCCCCGATCCACAGGTCCCCGGTCGTCCTGTCGAAAGAGAACCGCCAGGGGTTGCGCAGGCCCTTCGACCACACCTCGTTTGGGACGCCCCCGGGACGGAATGGATTGTCCGAAGGCACCGTGTAGTAGGGCGGCGCGCTCACGTTCACGTCGATCCGCAGCAGCTTCCCGAGCAGCACGTCGTCTCGCTGCGCGTTGCACATCGGGTCGTTCGCGGATCCCCCGTCCCCCATTCCGATGTAGAGGTCCCCGTCCGGTCCAAACTGCAGCTGGCCCCCGTTGTGGTTGGAAAACGGCTGGGCGATCGTCATCAACACCACCCCGCTCGCCGCGTCCGCCACGTCCGGATTGCCCGACACCCGGTACCGCGCGATCACCGTGTTCCCCGCCCTGTTCGTGTAGTCCGCGAAAAAGAGTCCGTTGCTCGCGTACTGCGGATGGAACGCGATCGACAGCAGCCCCTGCTCTCCGCAGCACGACACGAGCCCGCTCAGGTCCCAGAAAGGTCCCCGGCTGTACCGACATCCCGTTCCAGATCCTGACCCTCCCCGACTGCTCCGTGAGAAAGAGCCGGCCGTCTCCCGCCGAAACAATGGACGTCAACGCGGGCAGTCCGCTCGCCAGCGGCTCGAGCACGATGTCTCCCGGCGCCGTGGCGGACAACGCCGCCGGTGTCGGGGAGTATCGGGGGTTCTGCGCTCGCCAGTGGCCCGACGCCCCCGCGAAACTGACGGCGCAGGAAAGAGCGGCCGCCCAGGTCGCGGGAACCCGGCGCCACGGCCGGAGGCTGGAAGTGAGAGACGTCATGCCCACCCTGCCAGCGCAAAGAGGATGGGGCTTTCGGAAATTCCTGCCGCGGCGCGCCGGCGGTCAGTCCTGGAGCGCGAAGGCGCGAACGGGGAAACTGCCCATCCCGCGCACGGGAGCCGGAACGGCGAAGAACAGGAAACGGGCAAGCCCCACGTTTCCGAGATTCGTCAGATGCTCGACGATCGGAATTCCGGCGGCCAGAAGAAGCGTGTGGGCGGGCCGCGTCAGATCGCGGACGTCGTCGATGTTCAGCGAGTCGATCCCGACCAGGGCGGCGCCACCCCCGGCAAGACGAGCCGCGGCATCGCGCGTCAAAAATGGATGTTTGCCCGAACCGTACTCGGGAGTGCGCCAGTGCGCGTCCCAGCCGGTCCAGACGAGCACGGCCCGGTTTTCGACCGAGAACGATTCGAAAAGGTCGGGGCCCAGGGCCGCGCCTTTCCCCCGCGCATCTACGAGAACCCCCCGGACTGCGGCCAGGCGGGAGAGCGGCAACGCCGAAACGTCCTCTCCTTCGACGAAGCGGTGGAACGGCGCATCGAGATAGGTCCCCGTGTTCGCTACCATTTCGATGCGCGCGATCGAGAAGGTGGTTCCGGCCGCGTAGCGCTCCGCGGAAGCGTCGCGGGACAGGTGCTCGGCGACGAGCGGCGCGGGCAGCCCGGGATAGGTCGTCATCCCCGACTCGATCGGATGCGACAGGTCGATCGGACCGGACCGGCGGTCGATCAACGGCTCTCCTTCGCGGCCGAACGCTTCTTTCCGGCGAGCGCGCGGAGGAGGCGGACCTGCCCGGCATGGTAGACGTCGTGCGCGGCGATTCCGCGGATCAGCCGCGGGGCGGATTGCCGGCCGGCGGAGGGGATCCCGTGGAAGCGGGACTCGGAAAGCGCCGCGATGACGAGCCTCAGGAGCCGGTGCTCCTCGTGGAGAAGAGCCCGATCCGCGCGCCAGGACGCTTCGTCGACGGGTCGCTCGATCCAGTTACTTCCCTCGAGCGGAAAGCCACCGCCCTTTCCTCCCGTCAGCCGGCGCCGGACGGCGTATTTCCAGTAGGCGGCGTGGGCAACGAGCTCGCGGATATTGTGCCGGCCGGGTCGCGGCCGCCATGCGGCGTCGCCGGCCGAGAGCCCGCGAAGGCTGCCGCGAAGATTCGGGCCGTGCCAGGCCGCGAGGTCATACGCTTCGTCGATCAGAGGAAGGAGAACCGCTACGGACGGCGCGATCACGTCCCGGGACCGGCTCACGACGCTTTTTCCCTCACCAGGGGGCGCTCGGGCGCCGGCGACGCCGCGGAGGCCGGCGCCTTCGATGTCTCGCCGCCGTACCGGATGATGAGGGCGACGGCCCCGACGATCGCGAGGGCGGAGAGGCCGATTCGCAGAGTGAGGACCTCGCCGGCGAAGGCCCATCCGAGCAGCACGGCGACGACGGGATTGACGTACGCGTACGTCGTGACGCGCGCCGGAGTCGAAACCTTGAGGAGCCAGATGTAGGCGGAGAATCCGATCAGCGATCCGAAGACGATGAGGTACGCGAGCGAGAGGACCGATCGCAGGGAGACGTTCGCAATGTGAATCCGGGCGCCTTCGCCGAAGATCAGTCCGGCGATCCAGAGAATCGCCCCCCCCGCGATCATTTCGATCGCGATCGCGAGAAGGGTCGAGCGCGGCAGGGCGGCGCGCCGCGAATAAAGGGATCCGATCACCCAGGACAGCGCCGCGAAGACGAGCGCGGCCGCGCCGAGCGGATCCACGTGCTCGCCGCCTCCAAACCGGCCCGGCAGAACCAGAAGCACCAGCCCCGCCAGGCCGATCAGAAGTCCGGCGAGTACGGCCGCGGGAGGGCGTCGCCGCCGCAGGACCCCCTGCACGATCGCCATCCAGATCGGGACCGACGCGACGATGAGCGCCGCAAGGCCGGACGGGACGCGCTGCTCCGCCCAGGAGACGAACCCGTTTCCGCCGAGAAGCAGAAGGGCACCGATGATGGCGGCCGATTTCCAGTGCCGCCGCTCCGGCAGGGCCACGCCGCGCGCGCGCAGAAATGCAAAGAGAAGGAGCCCCGCGGTGAGATGCCGCGTTCCGGCCATGACGAAGGGGGGAAAGGACTCGACCGCGAACCGGATCGCGAGATACGTGGAGCCCCAGAGGACGTAAACCGCCGCAAAGCCGGCGACGAGGCGGGCGCGCGCCGGCGTCGGCGCCATCAGGACTCCGGAAGGAGTTCGCGTGCTGGCCAGGTCGTCAGCCACGAGCCGCCGCCTCCGCGCGGACCTGCTCTGATTGCAGCGGAAGAGCCGCAGTCTCCTTCACGACCTCGAGCACGATCGTGGTCCGGGTCGAGGCGATCGTGGCGATCGCGCCGAGCCGTTCCCGGAGAAGACGCCCGAGCGCCTCTGCGTCCCGCGCGCGCACCTTGGCGAGGAAGCAGTCCTCCCCCGCGACGTGATGAAGTTCCAGGATCTCGGGAATCTCCGCGAGCTTCTGCGCCGTCCGATCCCCCCCCGGACGGTCGCTCGAGCGAATGAAGATGAAAGCGAGCTGCCCGAGGTCGAGAGCCGCGGGGTCGATCTCCGCGCGGTACCCGCGGATGATCGCTTTCTCCTCGAGCTTGCGGATTCTCTCGAAAACCGCCGAAGGCGCCAGCCCGACCTGGCGCGCAATTTCGGCGTTGGACGTTCGGCAGTTATCCTGAAGAATCGACAGAATAGAAGCGTCGATTGAGTCGATCATTCGTAAATATGACCATAAGTGAGTCGAATCGTCAATGACCGTCGGAAGCGCCGCCCCAGCGGAAGCGGATCGGCCCGAGCCTCCGCACCCGCCCCCGGGGGTCCTTCCACTCGACGGTCATCGCGTGGTCTCGGAGGGGGCCGGCGGGAGCGGCCACCGTAGCGCGGAACCCCGCCGTCGACGTGTCGCCGAGCTCGGAGAGGACCGACGCGACATCCGGCCTCGCGAAACGCTCGGGCCTGACCACGATTCCCCCGTCGAACGCGATTGCGACCTCGACGTTCCCCGCCCCGGATTTCGCCCAGCCGCTGACGGAGAGGTCGCCGCGAACGGTTGTGCCCCCGGGGGAGTTCTCGATCCAGCCGGGTATCGTGTCGTCGTTTCTCTCCGGCGACCACCAGACCGCGGCGACCTCCGGTCTCGCCGGCGCGGCCTTCCAGCGGAAGAGCTTCTGCGAAGCGAAGACGATCTCCGACTCCCGGACGTCCCACAGCCGCTCGACCTCGAGGTCGAGTCCTTCGTCGAAGTGCGTGGGATAAGCGAAGACGCCCAGAACCTCGACGTAAATCGAAAACAGCAAAAGCGAGGCGAACACGAGACGGCCGCGCGATTGTCCCGCGGGCCGGGGCGCGCCGATTCCCCAGCCGATCGCGCTCAGGATCGCGAGCACCGGGACGACATCGACCAGGATGCGGTATCCGAACGACGCTCCTCCCCACCACATGCCCCAGAAGGCATAGAGGACGATCGTGGCTGCGGCGCCGGTTGCGAGCCAGGGCAACGGCTCGTGCTTACGGTGCTTCGACTTCCACGCGACCCAGGCGCCCGGCACGCAACCGAGAAGGACCGGGCTGAAGACGAAGAGGCCGCGCGAAGGGCTCACGAGGAGCCCGGCGAGTCCGGGCAGCGGGCGGCCGCCGAAACCGAACGAACGGTACAGCTGCCCCAGAGCCAGCGGGTTCTGGAGCCAGCGAGCGGAGTACAGCATCAGGGCCGCGGCAGGGATCGCCGCGAACAGAAAAAAGAGAGGGAAGCGGCTCGGACGGCGCACCAGCACGAAAGAGGCTGCAGCGAGCGCGATCAGGATGTCCGTCGGCCTGCTGGCCACCGCGAGTCCGAGGGTCGCGCCGGAGACAGCCAGACGCGGCGGGACTCGGAGAGGCGCCGGGGCTCCTTCGGGAGATTCGAATTCCTCGCGCGCCCCGGAAAGGAGAAGCCAGAGCGAGGCGCAGAGAAAGAAGAGCGACGGCGCGTGTTGCCACGCCCCGCGGCTGGCGACGCTCCACACCTCGGTCCCGAACGCGTAGATGGCCGCCGAGAGCAGCGCCGCCCGAAGCGAAGGGCAGATGCTCCAGGTGGCGAGGAAGAAAAAGAGCACCGACCCGGCGGCGAGGAGAGCCGCGGTTACGTGCGAGAGCCGGGATCGCGCTGCTAGGAGCGTGTCCGAGTAATGGCGGACGAGGGATGTGATGTGAGTTTTGGGTGTCTGGACATCAGTGGTCAGCCAGCGATGGAAGCAAGTTGTAGGGAGATCGCGATGGTGAGGGATCGAGAAGGTCGCGTCGAAGGA
>JBBSGZ010000185.1:0-5874 GCA_038253555.1 Thermoanaerobaculia bacterium
ACGGCACCCGCCGGGCGGACGCGCGTTCAGGCGACCCCGGGGCGGGGCGTGCGCCCGCGGCGAACGCCGGCCCCCCAGTGCGCGAAGGCGACGGTTGGCGACGTCCTACTTCAGCCCTTCGACGACGAAGAGGTCCGACAGGAGGCGGGCGTAGCAATACGCGTACGACTTCGCATCGGGAGAGATGAGGACGTTGGAGATCCGCTCGACTCCGGCGGGATCGACGGGCAGCAGGTCTTTCCAGATCTCCCGCGTGCCGGTCGAGACTTCGAGCCGTGTCACTCGCGCCGGGACGTCTCCGCGCTTCCAGAGGTAGAGAAATTTGTCGTCCGGCGAAAACCGTAGCGGAAATTCGCCGGCGGCGACGCCCGGGACGATACGGCTGGCGCCGCCCTCGATCGGAAACATCGTGCACTTCCGATCGGGGCCGATGGCCGCAACCCACTTTCCGTCGTTCGTCACCGCGAATCCGGGCAGCGCCACCGTGACCCCCTCGGGTGTGACGGGCCGGGGTTTTCCTCCGTCGATCGCCTGGACGTAGAGGCGAACGGGATGGCCGGACTCGATCCCGGCGAACAGGATGCTTCTGCTGTCCTGCAGCCAGGCCGCCCCCTGCTCGATACTGATCCCGGAAGTCGAAATCTGTTTGTGCTCCCCCGTTCCGGTCGGGAGCAGGAGGAACGGAGAATGGGGCTTCGGAATGATCGAGAGCGCCCATTTTCCGTCCGGCGAGAGCGCCAGCGCGTTGCCTTCCCCGAGGCGGACGACCGGCGACTTGTCGGACTTGCGCAAAAAGACGGTGTAGTTCGCGCCCCCCGCCTCCCCTTCCTCGTCGAAGAGCATCGTGGTTCCATCGGCAGCCAGGTCCACGGCGAACGAATAGTCCAGAAAAGACATGTCCCGCTCCCGGTCATCGCCCGCGAGGACTCCGCGAATACCGACTCGCGGGCTCTCCCGGGTGAGGAGCACGCGGCCGCTCTTCGCAATGTCGTGGAGTTTCAAGCCGCCGGGCACCCGAGCCATGACTCGCAGCTTTCCGGCCAGGTTCACCGCGTAGAGAGAGCGGTTCGCCCCCGCTTCGGTGGCAGAGAACCAGATTTCCTTTCCGGAGGGCGCCCACGCGAGACCGTGCTCGCTCGCCCAGGTGCCCGTCAGCGTCTTTTTCGTCCCCCCGAGATCGATGACGGCGACCGTTCCGGCATCGTCGAGCGAGTAGGGGTGATCGAGAAATGCAATGTGATCCCCTTTGGGCGACAGCCGCGCGTAACTGATGTGGCCGGAGGTTTCGTAGAGGATCTTGCCCATCGGGTACTCGAGTCGCGCCTTCCCGTCGACGTCCCGGACACCGACGAAGTTCTCACCGTCGGCCCCCCAATCCGCCTCCTGAATTCCTTCCGCAACTCCGCGGGGCGAGCCTCCCGTGAGCGCGGCCCGAGCAAGCGTGCCGCTGCAGATCCCCGGATGAGTCGAGCGGCAGTCGAGGGCAATCGCCATCTCCCCCGTCGGCGAGATACCGAGAAGATTCGAGCTCGGCAGCTGCAGCGGCAGCGAGTCGGGGCTCGAAGGATGCTTCAGGAAGAGCTTCAACGGGCCGCCGTCCCACGCGACGCTGTAGACGATCGTCTGTCCGTCTGGGGCGAAGCGCGCCGCCCGGATCGTCCCGCTCCCGAAGGTGATCTGCTGATACGAGGGGGGCACCGAACGGTTGAAACGCTTCTCAAGGAGCATCCCGGCAACGAGAGCCGCCAGGATCGCCGCTGCTGTCAGCGCCGGGCGCATAACGCGGCTTCGCCTGTGGGGAGCGATCCCCGTCACGGCCGCGGTGCCGGCCGGATTCTCCCCGCTGACCGAGGCCTCCGAGAGATGCTCGCGGAGACCGCGCAGGTCGCTCGCGAGATCCCGCGTCGAGGCGTATCGCCCGTCAGGGTCCTTGGCGAGACAGCGCTCGATGAGCCACCGGAACGGGGCGGGAACGCTCGCGTTGATTTTCCCGACGGGCTCCGCCTCTTCGCGGAAGATCGCCGTCAGCGTCTCCGCCGTGGTCGCCCTCTGGAAAGCGCGCTTCCCCGTCGAGATCTCGTACAGGATCGAGCCCAGCGAGAACTGATCGGAGCGGAAATCGACCACCTTGCCGCTCGCCTGCTCGGGCGACATGTATCCGACGGTGCCGAGCACCGTGCCCGGCCGGGTCTCCTGGATTGCCGTCGCGCTCTCGTCGCCGAGCCCGTCTTCGCGCGGCAGGAGCTTGGCGAGTCCGAAGTCCAGGATCTTGACCACGCCGTCGCGGGTCACCATGACGTTCTCGGGCTTCAGATCCCGGTGGACAATCCCCGCGGCGTGCGCCTTCGCGAGCCCGTCGGCCGCCTGGAATGCGACGTCGATCAGCCGCTTCGTGGGAAAAGGGCCCTCGCTCTGCAGGTCGCGAAGCGTCCGTCCTTCAATCAACTCCATCGCGATATAGACCACGTCCCCCGTGATGCCGATGTCGAAGATCGTCACGAGATTCGGATGGCTGAGAGAGGATGCGGCGCGGGCCTCCTGCTCGAACCGCTTGCGGCGTTCGACGTCGCCGGAGAGCTCTCCCGAAAGGACCTTGATGGCGACGTCGCGGCGCAGCCTCTCGTCCCGCGCGCGATAGACTTCGCCCATCCCGCCAGCCCCGAGAGGCGCGAGAATCTCGTAGGGTCCGAGACGCGAGCCTGCAACGAGTGTCATGCGTATGAGGGAGCGCGGGAATTGTAGCCGACTGAGGCGCTCCGACCGTCGGTCGTTTCTCGCGGGTGATAGCGTGTCGGGAAGACTCTTCGGGCAGACCGAACTCCGCAAACGGAGTGCCCGCCCGCCGGGTCCTGGCCAGAAAAGCGAGCCTCTGATGTTCCGATGGACGTTGTTATCGGCCTTCTTAGCCGGCTGGCGACTCCCCGAGAAACTGAGTCAACGCCGCGAGACACCCGAAAGAACGGATCCATGCGTCTCTCTCACAACTTCACACGGGCTTCGATCGGCCTCGTTCTCGCTCTTCTCCTGGGCGGCTCGGCCCGAGCCCAGATCTCAAAAGCGGACCAGGCGAAGATCGCCTCCTGGCCCGTCACGATGCAAAGCGTGAATCGGTTCATGACGTTCGAAAAGGGCTTCGGCGCCCTGAAGGCCTCCGAGCCCGGCCTCGCGGCTGCGGGTGGGATGGACATGGAGAAACGCGTCCGCGTGATGAGCGGCATTCCGGCCGCGGTGAAGCTCGCCGGCGGATCGGCCGCCAACGTCGCAGACGTCGTGTGGACCGGCGCCGCGTTGCACATGCTGATGGCGAAGATGGACCCGACACGCGCGCGCGTCTTCACGAGTGGCCAGGCCATGGAGCCTTCGCCGCAGCAGATGGCGTTTGCCGAAGCGCACCGCGCGGACCTCGTCCGCTGGCGGCAGGAGCTCGTCGACATCGGCAACGCCCAGATCGCGAAGTACGGGAAATGAACCGCGAATCTTCTTCCGAGGCTGCAATGGAAAGGCAGGCACCCATGCGACGCATTGTTCTTCCGGCACTTCTGATTCTTGCCGTCCTCGCACTCCCCCGCTTCGTCGGGGCGGCGGACGCGAGCGGGATTGATCCATGCCGCCTCATCACCAACCAGGAGGCGGCGGCGTTCTTCGGAGCCGCCGTAGCGGCATCGGCGCCGAGCTCGCCGCCTCCCCACAAGGGAGATACGCCCGTCCGGATGTGCAGCTTTCAGTCGGTCAACGGAAAAACGTTCACGGTCGCCGTCGGCGCGAAAACGAAAGAGGGATGGGATCGCGAGAAGAAGGGCCAGAAGCCGATTGCCGGGCTGGGTGACGAGGCCTACGAGCATCCGCCGGTGACTGTCGTCGCCTGGAAACGAGACGTCGAGGTCGCGGTCATGGGGATGGATATGACCGGAGGGGCCGACGTCGCGAGAATGGAAAAAATGAAGACCCTGGCGCGAGCGGCCGTCTCGCGGCTTCCATGAAGCGTTTGAACCTGGCGCCCCGTTCGGCAGTCCACTTCATGATTTTCGCGGCGACACTGGAGCTCGCCGCGGCGCCCCTCTTCGCGGCGGACCGCCTCCGCGCGGGAGAGTGGGAGTTCACGACCACGCGCGCCGGCGCCGAGCCGAACACCTTCAAGCACTGCGTCACCCCTGAGGAAGCCCTGATGGCCAATGGCGACACGAAGACCGCCCGGGGGGCTGCGGAGAAAAAGAGCGCTGGTAAATGCGCGATCACCGAGTACTCGACCGCCGGGAACGCCGTCTCCTACGCTATGACCTGCGGGAAGGTCTCTCTCCGGTCGAAGGCGACTTACAGCGGAGACACCTCGGAGGGAGAGCTGGTGTCGAAAGCCGAGGGCGCTCCAGAGGTCGTTTCGCACATCAAAGCGCGCCGCATCGGTGACTGCCCGTAGTCTCGACGGCGGCGTCGGGAGCGCCGTATCAATGCTGAAAACAGGAGGCGACTCGAAACGCGCCTCTTCGAGAGTCGCCGCTGCCATGGCTTTCGCGGCGCTCTTCACGCACCCTCTTATTGAAGCCTGCGAAGCGCGGGCCCGACCGTCATCGATGAAACAATGAAGGACCGGCAAAATGGGGTCGTTACGAAACTGCCCGACTCCGCAGGACGGCGGCAAAAGAGGACGCGGCCATGAAAAATCCGAGGATCCGGCGCCGGCTCATCGCCCTGCTGTCCTGCCTATTCGCCGCGTGCGCTGCTGAGCGGGCCCGCGCCCAGGCCTGGCTGCCGCCGAGCGGGGAAGCGTGGATATCGCTCGGCTATGGAAACATATTCTCCAAGAATCACTACACCGGAGTGGTGAACTACTCGGGGGAGGAAGACGTGGGCCATATCCGCAGTCAGAGTGTCGGGATGACCCTCGGGTACGCGGTGACCAACCGTCTCGCGGTCGATGTGTCGCTTCCCTTTGTCATCTCGAAGTATTACGGGCCTACGGCTCATCCCGGCAGCGATGCAGACGACGGCCGATATCATGGAATCTTCCAGGACTATCGGTTCAACATCGCCTATCAGGTCCTCCACGGCACCGTCGCGCTGACACCGTTCTTTACGGCGGTGGTTCCGAGCCACGACTACACATTCTTCGCCCACGCCGCGGCCGGCAAGGACCTGCATCAATATTTGCTCGGCTTCAGCCTCGGCGGCCGGCTCGATCGCCTCGTGCCGGGCAGTTACGCGGAGGTCTCGTACGACTACGCCTTCGTCGAGCCTGTCCTGGGAATCAATGTCAACCGGAGTGACTTCGGTTTTGAAGCCGGCTATTACCTGATGCCGGCGCTCTCCCTGCGTCTTCTCGGTGTCGGCTATTACACGCACGGGGGACTGAAATTTCACACGCCGCACGATCTCTTTCGCCTGCCCAATGGGGATGTTCTCTTCATCCATCACGATCAGATCGGAAAGTCCTCCCAGGCCAACGTTGGCGGTGGCTTGACCTATCTACTCACCGGGTCGACGGAGCTCTCTGCCTCGTACATCCGGTCGGTGTACGGTCGGGACGGCCACAAGATCGACAACGGGATCAGCTTCGGGGTGAGCTACAGCTTTTCGCCGAAGCAGCTCGTGCGGCGCCACTTCCCCCCAAAGCGTGCAAGGACTTCGGCCGAGAAGCCGTGAGCAAGTTCACGGGCGCAGCGTCCCGGGTCGCGGGAACCCTCGTGATTCTGGCCGCCCGGCCCATCGGCGGGTTGGAGATCGGCGCCGTCGCGCCGGAATTTGGAATGACGTTGGAAGGGCGGCGATTCTCGCTCGCCGAAGCCGAAAAGACCCACAGCGGCGTGGTCATCCTGTTTGTTTCGACGATCTGTCCATACTCCAACTACTACAACGACCTGATCCGCGACCTGGCCGGGG
>JBBSGZ010000186.1:0-5874 GCA_038253555.1 Thermoanaerobaculia bacterium
TCGAGCCCGGCCTCCATGTCGGCGATGACGGGACCGGTCGAGGTGCCGACGAGCTGGGCGAGCAGGCTACGCACGGTAGCGTGGTTGCGGCACATTCAACCGGTGCCGGCGTGCCCGACGCGGCCGAGAATGAGGAGACGGACGCCGTCCGGGGCCTCGACCCCGTAGCGCCTGGCGATCTCCTCGGGAGACGACACCAGCATCAGCTTCTCTTCGCCGTCGACGTCTTTCCGGCGCTCCATCACGCTGCGGGGCACCGTCGGCAGGCTCATGGCGTCGGATTGGGGCAGTCCCAGAGCGACCGCGAGGTTGGGGTTGGAGTCGCCGTCCACGGCGAGAGCGTTGCCTTCGCGTCTTCCGAGAAGTCTCGTCAGGGTCGCGGCGATCGTCGTTTTTCCGACACCGCCCTTCCCGCCGATGGCGATTCTCATGGTTTCCTCCGGTCGTCTTCCGGGTCGGGGCTCGGCTCGTGGTCGTGGTCTTGCTGGCAGGAGAATCCGCATTCGCCGTGTCCCTCCGCGAGCATCTCCCGAAAGTCGTCGACGAATCGCCGGCGCGCCTCGGGAAGACCCGATTCCGTCAGAGCGTATCTCTCTCCCTCGCGCGGCTCGACCGCGCCCAGCCCCTGGAGCGTTTGCAGCGTGGCTGCGATTTCAACCTCCGGGTAAACGAGGAACCCCGCAAGGTCGCGCGCGGACAGCTGCTCTCCAAAACCCTGTCCCCGCATCCAGAAGAGGAGCTCCAGGACCTCGTCTCTCCGCGCGATCTCGCGGACCGCCGCTCCGTCGGGAGGGGGCACGCTCGCGCTCACACGGCCACCATCACGGCGGTTGCGTCGATGCGGACCGGGACCACCTCGAGGGCGAGCTCCGGCCGATCCAGGCAACGGCCGTCGGAGAGGTCGAACCGGTGCCCGTGGCAGGCGCACGTGATCGTGCGGCCGTCGAGGCGCCAACCCTCCAGCGCGCGTCCGCCGGACGGGCACCGATCCCGGAACGCATGGACCTCGCCCTCGACGTCGCAGGCGAGGACGGCGTCGTCGAACATCTCGATCTTGCGCAGCTCTCCACCCTCGAGCTCGAAGCGGTGGACGAGAGGCAGCCAGCTGCGCCGCTTCTCCGCGTAGGCCATGTTGAGAGTAGACGTCACGACGACGGCGTGCCCGGGCAGGTCCTCGCGAAGGGAATTCCGGATCTGAGACGTGAGCGCCTCGAGCGAAACCTCCGCGCCCAGCGGGCGAATGAGGTGGATGCTCACGGAGTCAGACGACACTTCCATCAGCCTGGCCGCCGTCTTGTCTTTTTCGAGCACGGGCCGGAGCCGCTCGAGCGCCGCCTCGACCTGCCTGGCGACGTCGGCCTCGATGAGCCCGTAGCCTTCGAGGATCCCCTCGACGACCGGGTCCTGCCGGAGGCGTTGTATCAGGCCCGGATCCGTGGCGCCGGCGATCTCGAGCGTCCGGGCAAAGGCCTCGCGGTGCAGCTCGAGGACGGCGCCGAGCGCCTCGACGATCCGGTTGCGGCCGTCGTCGAACGAATACATCTCGAGCACCCGGAGGAGCTCGTCGAGCTTGTCATCCGCCATGGGCCTGCCTTCGCGAAGAATCGACCGAAAGGAGCTCGCGCACGCGCTCGGCAGCCGGCCCTACGGCCGCCCGGACCGCCGGAGAGAGCGTCAGATCGAGATCGCAGCAGAGCGGCTCGCAACCGACGATCGTCACATCCGAAGGAAGGTAGCCGAGCTTCCTCGCGACCTTCATCGCGCGCGTCGGTTCCGCGAAGTGCGGATCGATGCCCTGCTCGGGGCCGGGCGTGGTGTCCGCCTCGCTCGGCTGGAAGACGTAGAGGGTGCCCGGCGGATGCCCTCGCCGGACGGCATCGACGATGACCAGCCTGCCGCAGCCGTTCATCAACGCGTACACGAGCTCCATCCCGCCGATGCCGACCTCGACGATCTCCGCTCCCCCGGGGAGCGGCTGCTCGGCCAGTCGGCGCACGACCTCGACCCCGAACCCGTCATCGCCCAGGAGGAGGTTCCCGAATCCGGCGATCAGGGCGCGGCCGGACGTCACGAGGGGAGCCATCCCGCGATCGAAAGGCGGATCTCCTCGATCACCCGGGGAACAGCCCCTTCCACTTCGGGCGAAAACTCCTCGCCCCAGTCTTCGTCCGCGGGCTCCACTTCGATCACGACGACGTCCTGGGGGAGCTTGTCGAAGTACGTTGCGATGATGAGCAGATTGTCGAGGCTGATGACCCCCGTGACGGCCTCGGCGACGCGCGCCTGGATCTCCTCCTCGTCTGGCAGCTGACGCCGCCACGAATAGCGGAGGACGTCTCCCGGAGGACGGCCGCGTTTCACGGCCCCGACGAAGACGATCCGGTCATACGGCGGCCGCGACTCGAGGTTGTGCATGACTCCGATGGGACCGTAGCTCAGGTCCTCGATCTCGACTCCGTCGGGCCACTTGTCTTTCGCGAGCCGGTCGGCGAGGAGAGGGCCGAAGGAGAGATCCCGGAGAAGACGGTATCCGACGCCGCCTACGAGAAGGCGGGGCGTTCTCGAAGCGTCGAGCTCCGTGGGCAGGCCGGAAGCGTCCGGATCGGGAGCGGCGGGGCTCCGCGTGCTCTCAATCGTCGTCTCCGCAGGCACAGGTGTTCACCTCACACGTGATGTGCTCGTCTCCCGCGTAGATGTGGGTGGTGCACGGCATGCACGGGTCGAAGCTCCGGATCGCGCGGAGGATGTCGATTCCCTTGAACTTCTCCTTGCTGTCGAACTCTTCGAGGATCGGCGTCGCCATGACGGCTTCCTCGTAGGGGCCCGGATTGCCCCAGGGATCCTTCGGGCAGGCGTTCAAGGTGGACGGCGTGACGATCTGGTAGTTGACGATCGCGCCTTTGTCGAGCTCGAGATGGTGCGAGAGCCAGCCTCGCCCGGCGCCCCAGAAGCCGACTCCCATGCGATTGTCCTTCGGCACCGTGAAGGGCGTCGACGTCCGGTAATCGCCCGTTTTCAGGATGTCCATCCCGATCAGCCAGTTGTCGTACGCGACGACGCACTGGTACGCGATCGAATACGCGCGCGCGCGATTGCGCTCGAACGCGTTGAAGACCGGCGGAATCTTCCACTCGACTTCCACTTCCGGAGCGAGGTACTTCGGAATCAGGATCTTCATGCTGTCGGGAGTCAGGTCGAGAAATTTGCGGTGAGGAAGCTTCCCCGCGAGAACCGTGATCCATGGACGGGCATAGGTTCCCGCCTCCACCGCGACGCGGTCCCATCGGGGCGCGGTCGCCCAGCTGTATTTTTCGCGCCAGTTGGTCCCGCCCGGTTTGGGCTTCGTTTCCTTGTTCCAGGGGTGGTAGGGAGAGAGGGGAGCGCCCAGCGGGTCGGTCTGGTGAGGCTGGCCGGTCCACTGATCGTAATAGGAATGCTCGATGAACTCCTCGAGGCCCAGGTTGATCTGCTGGAGCTTCGTGGTCACGAGCTTGCCATTAAGGATCACACCGGGCGTCGCCCACCGCTGCTCCCCCCAGGCGTCGCAGTTCTTGTACGTGGCGTCGTACGATTTCGGGTCGTCCCAGATCCCCAGGTCGGCCATGTTGACCGGCCGCGTGCCGCACTCCTTGTACTTCTCGTTGGCGTCGTAGAAGAAGTCCGCGATGTCGTTCCAGATCGCGATGGCGCGCTTGGCGAAGTCGAAGGTCTTCATCAGCCGGGTCAGGTAGACGTTGAAGCTCTGGATGGTGACCGTGTGGCTCACGCCTCCCGGGACGATCGTCTCGGGATGCGGGTACTTGCTCATCAGCGTCACGTATCCCTCGCGGGCCATGCGCGAGAGCTCCAGGCCCTCCAGGTACAGCTTGCCGACCAGCGGATTCATGTCGTGGAAGAGGTCGCTCATCTTCGAATAGCCGTGGATGCTGCCCCACCGCGTCTCCGTGCGCGTCGCCTTGTCCCAGAGCGTCGGCTCCGTTTTCTTGATCATGGCCTCGGAGTAGTCGGGGCCCGCCAGCATGAAGAGATGCATGCTGTTGTCCCAGATGAACTCCATCGACAGAGCGAGATTCCGGATGACGATGGCCAGCGGCGGGGGGCATATCCCGAAGGCCATCTCGATCGCGAGAGCCGAGCAGGTGGCGTGCACGCCGCCGCAAACCCCGCACGCCCGGCTGCTGATGAAGATGGCGTCGCGCGGATCCCGGCCTTTTAAGATGACCTCGTAGCCGCGAAACAGCGTTGCGATCGAGCTCGCCTCCAGCACCTTGCGATTTTCGAGATCCACGACGCTGTGGAAGCCGAGCGCTCCGGCCACGCGCGTGACCGGGTCGTAGTCGACCGCCTTGACGTAGTCGTCTTTCGCGAGACGCCGTTTGACCTCGTCGCGATCGATCGCTTTCGTCTTGTAACCGAACGGGTCGGCGCCGCCGCCCCGGAGGGTCGCGCCGCCCTGGGCGTCGAATTCGATTGGAAGATTACGGAAACACATTGTGATGGCTTTCAGCTGTCAGCGCTCGACTGCCAGCGTTTGGGGCGCGCCTCAGGCGGGGGGGCCACCCTCGGTCCCCGCGGTGACGGTCTCCCTGGCGTGCTCGCGAACCTCGGGGTCCCGCGAGCGCAACTCGCGTTCGATCTTTGCCCGCCGCCGGGCGTATCCCCATTTCATCTCGCCCTCTTCGGGGTGCTTCTCCCGCGCGTCATGGACGATCTTGTTTTTCACCTCGTAGCCGTCCCGGAACTTCGTTTCCGGCGTCTCGCGACCCGGCTTGACGGCCTGGCTGAACTGCATCTTCCGGTAGAAAAAGTCGGCCAGGCGCCCGAAGAAGGGGTCGCCATGCTTTTCGAGAGCCCAACCGCTCGGCGTTTCCTGCAGGTCGTCCCAGAGGGGTTCCCGGTTCTGGTGGTCCTGAGAGAGACGGCGCAGCGCACGAATGACGCGCCCGACGTTCTTCGACGTGTGCGTCGACACCATCGCTCCCGGCGGGGTCTTGTAGAAGGGAGTGAACTTGTCGGGGAACCCCGGCATCGTGCATCCGATGCAGATGCCGCCCTGGTTCATGCACCCGCCGTGGTGCCGGATCGCTCCGCGCTCGACGATGTTGCACTGAACGACGGGTCCCCAGCACCCGAGCTCCACCAGGCACTCGGGGTCGCCGAACTTCTTCGCGAACACGCCGCCCTCGTAGTAACCGCCCCTTACGCAGCGCTCGTGGACCGTGTGGTGGAACAGCCAGGCGGGCCGCCCGAGCTCGTCGAACTCGGGGAGAGGGCCGGTCCCCTGGAGGAAATGCAGCACCATGGCCACCACTTCGCTGAAGTTGTCGCCGACCGGAGCGCAGCCGGGGATGTTGATGACGGGCAACCCAAAGGCGCTGCGATAGTCCTTTCCCAGGTAATCCATGAGGCCCATCGCGCCCGTCGGATTTCCCGCGGCGGATGGAATGCCGCCCCAGGTCGCGCAGGTGCCTATTGCGATGGCCGCCGCGGCGCCGGGCGCCATCCGGTCGATCCACTCCATGACGGAGATCACCGTGCCTCCGTCTTCCTCCGGCTTGGCGGGGTGCGCCCCGAGCCCCACCCAGTAGCCCGGTCCGTCGATTAAGGAATCGTCGACCGCGGACCCTTCGAGGATGATGACGTAGGGCGCATCGAGCTTTCCCTGCGCGGCGAGCTCGAAGTTGTGGACGAATTCCTCGCCCGCCTCGGCGTTCAAGACCGGGTGATACAGGATGACGCGGGGAAGGCCGGGCACCGTCCCTAAGAGCAGGTCCTCCAGCGAGGGGTCGGAACACCCCGACACCGAGATCGTGCAGCCGTCGCAGCTCATGCCCGCGAGCCAGAACGCGTAGACTTTTTCGATCGGCCGCGTCA
>JBBSGZ010000187.1:0-5801 GCA_038253555.1 Thermoanaerobaculia bacterium
GATCGTGGGCGGGGGATCGGGCCACGGATTCAAGCACGGGCCGGCCGTCGGCGAGATCGCGGCGCGGGCCGTTCTCGGCGAGCGCGCCCCCGATCGGCTGTTTTCCCTGAGCCGTCCCCGGACTGCCGGCTCCTGAACCGTTTCAACGGCCCTGCGACGGCAGTCCGCGGACGATGGAAATCGAGGAACGCATGAAGATCTCTCTTCTATCAGGAGCCGTCGCGGCGGTGTGCCTCTCGCTCTCCGGTCAGGGGCAGGCTCGCGCCGAAAAAGCCGCGGCTCCCGCGGCGGCGTTGAATGGCGCGGCTGAGGAATATTCGCAGTACCTGCAGCGGGAGAGCATCCCGCTCCGGATCCGGCTCGGGCTGCCGGTCGACGCGCTCCCGGACGTCTCGTTCGAGAAGGCGGAACGGGACGCCGCCTTTGGCCGCTCGCTCCTTTCGAAACTGAATGGTGTCCGCGCCTCAGGCCTCTCCCACGAAGACGAGATCTCTTTCGACATGCTGCGCCGCGAGGGCCGGTTGCTCGCGGAAGGACCTTAGCGCTACTGGTTGACCTTCCCCGCGACCCCGTACACGTTCCAGTTTCTGGGGGCGCACACGGCCTTCTCTTCCCACCCCTTCCGCAACCGGGAGGACGCAGACCACTACGAAAAGCTGCTCTCGAAGTACCCGGCGTTCCTCGATGCGCTTCAGGCGAAGCTCAAGGAGCAGTCGCGCCGCGGGATCGTCATGGCGAAAGCGGAAATCCCGCTGGTCGTCGGCGGGCTCGCGCCCGCGGCGCGCGAGAAGGCGGATAACCTCTTCGTCGTGGCGCCCGAACGCCTGGCCGCGCTCCCGACCGGGGACCGCGACTCCTTTTCGGAGCGGATCGCCGGCCGCATCGACCGGGAGATTCGCCCCGCGGTGCGGCGGCTGACGGACTATTTGAATGGAGAGTACGCCGCGAAGGCGCCGGCCTCCGTCGGCCTCGGACAGTACCCGGGCGGCGCGGACGTTTACCGGGCGGCCGTCCGCCGCTCGACGACCCTGGAGGTTCCCCCCGAAGAAATCCATCGGATCGGTCTCGAAGCCATGAATCAGCTGAATGCGCGTCTCGATGCGATCCGGAAGCAGGTCGGTTTCGAAGGCACGCTCGGGGAGTTCCGCCAGTCGCTCAAGAAAGACCCCCGGTTCTACGCGAAGACGCCGGAGGAAGTCGGGGAGCGGCTCATGGGAGCGCAGAACCGGATCCTGAAGAAACTTCCGGAGTTTTTCGGCCACCTCCCGAAGGCGCCGTTTGGCGTGAAGCGCCTCGAGCCGCAGCTCGAGCCCCCGATGACGTTCGGCTACTACCAGGTGCCGACGCCTCAGGACGCGAAGGGCTACTACAAATACAACGGCACCCATCTCGAAGATCGGAGCCTGATCGGCGCGGGCTCCCTGATTTCCCACGAGCTGATGCCGGGACATCACCTGCAGGTCAGCCTCCAGCAGGAGAACGCGGATCTGCCGCAGTGGCGCCGCGAATCGGCGATTTCCTACACCGCCTTCATCGAGAGCTGGGGGGAGTACTCCTCCCTTCTCGCCGGAGAGATGGGGATGTACGAGAACCCGTACGACCTGGCGGGGCGCCTCCTGTTCGACGCGTTTCTGACTTCGCGGCTCGTGGTCGACACCGGGATGAACCTGCTCGGCTGGCCGCGCGAGAAAGCCATGCAGTACATGCGGGACAACACCATCCAATCCGAGACGGAGATCGCCACCGAGACGCTCCGGTACTCCTGCGATATGCCCTCTCAGGCTCTCGCCTACAAGATGGGAATGCGCAAGTTCGTCGAGCTGCGCGAGAAAGCGCGAGCGGCGCTCGGCCCGGCGTTTGACATTCGTCGGTACCACGACATGCTGCTGTCGAGCGGCGCCGTCCCGCTCGATCTCGCCGAGCGCAAGGTGGACTGGTTCATCGCCGAGGAGAAGGGCCGGCCCGCCGCGCGCTGACGCATCCCGTCTCTAGGACCGGGGGGGCACCCCGAAACGGGCCGCCGCCCGGCGCGACACGGCGCGCCGAAACCATTCGAAACGTCCGAACAGCCTGCCGGGGCCGCCGAGCGCCTGTGCCGCCCACCGCGGGAAGTCGAACCGGTCCCGCTGCCGGACGATCTTTCCGCCGGAGAGCTCGAGCTCGGAGAGGATGACGTTCACGACGGGTCCGCCGCCCGGGTAGACGTAGCGGGCGGTCCACTCCACCGTGCCGCTGTCTTCCGCGGCGCGGGCGATCGTGTAGGAGACCGTCAGCGTCCGGGCGCCGCCGACGAGCGAGCGCCACATCCTGCCGACGTCCGCGCCCTCCAGCCGGAAGATCTCGTCTTCGAACCGCGCGTCCGGCGCGTAGAGAGCGGCCATCGCCTCGCCGTCGCGGCGCGAGAGGGCGTCGTAGAAGGCGGTCAGGAGCGTTTTCGTTTCGGCGGAGCTCAGAAGGCGGATTATGAGGGACGGGGCGCGGCCTGCCGCATTGTTACTTGTCCGTTTCCGCCGATATGCTCGGGCGGATGCGCGTGCTCGTGGTCGGCGGGACGGGTTTTCTCGGACCTCCCGTCGTCCGGCGGCTGTCCAACCTCGGCCATCAGGTCACCGTCTACCACCGGGGAGAGCACGAGGCGCAGCTCCCGTTCGGGGTCCGTCACATCCATTCGACGCAGGCCGCTCCGCCCATCCTTTTTTTCCCGGAAGAGCTGACGGAGCTCGCGTGGGACGTGGTCCTCGCCATGTCGCCGATTGGCGAGAGGGATTCCTCCCACCTCATGGCGACATTCCGGGGCATCGCCCGGAGGGTCGTCGCGGTCTCGAGCGCCGACGTGTACCGGGCGTACGGAGTCTTCCGGGGGACCGAGGAGGGAGAGCCCGATCCCCGAATTCTGACGGAGGACGCTCTCCTCCGGGAAAATCTCTTCCCGTACCGCGACAGCGGCGCGCTGCCCGCGTATCTCGCGGACTACGAGAAAATTCTGGTCGAGCGCATCGTCCAGTCGGACCCCGCGTTGCCGGGGACCGTCCTGCGCCTGCCCGCGGTATACGGCCCTGGCGACCGGCTGCATCGCTTCGCGTCTCCCTGGAGGAGGATCGCGGACGGCCGCCCCGCGATCCTCGTCGGCCGGGCGCAGGCCGCATTTCGATGGACGCACGGGTACGTCGAGGACGTCGCCCACGCCATCGCGCTCGCCGTCACGACGGAGAGGGCGAGAGGCCGCGTCTACAACGTCGGGGAGGCGTCGACTCCCACGATCGCCGGGCGGGTGGAGGCGTTCGGCCGGGCGCTCGGGTGGGGCGGGCGCGTGGCGGTTCTGGAGGAGGCGCGCCTTCCGCCCGCGCTCGCAACCACCGGAAACTTCGAGCAACCGCTCGCGTGCGACACGAGCCGGATTCGCCGAGAGCTCGACTGGTCCGAAGTCACGTCGCCCGAAGAGGCGTTCCGGGCCACCGCGCAGTGGGAAGAGGGGAGCGCCTCCGGGGGTCCCGGGGATCCGCCCCCGGACTACGCCGCGGAAGATGCCGCCCTCGGATCCGCTCCCGATCTCGCCCGCGCCGCCGTGAGCCGGCCGTGACGGAAAGCGGACGGCCGCCGAAGCCGCCTGCCTCCGAGGCGCTTCCCTTTCCGGAGAGCCTGTGCCACGCGTGCGCGGCGCCCCCGAAATACGTCCGCACCGCGAGGTCTGTCTTTCTCTTTTGCCCGATTTTCCGGCGGTATCCTCCACAGCCCGTCCTTGCCTGTCCTCGGTATGTTCCCGTGACGGACGCGCCGCCGCCTCGATAAAGCGCGTCGGGTGGCACCGCGCTTGCTCCTTGGGCCAGGTGCGGCAGCGCCTCTTTCGCTTTGGATCGGGGCCCCGCATCCATTCAGGACAAGGGGGAACAGATGTCGAAGAAGCATCCATTTGTGGCCGCGGCGTCGGCGGCGGCGCTCGTTCTGGTTTCGGGCACCGCGATGGCGCAGAGCGGATCGACGAGCGGCGAGAAGAGCTCGAAGAGCGTGAGCATGAGCGCGGAGACTGGCTCGATGGCCAGGAGCGCCGACGGGAAGTTCGTGATGGCCGCCGCGAAAGGCGGCATGGCGGAAGTCGAGATGGGCAGGCTCGCGGCGCAAAAAGGTTCCAACCCGGAAGTGAAGCAGTTCGGTCAGAAAATGGTGGACGATCACAGCAAGGCAAACGACGACTTGAAGCAAGTCGCCAGTTCCAAGGGCATGACGCTCCCGACAGAAGTGGATGCGGCCGATAAGGCGAAGATGGACAGGATGTCGAAGCTCTCCGGCGCCGCCTTCGACAAGGCATACGTGGCGGACATGTTGAAGGACCACAAGAAGGACGTCGCGGATTTCAAGAACGAAGCGAGCGGCGGGAGGGATTCCGACGTGAAGTCCTTCGCGAGCAAGACGCTCCCGACTCTTCAGGAACACCTCAAAATGGTCCAGGACTTGAGCTCGAAGATGTCGGGCAAGGCCGCCAGGGCCCGCTAAGAGAGCTCCCGCGAGAGCGGCGCACTTTTTCTGCCCGGAGCCGGAGGTGAGTCCTCCGCTCCGGGCATTCGTTTGTTGGCGAACGGCGAACGGCGAACGGCGAACGGCGAACGGCGAAAGGCGAAAAAGGCGCGGAGGAATACGGTATTTTCCTCGCCCCTCGCCCTTCCCCTACCCTCGGCGTCAACGCCTATCTCGGCGTCAACCCCGACGAGTCCGGAACCCCGACTTCTCCCGGCGCCACCGCGAGATCCGACGGCAGGCGCGGCGACGAGAGGAGCCTCGCAAACTCCTCCCACCTCTTCCCGGGGTCTTTCGCCGTGCCCCCGCGGGACTCGATGAACCGGCGGACCAGGTCCTTGCCCAGGTTGTAGTTGATGACATAGCTGCGGTACTGGTCGATGAAGCGCACGCGCTGCTCGGCCCGGGGACGGGCCATCAGCGCATACCGCTCGAGCCAGTCCGCCGCGGCCTTCGCGTCGATCTCGCCGTTCAGGTAGCGACGCGCGGCCTCGTTCCCGGCGTAGGAGAGGCCATCCGCCAGCACCCGGACCTCCGCATATCTTCCCGCCTGCGACGGGTCGAGTCCCGCGAGGGGGAAGAGCACGTCGCGCTCGAAGACGGTGCGCTCGGGGCCGGGAAAGGCGACATCGATGCCGAAGTTCGCGCTGCCTTCCGCGATCAGCGACTGGGGAGAGAAGAGAGGATAGACGGTGAACTCGACCGCGCCGCGATCCCGCACCTGGTTCTTCTCGATCAGCACGTTGTACACGTGGTGGCCGGGATACCCCTCGTGGCAGGCGAGATCGACCGCCCGGTCGATGAAGATCGGCAGATCCGTATTGATCTGGATGAGACTGGCGAAGTTCCCCTGGTACCAGTTGTAGCCGCCCCAGGACTTGCCCGTGACGTATTCGATCCGGAAGCTTTCGCTTTCGGGCAGGGGGATGTGGGCGCGCGTGCGGGCCCGTCCCTCGCGAATGGCCGCCTGGAACACCGCGTCCAGCTTGTCGCGGGGGATGACGAACGCCTGCCGGAATGCCTCGTACCGCTCCCCGAGCGAGCCCGAGCCGGGAAGAAGGCGAGCGAGTCTTTCCGAGAGCTCGCGAAAATGGGCCTCGGTGTTCGTCGGCGCCACCGCGTCGTACAGCGCGCGGGACTCCTCGTCGAAAGAAAACTTCTTACCGGCCCGCATCTGCGAGCGCGAACGGAGAGCGGAGATCTGCCTGACGAGGTACCGGTGTTCGAGCCGAGGGCGCTCTTCGCGCGGCTCGGGGATGCGAGCCAGCCTCGCCAGGAGGGCGGCGGAC
>JBBSGZ010000188.1:0-5783 GCA_038253555.1 Thermoanaerobaculia bacterium
CTCGAACTCGAGCGATCCATCCGTCAGTACATCGACACCCGCAACCGTCACCCAAAGCCCTTCGTCTGGACCAAAACCGCCAACGAAATCCTCGCTTCGATCGAACGCTTTTGTAAACGAACCTCAGGGACGGGACACTAGGTCGCGATCACCGGCTCCGGCACGAGGACCTGGGATTTAAGCGCCGGGTGCTCGTGGTGGCGTTCGCTGTGGATCTGCCCGGAGGCGATCTGGTCGAGAAATCCGGCCAGCTCGGTGATGTCCCCCCGGAAGTGCTGCGGATGAAAGCGCAGGAATGTGTCGAACACGCGCAGGGGATCGTGCATGGCCTTCAGCTTCGCGATCTCTCCCTTGAGGTCGTCGCGGCCGTTGCCGTAAACCACGAAATTCGGTGAGAGCCTTCCGGGACCGGCGGTTCTCAAATCTTCCTTCAACCAGTGCGATGGCGCCCAGGCCGCGTGAGGCATCAGCACAAAACTCCCGCAGGCCTGGAGCTCGCAGATTGGCAGGCCGAAGCTCTCGCGCCCCGCGAGAAAGTAGAGGCTGGTCTGGCGGTAAATCTTGCGGATCTCCCCCATCGCGTAATGACCCTGCAGGACGGTGTAGGGGGTCCCGGTGTCCTCGCACGCGCGGATCTGCAGCGCCCGCTCGTCAGCGTAAGGCTGCTGCTCGAAGTCGATGAGAGCCCGGAACTCCCGCTTTCGCTCCGGCCAGAGGCTCAGATCGTCGAGGTCGACGCCGATGACGGAGCAGGGCTGAGGTTCCGCCGGAAGACCGATCTCGGTGACGAGCGACGCGCACAGATACCAGTCGAACCGTTCCAGCCCGAAGCCTCCCGGGGGGAGCCCCTTCGCGGGGTTTCCCTCCCGGAGCCAGCGGGGCACGGATGGCCGCGTCCCCAGGTAGGAGAGGTCATAGAGCACGATCGGTTTCTCCGGGAGAAGGCGGCGAAGCTCCTCGATTTCCCAGACCCCTCGCAGGTACGGGCGGGGAGCGCAGTCAACGACGACGATCACCTGGCAGGACCGAAGCCGGTCGACAAACCGGCGCTCCGACGGCACTTCCCGGATGAGTTTGCGAAGCTCGGTCCGAACGTCCTGCCGCCCGAGGCGGGCCAGAGCCTCGAGCCCGCCGTCGAGCAGCATGGGTTCGCCGCCCGCGCGAGTCACCATGCGCTCGAGACCCTCGGCCATGGGGCGGACGAAGGTGTCCTCGCGATTGCCCAGGATGGCGACCCGCACGGGGCTCATGAAGATCCCTGTTCCGTGGACGCCCTCTGGACAGCGCCGAATGCGCTCTCCACAAGGCGCCCGTCAAACGAAGCCCGACACGATTCGCCGATAGGTCCGAAGCCAGTGCCGCTGAATCGGAATGCAGATTTTAGCCCAGGGCGCCCTCGAATCAGAAGTGCATTCTCGCTTGAAGTCCGTTCCGGATCGGAACCACGTCGAGCTTCACCCGTCGCAGGCGATCCGGGTTTTGCCCGCGGTGCCTCGCGACGAGGAACCGGCCCGTGACGGTGCCCACGAGCGCCCCCGCGACCACGTCGCTCGCAAAATGCACCCGGTCGTTGACACGGTCGAAGGCGACCACGGTGGCGGCCGCGTAAGCGAGCGCCGGCACGACCCAGCCCGAGGACCTCATCGCGACGACCGAGGCGATCGCAAAAGCCTGGGTCGTGTGGCCGGAAGGGAACGAATCATGGGAGGAGACGGGCCGGAAACGTCGTCTCCCCGTCCGTCTCGAAGGGCCGCTCGCGGCCGGCGAGGTTCTTGACGCCCTTCGCGACGAGACTGCTGAAGAGGCAGGCCTCGAGACCGTCCCTTCCCATGTCCCGCAGGTTCGGATCGGAGAAGACGAGGCCGCTCACGAGCAGGACAGCGGGGATCCGGAACCCGGTGGTTCCGCCGAACGAGGTCGTCGCCGCCGAGACCCGGTCAGTGAACCGCGAGCGCTGCCGCCGCGCGGAAGCGTCGATGGACTCATCGGCAGCGAACAGGATTCCCAGGGTGGCGCCGGCGCCCGCGGCCCGCCGCCAGTCCGAGGCGTCCCACGCCGCGGGCGCCGACACGAACGCCAGCCCGTCCGACGCGTAGCGGCCGGCCTCGTGAACGAGACTCTCGACGATGCGGCGGGGGAGAGGGAGAGGCGGCCGCTCCGCCGGGGGCGGGTCAGCTGAGGCGTCCTGGGCCGGCCGGTCGAGCGCGCCGGCCTGCCCCGCGGGGGGAGAGATTCCGAACGTAGCGCAACCGCTACTCCAGATCGCGACGAGAAGGAGGCCCGCAGCTGGCGTCATCTCGCGCGGCATTCCGCCGGAACCCGCAGGAAGCGTGCCTGCGGAGGCTGTCAGCCGGCGGGCCGGAAGATCCGGCGTGCGAGCACGGCGGCGGCCGCGCCGCCTCCGAGCTGCGCGGCCAGAAAGCCGGGGGTATCGGCCGGGCGGATCCCGGAAAAAGTGTCCGTCAGACTTCGCGCGAGCGTGACGGCGGGGTTTGCGAACGAGGTCGATGCGGTGAACCAGTACGCGGCCGCGATGTAACCGCCGACGGCGACGGCCACCGGCAACGTGCCGAGTCGCGCGGCCCCTCGAACGATCAGCACGAGGCCGGCGGCGGCCACCGCCTCCGCGAACCACTGCGCCGCGCCGGTCCGGACGTGCCGGGAGGGCGTGAACAGGGGGAGGCCGAACATCAGATGCGCGGCCCCGACTCCGGCGAATGCGCCGCAGACCTGCGCGGCGATATACATGGGGACCTCGCGCCAGGGGAGGTCGCCGAACCCCGCCCCGACGACGCTGACCACCGGATTGAAGTGCCCGCCCGAGATAGGGCCAAACGCGAGGATGAGCCCGATGAGTCCGGCGCCCGTCGCCGCCGAGTTTGCGAGAAGCGCGATCGCGACGTTTCCACCCGAGAGCCGCTCTCCGGAGATTCCGGATCCGACGACGGCGATCAGCAGAAAAAGAGTCCCGATCCCTTCGGAGAGAGAGCGGGCCATAATCGAGCGAGAGGTGGCCGGCCGCGGGGCGCCCGGGGCGGGGACCGGCGGGGAAGCCTCAGGGCGCATGATCCGGGCGCGCGGTCCCGTTGCGGGTCATCGCCTCCGATCGGAGCCACGCCCCGATCCGGCCGTGCAGGTCGCGGGCAGTTCTCCGGAACGCTTCCTTCTTTTCTTCATCGCTGCCCGGGACCTCCGCAGGGTCTTCCAGACTCCACCGAATCGCTTCCCCCGCGCCGGGAGAGAGAGGGCAGGAATCCGCCGCCCGGTCGCAGACGGAGATGATCCAGTCGAAGCTCTCCGGGACCTGGTTCATACCCTTCGGGTGCTGCCCCGCCAGATCCAGTCCGTACAGCTCCCGAAGGACCTCTCTCGCCAGAGGATGAAGGGATGGGCGTGGCTGGCTCCCGGCGCTGAATACCTCGAACGCGCCGCCTCCCATGTCGCGGAGCAGAGCCTCTCCGATCTGCGAACGGGCTGAGTTGCCCGTGCAGAGGAACAGAACCCGCTGCCGCCGTTTGCCGTCTCCGCTCAACGGCTGCAGCACGCGGCTGTCGGCAGTTCGACGTCTCGATCCTCGATCACCGTAGAAACCTCCCAGCGGTTCCCGTCCGGGTCGGTGAGCCAGAACTTGTCCTGGAGCGCGTAGCAGCAGTCCTCCCGTTTCTCCTCTTCGGAGACGACGCCCCGCTGGCGGATGTCCTCGCGCCAGCGGCGGACCTCGTCCGTCGAGTCCACGCGGATTCCGAGGTGGTTGAGCGCGCCGACTCCGGCGGGCCCGGAGAGGCCGGGCCGAAGCGCGAGATGGAGCTCCGGATCCGCGTTGACAAACTTCGCGTAGTCCGATTTCTTCTTCTTTGGCTCGCCGAAAACCCCCCGGTAAAACTCGACCGACTTCGCCAGATCAGACACCGTCAGGGAGACGTGGACGGAAGAACCCATGACGCAACCCTCCTGGGAAATGCATCGAAAAATGTCGATGCATGGGCACAATTTTTTAGACCGCCCGCGCCAGAGCTTCCGCCACGCCCGCGATCGCAGCGTCATCGCGGGAGTAGTACATCCACCGACCGCGCTTCTCGGCCCGGACAAGACCGGCGCGCCGCAACAACGCCATGTGGTGAGAGACCGCCGCCTGCGAGAGGCCGACGGCTGCCTCGATGTCGCACGCGCAGAGGCCGCGCTCCTCGCGGCCGATGAGGTCGCAGCAGGAACGTCCCTTCGACTTCAAGAGCTCGAGGATCTTCAGGCGGGTCGAATCGCCGAGCGCCTTGCAGACCATCACGATATCGACGTCGGGTTTCACGCCGGCGCCGCCGCGTGCATGAGAATGGCGGTCGTAGGGCAGGCGGACCGAAACTCCACCGAATCCTGTATGGGCGCGGGCGCCCGGCTCCGGTCTTCCCGCACGAACCCGAATCGCGGGAAGAACCCCGCTGCCGTTCCCGTCAGGAGATACACGTCGCGAGCGCCGGCCGAGGCGGCGAGCCGCAGAGCCTCGGCCGCAAGCTGCTCGCCGAGTCCCTGGCCGCGCTGTTCGCTGGCGACCGCGAGCGAACGCAGGAGGGCGACCGGACCGTAAAACTCGATAGCCACACAGCCCGCAATCCCGCCGTCAGGCGCCACCGCGACGAGCGCGCCGGGAAGGCTCGCGGGCAGTCCCTCGATGGGGAGCCGCGCGGCAGAGAGAATCGCGACTACGGCGTCATAGTCCCGCGGGCCTGCGGCACGAATGGCAAAGCGTTGTTCCATAAATCGAAATATATCGAACTCTCATCGGCCGTGTCAAGCCTTCGAAACACCGTTGAAACCGGGGGACCCTCGGGCGTCGAGCATATGACTGCGCCCTGTTGTCGTTCGGCCCGCGGCCGTCGCCGGATACGATTTCCCTCGGTGGCGTCAGATTTGCGAGGAGGCGATCGAATGAAAAACGAGACTGGCGCCATTTCGTCTCGCGGTCCGGACCGGGAGCGGCTGCTGGGGGAGAAATTGCGCATCGAACGGCGCGGCCGCATCCGTCAGTTCGTCTTTGGTTCCATGGACGGGCTCCTCGTCCCGCTCGGGGTCGTGAGCGGGGTGGCCGGAGGGACCGGCAGCACGAAGGCGGTCGTCATCGCGGGCCTCGCGGAGGCCTTCGCGGGCGCGCTCTCCATGGGGGCCGGCGAATACCTTTCGGGGAAAGCGGAGGCGCAGGTGCAGCAGGCCGAGATTTCGGACGAGCGCCGGAGCATCCGGGAAAATCCGGTGTACGAGCTCCAGGAGATGGTGCTGCTTCTCGAGCACGAGGGCATCCGGCCGGCGGACGCGCTCGTGATCGCGGAAAGACTTCAGACGAGCTCCCGCGCCTTTTCGACGACGATGGTCCAGAAGGAGCTCGGCATCGATCCCGAGCCGAAGACCGTCCGGATCGGGGAGGGCGTCACGATCGGGATCTCCTACCTCGCGGGCTCCATCATCCCCCTGATGCCCTACTTTTTCGAGCCCATCCGGACGGCTCTTCCCGTGTCCATCGGGCTGACGTTCCTGACCCTGATCGGGGTGGGAGTCGCCCGCGGAAGGGTCGCGCGGATCAACGTGGTGAGCAGCGCGCTCGAGGTCCTCGCCGTCGGTGTCCTGACGGGCGGCGGTGGGTACCTGCTGGGGACGTACCTCCCGCGGCTCTTCGGGTATTAAGCCGTCGCCATCGCTCACTGCGGGTCCTGCGTTCGCCTGGGGGCGGACGCACCGCCGGGCGGCTCGCCGGGGGGCGCGCCCGCCCGGCGGGTCCCGTCGTGCGGTGCGGCGCC
>JBBSGZ010000189.1:0-5768 GCA_038253555.1 Thermoanaerobaculia bacterium
GTGAAGCTCCATCTGGGCTCCTCCTCGAATGAGTCGGTGGCGTTAGACACCTCCAGCCTCACCGATCTGGACCCAGATGGGCAACTAACCTACGTAAACAACGTCCTGAGAAATCACATTTAGTGCGTGGCGGACGTCAGCGGCTGCACGTCCACGATCAGAACCGTCGTGACGTCGCGGTGCAGGCGGATGTGCACCGTGTGCTGACCGACCCGCTTGATGGGCTCGGCCACCTCGATCCGGCGGCGATCGACTTCGATCCCGCGGGACGTTAAGGCGTCGGCGATGTCCGTCGCCGTGACGGAGCCGTAGAGCACGCCCTCGTCGCCGGCCTTCTTGGTCAGGGAGACCGTCAGGCCTTCCATCTTCTTCGCCGTCTCTTCGGCAGCCGTCTTCTGGTGCGACATCTTCTGGTCGTACTTCTTCTTGTCCTCGGTCAAGCGGCGCAGATTGGCATCGTTCGCCTCGTAGGCGACGCCCTGAGGCAGAAGAAAGTTGCGGGCATAGCCCGGCTTGACCGACACCGTGTCGCCTCGATGCCCGAGTCCGCGGACGTCGTCGGCCAGAATGACTTTCATGTGCTTTTACGCTTTCTCGCCTCGGTGGCGAAAGTCCGCGTACCAGTCGAAGAGCCCGAGGAGACCCACCGCCACGTTCAACGGGAAGTAGACCACCAGGGCATAGAGACCAGCGCGGAGGATCCGCGCCCGAAACCACCTTCGGGCGAAGTGGCAGATGATAGAGAGACCGGCCAGAAAATACAAGGCCGACAGGGGCAGCAGGAGGTCGCCGGACCAGGTTCGACCCGCGCCGGGCAGCAGAGCGAAACCGGCCCCGGAGGCCGCAAACAACGCCACAACGGGCGCGGGAACCCGGAGGGCTTCGAAGCGGGTCAGCTCCGCGGACGGAGACGGGCGGGCGCTCCAGGCCCCCACGAAGTACGCGATCGCGGCCGCGAGCACCCAGGAGGCGCCGACCAATCCGAGCCAGTACGCCTGCGCAAACTCCTTGAACTTCATGAAGGTCGCCCTCATGCGGGCGGCCGTTTCGGGATCGAGAGGGGGCTTCCCCCCGGGGCCAGGCACGGAGGCATTCGCCGGAGCCATGGCGTCGAACGCGGCCCCGATCTCCGTCCGGAGCGAGCGCCCCACCGTGGCCTCACGCAGGAGGAGCGCGCCGCTCAGGAGGGCGAAGCCGGCGCCACACAGGAGGAGGAAGGCGGCGGACGGGGACGCGCCGCGGCGCACCCATCCCGCGAACAGGACGGGTAGCGCCATCGAAACCGCGGCGAGCACGGCGGCGGCCACCGCATCCGATGCTCCCCCGGTGGTCCACCCGAGCGCCGCGAGGATCCCGGAGGAGAGCGCGGCAGCTGCGAGACCCGGAGAGAGACCCCTCCGGTGCGCGAGGCGCACCAGGGGGACCCCCGCGAAGGCCAGCGCCGCCGACCCCGCGAGCGGGAGAAGCAGGAAGAGTGAAAAGAGAAGAGCCGAGGCGAGAGCCGCCACGACCGTCTCCGCGAATCCCGGAAACGGCGGATGAGGCTCCGGCTGCGGGGCGGGCTCCTGAGGAGGGGAGGACATCGGCGTCTCGTCAGGCGTTCTCAGCGGGGACGCGGCAATCCCGCGCCCCCGGATGAAAACGTCGACTCGAGAGGGGTCCGCGTCCGTCAGTCCGTCGCGTAGGGCAGAAGCGCGATCGAGCGAGCGCGCTTGATCGCCGTCTGGAGCTTGCGCTGGTGCAAGGCGCAGGTGCCGGAGATGCGGCGCGGGAGGATCTTGCCCCGCTCGGGGATGAATCCCTGGAGCAGCTTGATGTCCTTCCAGTCGACGTACTCGATGTGCTCCGCGCAGAACTTGCAGACCTTCCGGCGGCGGACGAAGAACTTCTTGCGGCCCGGCGTCTTGCCGTCGCGGTCCTTCGCGGCCCCCCGGCCCCCCGAGCGGCTCGGCATGGCGGTCATGAGTCACTCCTTTGATCCCGGTCCCGGTCCCGGTCCCGGTCCCGATCACGGTCGCGATCCCCGAAGCCCCCCGAGGGCCCGGGGCCGGCGGGTGCGGCGCCTTCCGCTCCGGCGGGAACGGGACGGGGCGGACGCTTGATCTGCTTCAGCCTGATCTTCTCGGCGCTCTTGGCCGAACGCTTCAATTCTTCGTCGGCGCGGACGGCCAGATGCCGCAGCACCTGGTCGGAGAGCTTCAGGCGCCGCTCGAGCTCGGCGACCGCGGGAGGTTCCGAGTTCACCTGGACGTAATGGTAGAAGGCCTCTTTCTTCCTCAGGATCGGGAAGGCGAGGCGCCGGCGGCCCCACGGCTCGTCTTTGACGATTTCCGCACCGCCGTCGGTCAGGATTTTCTTGTGATCGGACGTCAGCTTCGCCGCGTCCTCTTCGGAGAGATCCGGGGTCACCAGGATGACGATGTCGTAAAGCCTCATGCGTTCCTCCTCATGGATGTCAATCCGGCTCCGAGGCGGGAGCCGGAGAGGAAGGTTTAGGATTCGCGCTTCTCATGGCGGCGTCGATTCCGTCGGCGAGCCAGATTAAGAGCGCTTCGACCGCGCGGCCGATCGCGTCCTCGAAAATCTCGCGCTCCCCTTTCGCGAAGGGCTCGAGCACGTAATCGCCGAGATCGCGCTCGCGGGAGTAACGCTGCCCGCGAATGCCCACACGCAATCGCGGAAAGTCGCTCGTCCCGAGGGCCGAAACGATGGAAGTGATCCCTTTCTGCCCCCCCGCGGAGCCCCGCGCGCGCATACGCAGGTTCCCGAGAGGCAGGTCGATGTCGTCCGAGACGACGCAGACCTCCGAGGGATCGATGCCGTTCTTCTTGCAAAGAGCCGAGACCGCCTCACCGGAGGCGTTCATGTACGTCTGGGGGAGCGCTAGGAGAACCGGCGCGCCCGCGACGTTTCCGCGACCTACCCGAGACCGACACTCCCGAGACCGGATCCGTATGCCTTCCGCGGCGGCGAGCGCCTCCACGACGCGGAACCCCGCGTTGTGCCGCGTGTCGTCGTAACGGTCTCCCGGGTTGCCGAGTCCGACGATCGCGCGCAGGCGCTACTTCTCCTTCTTTTCCGCCTTCTTTTCGGGCTTCTTGTCGTCGCCCGCCGCGGCCTCTTCGTCTGTCACGACCTTGCCCTTCTTCAGGACCTCGGGCTCCGTCGTCTCGGCTTCCTCGGCCGCCACCACCGGCTCCGCTTCCAGGGTCGGCTGCGCGACGTGGACGAGCACCTTCTCCGGGTCATCGACGATCTCGACGCCCTCAAGGGCCTTGAGATCTTTGATCCGGATCGCGTCACCGATGCCGAGGTCGGACACGTCGACGGGAAGGTGGGCCGGGATGTTGCCCGGAAGAGACTCGACCTCGACCTCGCGGGTGACCATGTCGAGAATCCCCCCGTCCGTTTTGACGCCGCGGGCGATCCCCACGACCTCGATCGAGACCCGGACGCGGATCTTGGCGTCCATCATGACCCGCACGAAGTCGATGTGCAGGGCTTTGCGGGAGAGCGGATCCTTCTGAAGCTCTTTGATCATCGCATGGCGGCTCTGGTCGGACCCGGCGAGCTTCAAAAGGAAGATCGCGTTCTCGCCGGCGCCGTTGCGGAAGGCGTCCGAAAGAGACTTGCGGTCGACCGAAATCGGGACGTTCGACTTGCCCGCGCCGTATACGATCGCCGGGATCCGGCCTGCGACGCGCGTGCGCCGGGCCTCGTTCTTGCCCCTCTCGGAGCGGCGCTCGACGTTCAATTCGACGGTTTTCATGCTGTTCCCCGCGCGAAACGCCGCGCAAAACGGTAGATCCTATACGAAGACGGGCGAAAGGCGAAAGGCGAAGGCGAAAAAGGGCCGTGATTCTACATAAAAAAGGAGGAAACGAAGAGTCCCCGGCGGAATCGACGGACTCAGACGAAAAGGGACGAAACGGAGGTCCCGTCGTGGATTCGCTGAATCGCCTCTCCGAGGATCGGCGCGATCGACAGCGGGTGAATCCGGGCGCAGCGGGCGAGCGCCGCCTCGACGGAGACCGTGTTGGTCACCAGGAGGGACTGCAGCTCCGAGCTCTCGATCCGCTCGATGGCCGGCCCGGACAGCACGGGGTGAACCGCCGCGGCGTAGGTGCGTTTGGCGCCCTGCCGGCGCAGAGCGGCCTCGGCCTGGACCATCGTTCCCGCGGTGTCAATGATGTCGTCCAAGATCAACACGTCCTTCCCCTCCACGTCGCCGACCACATTCAAGATTTCCGTCTCGTTCTTCCCCGTGCGGCGCTTGTCGATGATCGCCAGGGACGCGCCGAGCCGCTTGCCGATCGCGCGGGCGCGGGCTACGCCGCCCACGTCCGGGGAGACGATGACGAGGTCCTCGAGCTCCATTTTCCGGATCGCGTCGAGCAGGACGGGAGCCGCGAACAGGTGGTCGACGGGAATGTCGAAGAACCCCTGGATCTGAGCGGCGTGCAGGTCCATGGTCAGGATCCGGTCCGCCCCCGAGGCGGTCAGAAGGTCCGCCATGAGCTTGGCCGCGATCGGGACGCGGGGCTTGTCCTTCTTGTCCTGCCGCGAGTACCCGAAGTACGGCATGACCGCCGTGATCCGCGAGGCGGACGACCGGCGAAACGCATCCAGGAGGATCAGCAGCTCCATGACGTGGTCGTTGACCGGCGAGCTCGTCGGCTGAACGATGAAAACGTCCGCGCCCCGGACGTTCTCGTCGATCTGGCAGTAGTTCTCACCGTCGGAGAAGTTATAGAGCGTCAGCTGTCCGAGCGGGATCTCGAGGTACGCGCAGATCTCGCGCGCGAGCGCGGGATGCGCCCGCCCCGAGAAGATCTTCAGGTCGCCATAGGAAAAGTTGGGAACCAAGAGGATCGGATTCTACTCAAAGGGAGAAACCAGCGGATGCAGAGGCGTGTCTCTCGCCCGCCGCGTCGCGGGGGTCTCGGCGGCGCTCACGGTTCGCGGGAGCTCGTCAGGCGTCTGCATGGTGTCCGGAATGACGCGCGTACTTTACCGCAGCATCCACGCCCGGAGCCGCGTCGCGGACGCGATCGTCCGACGTTAGACTCCTCCCATGAACGACGCCCCTGATCTCGCGATCACGTGCCCGACCTGCGGCAGGGATATGCCGATGCCCGAGACCCTCGACGTCGACGCCTGGCACGCGGTCGAGTGCGGAGGGCACGCCGAGCGCGTTTCGGAAGAGCACCGCTTCTGGTGGCGCCGCCGCTCGAATCCCGTACCGGGGGAGGATCCGTTGCTCGAATACTCGGAGTTCGATCCCAGAGCGACGGCGGACCCGGAGACGGCCCACTGAAAAAGCGGACGCAGGGCGGGACGGGCGATTCGAGAGGTATCCTTTGAGGGCATCCTTGGGGCGTCGCCAAACTGGTAAGGCACCGGCCTTTGGAGCCAGGCGAGCCACTCCACTGACTCCGCCTCACTTCAACTGGTTTGTGAAAACCCCCGTGAAAGCGGGGGGTTTCGTTTGTCTGAACTCAAAGGACGATCGAGGATGATGGCGTGAGTTGAAGCGAGATTCGGCACAAACGCGGCACACCCACGCCGTCTTCGGGCGCAGGCGAGATTCAGGAAGAATCTCTCCAGGGGCGCCCGGTCGCCTCGTCGCTAGGAGCCCGTCCAGGTAATCGAAAACGAGAGAAAGTGAAAACTCTTTTTCGCCACAGTTGGCCCCTAACGCCCGATCGTCACGTGCCGAGGGGTTTCAGTACCCCCGAGATCTCGGTTTTTAGCATTACTCGGACAGA
>JBBSGZ010000190.1:0-5766 GCA_038253555.1 Thermoanaerobaculia bacterium
ATCCAAAGACGCAATCCGGTGGCTCACTTCTGACCTTCCACTCCAACAACTCAACTCATGAACCGGCAGCATCACGTCGCACACACCCAAAAGGGCATTTCTTCAGCAGCCTGCTAGGGAGAAGCCGCCCCTCTGCCCCCTCGCCCCGCGCGCGGGGAGAGGGTTGGGGTGAGGGGCGCAGAAGCAGGCAGCCGAATCCGTCGATGTTCGGGACCCTCATTCCTGTGGCTGCCTGGGAAGAGGGTTGGAGTCCGGGGCGAGGCTTAGACGGTCACGCTAAGATCGAGAGAGAGATGCCCCCTCACCCTGGCCCGCTCCCCGAGCGCGGGGAGAGGGGAAGGCAAAGCGCCCTTACGGCGTGGAAGCGGCGGCGGCCACAGGCTCCTCGTCGGAACCCTCGTTGATCCCCTCGAAGAGGATCGTCGACAGATACCGCTCGCCCGTATCCGGCAGCATCGCGAGGACGACCGAGCCCTTCGGCGCCTTTTCCGCGACCTTCTTTGCGGCGGCAAAAGTGGCTCCCGACGAGAGGCCGCAGAAGATGCCCTCCTTCGTGGCGAGGTCGCGCGCGGTGTCGCGGCTCTCGATGTCGCCGACTAAGACGATCTCGTCGAAGATGCTGCGGTCGAGAACGGACGGGACGAAGTCGGGAGTCCAGCCCTGGATCTTGTGCGGCTTCCACTCGTGCCCCGAAAGGAGCGCGGCGCCTTCGGGCTCCGTGACGACGATCTTGATGTCCGGGCGCGCTCTCTTCAGCATGTCTCCGGCGCCGGTCAGAGTGCCGCCGGTTCCATAACCGGTGACGAAGTAATCGAGGCGTTTCCCGGCGAAGTCCCGGAGGATCTCGGGGCCCGTCGTGTTGCGGTGGTACTCGGGGTTGGCGGGGTTGTCGAACTGCCGCGCCAGAAACCATCCGTTCTTTTTCGACATCTCCTCCGCCTTGCGGACCATGCCGGAGCCCCGCTCCGCCGCCGGAACGAGGATGACCTTCGCGCCGAGCGCCCGCATCAGCTTGCGCCGCTCGATCGAGAAACTGTCGGACATCAGGGCGACGAACGGATATCCCTTCACGGCGCAGACCATCGCGAGCGCGATCCCGGTGTTGCCGGACGTGGCCTCGATGACCGTCTGCCCGGGCTTCAGCGTGCCGCGGCGCTCCGCGTCCTCGATGATGCCGATCGCGAGGCGGTCCTTGACGGAGGAGAGGGGGTTGAACGCTTCGATCTTCACGTACATGGTGACCCCGGAGGGGGCCAGCCGGTTGATGCGGACGACGGGCGTGTTGCCGATCGTGCCGAGAATGCTGTCGTACATCATGGAACAGTCCTCCGCGGAAATTGTTAGGAACTCCTGAGTGGGAAATGGAGCGGGTTCGCGGCTGGACATCGGCCCTGCGCTCCGAAAGAGCGGGATGCGAAGGCGAATCGGCGGCGGAGTCGTTGCACGGCTTACTCGGTCGAGGGCGTAGGATATGCGATCCGTATGAAAATTCGAATCCTCATGACCGTCGCCGCTCTTTCCCTCCCCCTGGCACTCTCCGCCGCCCCCCGGACGATGCGCCTCGACTACCACCACACCGGCAACGCGACGGAGGAGCGGTTCAGCCTCGATCGCGTGGTCCTGGAGCCGCTCGAGTGGCCCGGCAACCCGGCGCGCCCGATCGACGAAACCAACTCGGGCAAGTACTTTTTCGAGGTCAGCGACGCCGCGAGCCGGCGAGTCCTCTATTCGCGGGGGTTTGCCTCGATTTACGGCGAGTGGGAGACCACGGACGAGGCGAAGGCGAGATTCCGCACGTTTCACGAGTCGCTGCGGTTCCCCGCCCCCGGCGCCCCGGTCCGGGTCGTGGTCCGCAAGAGAGACGCGAAGAACGCGTTCCAGGACGTCTGGTCCACGGCCGTCGATCCGAAAGACATGTTCGTCGACACGTCGCGGCCGCCGTCGCCGGGACCCCTCCTCGAAATCCAGAAGTACGGACCGCCCTCGGAGAAGGTCGATTTTCTGATTCTGGGGGACGGCTACACCGCCGCCGAGCGTGGCAAGTTCGAAAAAGACGCCCGCCGTTTGACGGACATCCTGTTCTCCGTCTCGCCCTTCAAGGAGCGTCGATCGGATTTCAACGTCTGGGGGCTCTGCCCTCCCGCCGAGGAATCCGGGATCTCCCGCCCGTCGACCGGCGTCCACCGGCGCTCGCCCATCGGGGCGACGTACGACGCCTTTTCGTCGGAGCGCTACGTGCTCACGTTCGAGAACCGGGCGTTCCGCGAGGCGGCCTCGTTCGCCCCCTATGATCACGTCGAGATCCTGACCAACTCGAAGACCTACGGCGGGGGCGGCATCTTCAACCTCTACTCGACGGTCGCGGCGGACAGCCTGTGGTCTCCTTACGTTTTCGTGCACGAGTTCGGACACCACTTTGCCGGGCTCGCCGACGAGTACTACACGTCCGACGTCGCCTATGCCCCCGCGTCGGATCGGATCGAGCCCTGGGAGCCGAATGCGACGGCGTTGCAGGACCCCTCCAACTTCAAGTGGAAGGATCTGGTCACGCCCGGCACGCCTCTTCCCACTCCCTGGGGCAAGGAGGCGTACGAGAAGTACTCTCTCGATATCCAGAAACGCCGCCGGCAGATCCGCAAAGAGAACCGCCCGGAGGAGGAAATGGACCGCCTCTTCCTGGAGCAGAAGGCGGCCGAGAGCCGGCTGCTGTCCTCGGACCGGAACGCCGGGAAAGTCGGCGCGTTCGAGGGCTCGCTCTACGAATCCAAAGGCTACTACCGCCCGCAGATCGACTGCATCATGTTTTCGCGAAACGACGTGCCGTTCTGCGCGGCGTGCCGCCGCGCGATCGAGCGGATCATCGAGTTGTATACCGGGAAGGCGAGAGGCGTTGGGCGGGAGGCGGTGGGCGGTGAACCTCCCGATCGCGTCAGCATTTCCGCCTCTCGCCCCTCGCCCAGCGCTCCACGCCCTCCTCGATGAGCTACAAGCGCGGCCTCCAGCTCGCGAGCTTTGCGCGGAAGCACCTCGGGCGGATGAGCCGCGGACGCCGCGAGGTCATGGGGCACCTCAAGGCGCCGACCGCGGCGAACCTTCCGATGCCGACTTTCGTGCAGCTCCGGGTCACGAACCTCTGCAACCTGCGCTGCAAGATGTGCGGGCAGTGGGGCGATACGGGGATCTACCGCAGCGACGGGTTCCCGGCGTCAGCGACGGACGGGCAGACCGAAGCCGCGCGCATCCGGGAGCTGATCGGATTGAACCGGCAGATGGCACTGCCCGATTACGTCCGGCTCCTCGATGAGATCGCCCCGTTCTCGCCGATCATTAGCCTCTTCGGGGGAGAGCCGCTCATCTATCCGGACATCCTCCCTCTCGTCCGCGAGATCAAGAAGCGCGGCCTGACGTGCACGATCATCACCAACGGGGGCAAGCTCGAGCACTACGCCCGCGAGCTCGTCGAAGCGGGCATCGATTCGATCGCCGTTTCGATCGACGGCCCCGAGGACGTGCATAACCGGATCCGTGGAAAATCCGACGCGTACCAGAAAGTCGCCGACGGCGTTAAAGCGATCGCGCGCATCAGAAAAGAGCTGCGCCGTCCCATGCCGATGCAGATCGCGATCCTTCCGGTCACCGAGCTGAACATCGGCGACATTTCAGAAGCCGTCGCGGCGCTGCGCGAGCTTCCCCTGGACACGATCAACGTCGGCCTGCGATGGTTCGTGCCCAGGGAGACCGGCGGCGAGTACGAGGCCGTGATGCGCGAAACCTTCGGGGTCGCGGGCGATTCGTGGAAGGGATTCGAGTTCGACGCGAAAACGGCCATGAACGGCTCGAAGACGCGGCAGATGACCGACCTCGTCAAACTCCTCAAGGGATTGAAGCGGCGCCGGTTTCTCGACTCGGCGCAGGGGAAGCCGTGGACGTCCTTCGTTCCCGACGTTCCCGCGGAAAAGGTGCCGGAGTACTTCTCCGATTTTCAGCAGACTTTCGGACACAACCTCTGCCCCGTCGCCTGGTACTTCGCGCAGGTCGAGCCCGATGGCGACGTCACCTTCTGCGGCGATTTTCCCGACTATGTGATCGGGAACGTGCGCCGCCAGACCTTCGGCGAAATCTGGAGGGGAGAGAAGGCGGACCGATTCCGCGAGAAGCTCGCAAAAGAGCCGCTTCCCATCTGCAACCGTTGCTGCGGCAACTTCGTCTACGGCAAGTGGGAGCGGCCCGAGCGGGTGGAGGCGAGAGTCGGGGACGGGGCAGACAGCCGGCAGCCGGCTGCGTGGGACGGTCCGACATGATGCCCGGTTGCCGGGCGCGCTTTGCGGAAAAACTCGACACCAGAAGAGGCCGGAAATGCCGATTTTGACTGAGAACGTGGGATCCCTTCCGCGCCCCGCCAGACTCCAGGCGGCGCTGGCAGATTACGATGCCGGGAAAATCACTCACGAGGAACTGACCCGTCTCCAGGACGCCGCCTGCCGCGATTCGATCGCGCGGATGGAAGCGACGGGTTCTCCGATTGTGTCTGACGGGGAGCAGCGCGCCTCGAGCTTCGCCACGTATCCGCTCACGGACACGCTGGGGGGAACCGGCCTGGCGGCGAATCTGGCCGCCGATGGCCAGTACTTCGCCGTGTTCGCCGACGGGCACCACCGGCAACTTCCTCGCCTGACGGGCGGGCCGTTTCGTTACAAGACCTTCGCGTCGGAGTATGTGAAGGAAGCGGTCAAGATGGCCACGAAGCCCGTGAAGCAGGCTGTGATCGCCCCTTCGATGCTCTCCCTGCTCTATCCGCTGGACGGCAAGGTCGAAGGGTACTCCCGGGAGCAGTTTCTGGACGACCTCTGCAACGAATGTGAAAAGGACATTCGGCAGTGTTTCGCCGCCGGCGCCAGCCGGGTCTCGATCGACTTCACCGAAGGAAGACTCTCCTGCAGAAACGATCCGGGCAACCCGTGGACGGGCCGCGGAATGCTTCAGCAGTTCATCGAGCTGAACAATCGGGTGATCGACCGGTTCACGGCGGAGGAGCGCAGAAACATCGGAATCCATACGTGCCCGGGCGGCGACTGCGACTCGACCCATAGCGCCGACGTCGACTACGCCGAGATGCTCCCGAGCATGTTCAAGATGAACGCGGGATATTTCCTCATTCAGCTGGCCAGCGAGAAGGAAAAGGAGCGCGTCTACGAGCTGTGCGGAAAGCACAGCCGCGAGGACGCCAACGGCGTGCCGCAGGTCTGCTTCATCGGCGTGATCAACCCCCTCAACCCCGCTGTCGAAACGCCGGAACAGGTCCGCGACGACCTCGTGACCGCCGCCAGACACATCCCCGTGAAACGTCTGGGCTCCACCGACGACTGTGGTTTTTCGCCGTTCAGCATCGATGTCAAACCCAAGCACGGCTCACCGGACGTGGCCCGGGACATCGCCTTCGAGAAGATCACCGCGCGGGTCAAAGGGACAGACATGGCTTCGGAGAAGCTCGGCGTCGCGTGACTTCGGCGGGCGGCCCTGCGTCGTCCTTCCGAGAGCGCTCCACGCAGACCCGGTCGCGGCGAAGGGTCTGCCCCCATCCCAAAGGGGACAGACCCGCCGCCACCGATGGATTCCCCGGCTTTCGTGCTCCCGCCTAGGAGCGTGTCCGAGTAATGGCGGACGAGGGATGTGATGTGAGTTTTGGGTGTCTGGACATCATTGGTCAGCCAGCGATGGAAGCAAGTTGTAGGGAGATCGCGATGGTGAGGGATCGAGAAGGTCGCG
>JBBSGZ010000191.1:0-5639 GCA_038253555.1 Thermoanaerobaculia bacterium
CGTCCAGGTAATCGAAAACGAGAGAAAGTGAAAACTCTTTTTCGCCACAGTTGGCCCCTAACGCCCGATCGTCACGTGCCGAGGGGTTTCAGTACCCCCGAGATCTCGGTTTTTAGCATTACTCGGACAGACTCCTAGCGCCGGGGCGCGGAGCACACGCCCATCGCTTCTCTACCCATTCATCACACCGGCAACCTTTTCGACCTGGTACGCCTCAATGATGTCGCCGACCTTCACGTCCTGGTACTTCTCCAGTCCGATGCCGCACTCGAAGCCCTGCTTGACCTCCGAGATGTCGTCCTTGAACCGTCGCAGGGAACCGATCTTGCCTTCGTAAATCACCCGGTTGTCCCGAAGCAGCCGCACTTTCGAGGACCGGCTGATGGAGCCCTCCGTCACGTAGCAGCCCGCCACGATTCCGAATTTCGGGACCTTGAACGTGTTGCGGACCTCCGCGCGGCCCTGGGCCACTTCTTTCAGCGTCGGATCGAGCAGCCCTTCCATCGCCAGCTTGATCTCGTCGGTGACGTTGTAGATGACGGTGTGAAGCCGGATGTCCACGCCTGCTTTCTCCGCCTCGGTCTCCGCCTTCTTTTCCGGGCGGACGTTGAAGCCGACGATGATGGCCTTCGAGGCGGAAGCCAGGAGCACGTCATTGATGTTGATCGCCCCGACGCCCGCGTGGATCACCGAGACCTTGACCTTCTCGTTGGACAGGTTCCCGAGAGACTGGTTCAAGACTTCGACCGAGCCGGCGACGTCCGCTTTCAATACGATCGAGAGTTCCTTGACTCGCCCCTCCTGGAGCTTGCTGAAGAGCTGGTCGAGCGAAAACTTCGAGGAGGCCATGACCTTCTCGCGGTCCTTGGTCTGGCGGAACGCGACGACCGAGCGCGCCTTGGCCTCGTCTTCCACGACCTGAAACATGTCTCCCGCCTGCGGGAGGTCCTCGAAGCCCGTGACCTCGACCGGAGTCGCGGGTCCGGCGACGTCAATCTTTCCGCCCCGGTCGTCCTGCATGGCGCGGACGCGTCCGAAGACCGACCCGGCGAAGAAAACGTCGCCGATCTTGAGGTGCCCGGCCTGCACAAGGACGGTCGCGAGGTTGCCGCGGCCGATCTCGCGCCTCGCTTCGAGAACGACGCCCCTCGCCTCGTTGACGACCGGCGCCTTCAGCTCCTGGATCTCGGCGACTAAGAGGACCAGTTCGAGGAGGTGATCGATGCCTTCTTTCTTCAAAGCGGAGATTTCCGCCGAAGGCACGTCGCCGCCCCAGGACTCGAGCAGCACGCCGCGGTCGGCGAGCTCCTTTTTCACGCGGTCCGGGTTCGCGTTGTTCTTATCGATCTTGTTGATCGCCACCACGATCGGGACTTTGGCGGCGCGGGCGTGATCGATCGCCTCGATGGTCTGCGGCATCACGCCGTCGTCGGCGGCGACGACCAGGACCACGATATCGGTCGCCCTGGCGCCTCGCGCCCGCATCGAGGTGAACGCCTCGTGGCCGGGAGTGTCGAGAAAGACGATGGGCTTGCCGTGGGTCTCCACCCGGTAGGCACCGATGTGCTGCGTGATCCCGCCCGCCTCGCCGGCCGCGACGTTTTCCTGGCGGATCGCGTCGAGAAGGGAGGTCTTGCCGTGGTCGACGTGGCCCATGACCGTGACGACGGGCGCCCTCGGCACCCGGGCGGCTTCGGCGGCTTCCGCTTCTCCGGGACGCGACTGCGAATCCGCGGCCCGCGAGAGCTCCAGCTCTTCTTCGAATGAGACGACCGCGGCTTCGGCTCCGACCTCCTTGGCGATCTGGATGGCGGTCTGCGCGTCCAACGGCTGATTCACGGTGGCCATCACGCCGCGCTGCATCAGGAGGCGCAGGATGTCCTTGGCGAGCACGCCGAGCTTCTCGGAGAGCTCTTTGACGGTCACCCCTTCGGATAAGAAAACGGGGCCGGTCGGCAGAGGCTTTTTGAACTCGAGCAGCTTGCCGGAATCGTGCGTGCGCGTTTCCTTCGCGGCGCGCCGCAAGGCGGACTTGCTGATCGGCCGGACCGCCGCCGGCTCATCGCCGTCCGTTTTCTCGATCAACGGCAGCGAGATGTCGGAATAAGTGTCTTCCTGATACGTGCCGACGAACTCCCGAAGATCGACTTCGTCCGCGACGTTGATCTTCGGCTTGGCCCCGCCCTTCTTGGCGTTCTTCTTCGCGTCTTCCTTGTCATCTTTCTTGCGCTTGGGCGCTGCGCGCTCGGCTGTTGCCGGAGGCGCCGTTCCGCGCCCCGCCGCCGGTCCCGTCGGACGGCCGAGGGCGGGCCCTCCAGGCCGGCCCATCGGGGCGCCGACGCGTCCGGGTCCGCCGAGCGGACGCGCTCCCGGCCCGCCGGGAGCGGGACGGTAAACGGACGGACCCGCGGGGCCCGAGGGTCCCATCGGCCGCCCCGGGATTCCGGAAGCCGGTCCCATCGGGCGGCCGACCGGCCCCCCGGCGGGCCCCATGGGACGACCCGGAGCCCCCGCGGCGGGCCCCATGGGGCGTCCCGCGGGGTTCGGGGCCATGGCGGATGGACCGGTCGGACGCCCGGGCGCCACGGGGCGGGCAGGGATGATCGGGCGCGGCGGCAGGATGATTTTGCGGGGGAGCGGCTTTGCCGGCGGTGCGGCGCCGGACGCGGCGCTCGCGACGCCGGCGGCCCCCGGAGCGTCCGCGGGCGGAGCGGCTGCCGCCGTCGCCGCGTCGTCGGCCGGCGGGGGAGCGAGCGCAGAAGCCGTTGCCGGCGCGGGAGCCGGCGATGGCACCGCCGCCGCGGCCGCAGGCGGCAGAGCGAGCGACTCGGCTTCGGGTTCCGAAGGCACGGCGGCGGCCCGGGCGGGCTCGGCGGACGCTGCGGCCCGGGAGGCGCCAGGCTCGGGCGAGTTTCGGACCGGCTCGGGCGGCGCCTCGTCGGCGGCGGCACCGGGCTGTTTTTCGATGATCTTGATTCGGGAAAGCGCGCTCTTCTGCGGCCTCGGCGCGCGGGACTCCGTGTCTCGCACGATCAACTGCTTCGGCGCATGCGTCTTGCCCTGAAGGATGGCCAGAACGGTCGACTCGTCGAGCGCCGCCTGCGGAGACTTCACATCCACTCCGATCGACTGCAGGAGGAAGAGAACTTCCTTGCTGCCGATCCCCATCTGCGCGGCCAGCTCCTCGACACGGATCTTTCCCATAGGAACCAGTTACTCCCCGACCGTCGTCTCTTCGGCCGTCTCGGAAATGTTTTCGTTCTCGTCGCCATCCTCGGACTCGCCCTCGTCGGACGCTTCGGGCTGAGCCTCGAAGGCGCGAGCTGCCTCCAGGACCTTCTCCGCGGATTTCTGGCCGAGCCCCGGGATCTCCGCGAGCTCCTCGGCGGTTTTCTCCAGGAGCTCGGAGAGGCTCGTGATCCCGGCCTCGGCGAGCTTCTCGACCGTCTTCTCGCCGATCCCCGTTACCCCGGCCAGGGGCGTCTGCCGCCGCCTCGAGGCCTCCAGCATCCGCGAGAGCGCCTCGGCGACCTCGCCCTTGACCTCGCTCTCGCCCTTGATCTCGATCTTCATCCCGATGAGCGCCGAGGCCAGCCGGACGTTCTGGCCTTTTTTCCCGATCGCGAGCGAGAGTTGGTCGTCCTCGACGACGCAATCGAGACTCATCACGCCGTCGTCGTGGTGGATCGGCGACACGCGCGTGATCTTGGCGGGCGCGAGCGCGTTCTGCGCGAACGTGATCAGGTCTTCGGAGTAGAGGATCACGTCGATCTTCTCGCCATGCAGCTCGCGCATGATCGACTGGACCCGGCTTCCGCGCATTCCGACGCACGCGCCGACGGGGTCGACGTCCCGCTCGCGCGAGCGGACCGCCACTTTCGCGCGTTCGCCCGGCTGGCGCACGGCGCCCTTGATCACGACTGTCCCGTCGTAGATCTCCGGGACTTCCATCTCGAACAACCGGATGAGGAGGCGCGGATCGGTGCGCGACAGCACGAGCTGCGGGCCTTTGGGATTGCGATGGACGTCGAACAGGATGGAGCGGATCCTCTCGCCCTGCCCGTAGCGTTCCGCGCGGGACTGCTGGTCGCGCGGAATGATCGCTTCCGTCTTGCCCAGGTCGACGATCATGTCGCCGCGCTCGAACCGTTTCACGGTCCCGCTCATCAGCTCGCCTAATTTCGGGAAGTATTCGTTGTAGATGTTGTCCCGCTCGGCCTCGCGGACCTTCTGGTACAGCACCTGCTTGGCCGTCTGCGCCGCGATGCGGCCGAGCCCGACCGGCTCGCGGTACTGGCGGATTTCGTCACCGAGCGCGAGCTCAGGGACTTCGGCGGGAGGCTCGCCCTCGACGGTCGAGGGCCGAAGGATGCGCACGTCACCCTTGGTGCCATGTTTCCCGATGAGCTCCCTGGCTTCATCGATCAGGATCTGCGGCGGCGGCTCTTCGGATTCGGTGTCGAGCTCGTCGACCACGGTCCGGCGCGAATACGCCGTCATCTCCCCCGTCTTGCGGTCGATCGAGGTGACGACCGCTTTGTCGTGGTAGTACTTGCGGGCCGCGGAGGACATGGCTTCTTCGAGCGCGCCGAACATCTTTTCCGGATCGATGTCCTTTTCGCGCGAAACCTGTCGGATGACCGACGGATCAATAATCATCTGGGACCGCTCTCTCCATTCGTCCTAACGGCGCTCCGGCCACTGGAAGTCGAGCCTCGCCAATCGAATCTCGCCGAAACGGACATTATAAATTCTGCCTTCCGTCTCATCAACGACCCGGAGGACGTCGTCCTCGACCCGATCGAGGCGCCCCCCGAAGTTGCGCGCCGGCGACAATGCGCCTCGCCCGTCGGGATCGAGACGCTCGGGCGTCACGGGACTCTCCGTCCGAACCTTCAGCGGCCGGCCCACAAAACGCCTCGCGTCGTCTAAGGAGTAGAGCTTGCGTTCGAGCCCCGCGGAGGAAACCTCGAGGGCATACCGATGGGGGATCTCTTCTGAACGGTCGAGCAGGTCTGAAACTTCCCGCGAAACCGCCTCGCAGTCGTCGACAGTCACGGGGTCGCCATTGGCGCGTTCCAGAACGACTCGAAGCGACGAAAAGCGGCCGGTCCCCGCGCTTTCGATGGCGAGGAGACGGCAACCCTTGTCCGCAGCGATAGAAGCGACCTCCTGGACCGTTTTTTCGCTCACTTTCATTGAATAAAAAAGCGGGCCTTCGCCCGCACTCATCCGCGAGACGGGTTTTATCAGAACGGGAGCGATGCGGCAAGAAGGGGACGGACGGGAGCGGGAGGCGAGGGACGCAGGGCGGAGGGCGAAGGGCGCCCGTGGCGAGCCGGGAACCTCTTTCCCTGTCGCCTCCCCGGCGGCTTTTCGCCCTTCGCCTTTCGCTTTCGCCTTCTATGTCTCGCCTTTGCCCGGCCGCCGCCGCCTCTCAGCCCGCCCCCCGGGTCTCCTCGAAGGCCTTTTTGTAGGCGGCTTGAGTCGGCGTCGAGGCTAGGAGTCTGTCCGAGTAATCAGTTTTGGGTTTTGGTTTGGAGTGCGCTGTGGATAATGGATTTCATGGGGAAAATCTTCCGAGCGTACGAGCCGGATCAGATGTTGCTGATGCCGCCGAGCCTGTCGGAGTGGGTGCC
>JBBSGZ010000192.1:0-5597 GCA_038253555.1 Thermoanaerobaculia bacterium
CCCGCCACGAAGCTCTCCGCCATCGAGCGGCTCGGCGGAAAGATCATCCAGCTTCCGCACGATCGTTGGTGGCAGACGATCGTCGAACACGGGCATCCCGACGTCCCCGGTTTCTTCGTGCACCCGGTGAGCGACCCGGCCGTGATCGCGGGCAACGGGACCATCGGGCTCGAGATCCTGGAGGACCTGCCCGACGCGGACGCTGTCCTCGTGCCTTATGGAGGAGGAGGCCTCTCGTGCGGAATCGCGATGGCCTTATCCGGCAGCGGGTCGCGCGCGAAGACGTTTGCCTGCGAGGTCGAGACCGCGGCTCCGCTCTCGGCCTCTCTCGCCGCGGGCCGCCCCGTTTCGACGGAGTACGCGCCGAGCTTCGTGGACGGCATCGGCGCGCGGACTCTCCTCGAAGAAATGTGGCCGCTCGCGAGCACCGTCCTCGCCGGATCGCTCGTCGCCTCGATCGCCCAGATCCGGGCGGCGGTGCGGCTTCTCGTCGCGCGCGTGCGCGTGGTCGCCGAGGGCGCCGGCGCGACTCCTCTCGCCGCCGCGCTCGCGGGAAAGGCCGGGAAGGGAAAGATCGTCTGCGTCGTCTCGGGCGGAAACATCGACGCGGCGAAGCTGGCGGAGATCTTAAGCAGCCCGCTGTAAATGTCGCCCGGCACTTCGCCAAACGCGAGGGGACGGTCAGCCCGGCGGAGCCTGCGAAGGGGGGCGGCCGCCGCGATGTGGGCTCGATTTGGACTTAGACAGGGCTCGACGCGGATTCCAAGCTGATCCTCTCCTGGCACGTCGGACAGCGGAGGCTTAACGACGCTCGCACCTTCATCGGGGACCTCGCGAAGCCGGCTCTCGGACGGGTGCAGCCAACGACGGATGACCGCCCTCTTACCTTTCCGCGATCATCGAGAAGTTTCCGGCTCGCAGCATCGACTACGGAATCCTGATGAAGTACTACGGACCGTCTGTGAATGACGGGAAGCCAGAAACGCGCTACTCGCCGGGGCGGTTGGTGGGACTGGAAAAGATTCCAGTTCTCGGGACGCCCAGGGACCAGGGGATCTCCACGTCCTACGTCGAGCGGGCGAACCTCACGATACGGATGGGGAACCGACGGTTCACCCGGCTCACGAACGCCTTTTCAAAGAAGTTTGGGAATCACTGCTTCGCGCTCGCGATTCAGTTCACGCACTACAACTTCTGCCGGATGCACAAGACGCTCCGATGCTCCCCCGCGATGGCGGCAGGGAAGAGCAAAACCCTTTGGAGCGTCGAGGATTTGGTCTCGTTGGCCGAGCGGGATGCCATTAGCCAGGACGGCTTGATTTGCTCTAGACTACCGACCAGATCTTGACCAGACGCTCTGCTCTCGTTGATACCCGCGTCATCTACTGCGGGGACTGCCTCGATCAGCTTCAGAAGCTCCCAGACGGCTGCGTCGATCTGGTCTACATCGACCCGCCGTTCAACTCCAACCGCAATTACGAAGTCTTCTGGGGCGAGACCAAAGAGAAACGCGCGTTCGAGGATCGCCACGAATCGACGCGCGCTTACATCGACTACATGCGCTCGCGCTGCGTCGAGCTGGCCCGCGTGCTGAAACCGACCGGCTCGTTTTACTACCACTGTGACTGGCATGCGAGCCACTACGTCAAGGTGATGCTCGATCAGATCTTCGGTGAAAGCTCCTTTCGAAACGAAATTGTATGGAAACGGGTGAGCACCGTTAAGGGAAACATGGGACAGGGAAGCAAGCTGTGGGGTCCGAACACCGACAGCATCCTTTTCTATACCAAGAGCGACACCTACACCTTTCACCCGCCCCTTAACCCCTACAGCGAGGAGTACCTTCGGAAGTTCTACAAGTTCAAGGAGCCCGACGGCCGCCGATACCGCCTCATCAGCATGATCGGCCCGGGCGGGGCCGGGAAGGGCAATCCGCGTTACGAGGTAATGGGCGTCACCAAATTCTGGAGGTACTCGCAGCTGCGGATGAACGAATTAGTAGCTCAAGGGATGGTCGTGCAAACGAGTTCCGGAGGCGTTCCTCAACGAAAGCAGTATCTGCAAGAGGATGGCGGAGTGGCTGTTCAGACGCTCTGGGATGACATCGAGAGTCTGAGTCCGACTGCGACGGAGCGACTCGGCTATCCGACCCAGAAACCGCTTGCCCTGCTCGAACGAATCGTGCGCGCCAGCAGCGACGAAAACGACATCGTTTTGGACGGCTTCTGTGGGTGCGGAACTGCACTAGTCTCCGCTCAGATGTTGAAGCGCCAATGGATCGGCATCGACATTTCTCCGACCGCTTGCCGGGTTATGGCGAAACGGCTTCGCGACGATTGCCGCTTGCCTGAGAACGAGAAACTCTGGAAGGCCGGACGCGGTTTCATCGTCCGAGATCTTCCGTGGAGAGAAGATCAGCTTCGGAAGATCCCGCCCTTCGAGTTTGAGAATTGGGCGGTGATCGCCCTGGGGGGCATTCCGAACAAGGCCCAGGTCGGAGACATGGGGATCGACGGCCGCGTGTTCCCTGTGTCATCCATACCCAAGCCCGATGGAAGCGAAGTCCGAGAGCCGAAGCTCGGCTTCATGGATGAGTGGTATCCGATCCAAGTGAAACAGCGCGACAAGGTCGGCAGGCCGGACATTGACTCCTTCGAGGCCGCCATGATTCGAGAGGAAAGAAAGAAGGGCTTCTTTGTGGCCTTCGATTTCACGTCTGACGCGCTGAAAGAGGTCGATGGCTTCTTCCGCCGTTCGGGCAGGATCATCATCCCCTTAACCGTGACCGAAATCCTTGAGGAACAGCTCGCCCGCAAGCTCGCCTAGCTCAAACTCGAACACTGCCGGGGCGAAGTGACTTGCGCCCCTTTACCGCCTCACGGTTGATTTGACTACGCCCTCGATCTGTGGAGGCGTATGCTCACGAGGATTCCATTTCCCAGAGTTTCTTTTGGCGTAAAGGAGTTTCAACCATGGTTTCCCCTTCTTCCTCGCAGTCCGCTACCCGCTCTGAGCCCTCGACGAGTCCGGCTCCCGCGCGTCCGATGCCGGTCCCGGAGAAGAAGCCCTTCACGATCAAAGTCCAAGGCGGAATTCCGTTCTGACGAATCGAAGTCGCCCTTCAAGTTAGGGCACTTCCTCTCTAAAGCACGGGGCGGACCCCGCTTGGTCTCGGTATCGGCGTGGTATCCTTGAAGTCTCCTCTGTATGACGACGATTTCCACAGGCCGACAAGGCGAAATTCTCGCCGTCTTCGATCGTGCGCGCGTTGTCATTCGCGCTGCCTTGGAATCGCAGTACCTCGTTCCGGAAGAAGATTTGGAAGCGATCGAATGCAGCCTCTATGAATGGTTCGATCGCTTCTCGCGGCGGCCCGACTGCCAACGCGCGGTCGTTTCCCTGCGTCCGAGTCTCTTTCGCATGACCTGCAAGGCGGCTCAGGATTACTGGCTGTGGAAGCACCACGGCGGGCGCATCGCTGACGACTCCCTTCGAGGCGCGTTGAGTCGCGATCCGGAAGAGATCGCGATCCAGCTCGAGACGAGGGTGGGTGAGATGGAAGAAAAGGACCGGTCATGAGCGGCGAGCTCATTCCATTTCCGCTGAGGAAGCGGCACCTGTCGCAGGAGGGAAGCGCCGCGGCGGCCGAGCGGGTTCTCGCCACTCCGATCGAGGAGAGGCGGGAGAATGCGTCCAAACTTCATCTCGACGATCCGGAGCTGCTTCTGTCGATCTGCGAGTTGTTGCGGTCTCGGGTCGAATCCGAGCCCGCGGTCGCCCGCGATGACGCCGAGTTCCTGTTCGCCTATCTGGCCGAGGCGGGGCGCACGGTCGGGCACTTCGACGAGCGCGATTATTTTCTGGGCGAACTTGCTCTGATTGCCGGAGGCGCGTGTCGGTTCCTTTTCCGCCGGGACGAGGCCAGGCGCTGGTTCGTCCGTGCCGAGGCGAAATTCGTTCTAACGGAAAATGGCTCTGCCAATATCGCTCGACTCGCATATCAGAAGCTTGCGCTGGCGACCGAAGAGCGGAAATTCGACGAGGTTCTGGAAGGCGCGTCGCTATGGGCCGTGACCTTCAAGAGCCTCGGGCTAGCCGAGGGCGCATTGAAGTGTCTCTTTCTCGAAGGCAACGTTCTTCGCGAAACGGGACGCGTCCCCGAGGCAGTCGCCGTCTTCGAGCGCATCTGCGTTGAGGCCGAAGAGACTGAGAATGTGCGGCTCCTGGCAATCGCGACGGGCACGCTCGCCCAGTTTCACCGTCTGCTCGGCAACGTCAAGGAGGCGCTCGCGTGCGCGGCTAAGGCCCTCCCGCTGCTACAGCAGACGCAAAATCGGGTGAACCTCGCCAAGCTTCGTTGGTGCGTCGGCGACATTCTCCGCGAGCAGGGTAATGGCGCGGCGGCGCTCGACTCATACCGTCTGGCGCTGCGCGAGTCCGAGGAGATCGGGATTCGCGGAGATATGGCGGCGCTTCACCTCGTCGTCGCGGACCTGCTGCTCGACGCCGGACTCGACCGCCAGGCGGAGTGGGAAGTGCGAGCCGCCCTTCCGATCATCGACGAAGAGCACATGATCCCCGAAGGTGTCGCTGCGCTGGGTCTTTTGCGCGAGTCGCTCCGGAGGCGGAAGATCGACCGCCATGCGCTGCGCGAGGTCCACGGGTTCTTCCCGCCCGGGTAGGTCCCGGCGCGCCATCGGGCGCGGCTCGGGCAGGGATCTATCGAGGCTCAGGTCCGTAACGCTTTCCGGGGTTGCGCGCCTGACTTCATTCGGGCAAGTCCATGTTCAACAGCGACCCTTCGTCCTTGGCGCCCTCGGGATCCTGGAAAGCCTATCCCTTCTTTCTCTCCTCCAGCTCTTCGAGGGTCTTCGGCCAGTCGCCCCGAAGGAGCTGCGAGAGAGCGCGGTCGGCCAGGAGCTTCCCGCCCGTCTGGCACGTCGCGCAGTAATTGGATTCGTTCTCCGCGTACACGATCCGCTGAACGGGCGAGCCGCAGTCCGGGCACGGCTTGCCGTACCGTCCGTGGACCGCCATTCCCTCCCGGAAGGCCGTGACCTTCTCCGGGAACGCCCGGCCCGCCTCGGCGACGAAACGTTCCGTCCACGAACCGAGCACCGCGAAGGTGGCCGCGCGCAACCGGGCGGTCTCCTCGCCCGTGAGCCGCGAAGTCAGCTTCACCGGCGAGAGGCGCGCCCGATGCAGGATCTCGTCGGAGTACGCGTTGCCAATCCCGGAGAAAAGGCGCGGATCGGTCAGCGCCCGCTTCAAGGTATGGTTCTCGCGCCGCAGAGCTGCCGCGAACGCTTCCTCTCCCGCTTCGAGCGGCTCGATTCCCCCGCGCGAGAACGCGGCGAGCGCTTCCTGTCCCGCGGCCACGTGGAGGGAAGCGCGCTTCTTGCTGCTCGATTCGGTCAGCAGGAGCGTTCCATCCTCGAAGTCGAACGCGGCGAGCGACGTCTCCCCGCGGAGAGCAGCGCCCGCTCCCCTCCAGTGAAGACGGCCCGCCACCATCAGGTGCAGCACGAGGAAGAGATCGCCCTCGAGCTCGAACACGATCCTCTTCCCGATCCGCCGCAGACCCGTGACCGTCCGCC
>JBBSGZ010000193.1:0-5534 GCA_038253555.1 Thermoanaerobaculia bacterium
ACCTCTATCTGATCGAGCTCAAGGCCATGACGTTTCTGGTCCAGGGAGACCTCGCCGGCGCGCGGGCCGTGCTCCGCGCCGCGCCGAAGGAGGTCGAGCCGACGGCGCTCGTGAGCTTCCTCGCGATCTACTGGGACCTCGTCTGGGTCCTCGATGAAGAGCAGCGCGGCCTTCTCCTGCGTTTGACACCGAGTGCGTTCGACGAGGACCGAGGGGGCTGGGGCCTTTGCATGGCTCAGGCGTACGCCCTGAAGGGGGAGGCCGCAAACGCGCGGACCGCCGCCGAAGTGGCGCGAAAGGCGTTCCAGGAGCAGCTTCTCCGGACGCCCGCCGACGACCAGCGTCACATCCTTCTCGGGCTCGCTCTGGCGTATCTGGGGCGCAAAGAGGAAGCGATCCGGGAGGCGGAGCTCGAAGCCGGAATCCACCGGATAACCAGAGACGCGTACACGGGCCCCTACTATCAGCATCAGCAGGCCCGCATCTACATGCTCGTCGGGGATCCGGAAAAGGCGCTCGACAAGCTGGAGCCGCTCTTGAAAATCCCCTACTTCCTCTCACCCGGCTGGCTCAGGATCGATCCCAACTTCGACACCTTGCGCCAGAACCCCCGGTTCCAGAAGCTCGTCGCGGGCGGGAAGTGAATCCTTCCACCACTCGTTTCCCGCCGGAGCGAGTCGGCGCTATGAGATTTCCGCGCCTGGATCGGACCTCGTTCGCCAGAACGTTCGGCGCCGGTGCCGCCGGCGGCTCCCGACGAGCCCATGGGAAAAGCTCTCGCGCCTTGCCCTATCGCCGGACGCCCCACATCAGGATCGCCGCCAGCACCGGTCCCGCGTACAGGAGCGAGTCGATCCGATCGTAGAAGCCGCCGTGCCCCGGCAGGAAAGTGCCCGAGTCCTTGACCCCCGCTCCGCGCTTCCAGAGGGATTCGACGAGATCGCCGATCTGGCCGGCCGAGGAGGCCAGGGCGCCGGCGAGCGCGCCACGGGCGGGGCCGAGCTCCGGAAGCAACCACCACGTTCCTGCGGCGGCGCCGATCAACGTCGCACCGACGAAACCCCCGATCGTTCCCTCCCAGGTCTTGTTGGGCGAGACGATCGGCGCGAGCTTCCGGCGTCCGAGGCGCCGGCCCGTGTAATACGCGGCGGAGTCGCAGCCCCAGACGATCACGAAGAGAAACAGGACCGCCCCGGGGGAAAACGCGCGCAGGTAAAACATCGAACCGGCGGGGATCGCGATCGACGCGATCCCGAAGAGGGTGGAGCCCGCGCCCGCGAGCGCCTCGGGGGGCGGCACTCCGGAGAGGAGCGGGGCGATCGACGCGAGAAAAACGAGAATCAGCGCGGCGAACAGAAGCGGCCAGAACGACGCCGCGCGGTCGTGTCCCGCGATCGTCGCGCCGGAGAGCGCCGCCAGGGCCGCGGCCCCTCCGGTGAGGCCGACCGTCTTCGCGACCGCATGCCCGGTCTTCTCCGCCATCCGGTAGAACTCCCAGAGGGCGGCGAGCGCCACGGCCGCGACGAGCGCATCGAACGCCGGCGCCGGAAGAAAGAAGAGGATTCCGAGAACGACCGGGATCGCGACTCCGGCCGCGAGCTCGCGTTTCAAGGACGTGATCGTGAGGGGTCAGGGGTGAGGAGTGAGTCGGAAGCAAAATGGCGCCCGCTGAGGCCTCCCGGACGGGCGGTGTCTTCCGTCATCCCGCCGCCTCGCTGGATTCGGTTTGGCGGCCGCCCTCGATCACGCCTCCATAACGGCGCTCCCTCTTCTGGTACTCGAGGATCCCTTCGAAGAGGTGAAGTTTGCGAAAGTCCGGCCAGAGGGTCTGTGTCACCCAGATCTCGCTATAGGCGATCTGCCAGAGGAGGAAGTTGGAAACTCGCATCTCGCCGCTCGTGCGGATCAGAAGGTCCGGGTCCGGCAGGCCCGCCGTGCCCAGCCGGGACCCGAGGGTCTCCTCGTCGATCTGTTCCGGGGAGAGGCGGCCCGCGCCGACGTCGTGCGCGAGAGAGCGGCACGCGTCCACGATTTCCGTTCTCCCGCCGTAATTCAGCGCGATGTTGAACGTCATCCCGCGGCAGGACGAAGTCGCCGCAAGTCCCTTCGAAAGCTCCTTCTGCACGGAGGCGTCGAGCTCGTTCATACGCCCGACTACCCGAAAGCGAATGTCGTTCTTCAGGAGATTGGCGAGCTCGCGGTTCAAGTACTCCTTGAGCAGGGACATGAGCGTGACGATCTCGAACCGCGGCCTCTTCCAGTTCTCGACCGAGAAGGCGTAGAGCGTCAGCGCGTCGAGCTTCAACTGCGCACACGTTTCGACGACCTCCCGCACGGAAGTGATCCCGGCCCTGTGGCCTTCTACCCTCGGAGACCCGCGCTGTTTGGCCCAGCGGCCATTCCCATCCATGATGATCGCGATGTGGCGCGGCAGCCGGGCGAGATCCATCTCGTCTAAAAGCACCCGCTCCCGGGAGCCGGCCGGCGCGAGGACGTCGCGGTCGATCATGGGTCGAGTTTAAAGGCAGTTGTTCGTTCCCGGCGATCCCTTCTCGGCGATGCGCTCCGGGTTCCTCCGCCCGGCGCCCGGCGCCCTTCGCCTTTCCCCGTTCGCCCTTCGCCCGGGCGGCGGCGCGCCGCCCCCTATAATCTCCGGTTCCATGAAAACGCTGGCCGTCCTGGGCTCTACCGGTTCGATCGGGCGTTCGGCGCTCGACGTCGCGGCGGCCTCCCCCGACCGGTTCCAGGTGGTGGCGCTCGCCGCCGGCCGCTCCGTCGAAATACTGGCGGAGCAGATCCTGGCGCACAACCCGAAGCTGGTTTCCGTCTCGGGCCCCGAGGAAGCGGCGCGGCTGAAGGCTCTCTTGCCCCGCGGGAACGGCGTCCGCATCGTGACGGGCGCGGAGGGGCTCGAGGAGGTCGCGTCCGACCCCGGCTCGGAGGTCGTCGTAGGCGCCCTGGTCGGCGCCCTCGGACTGCGGTCCGCCTATGCGGCGGTCAAGGCGGGCAAACGTCTCGCCCTTGCCAACAAGGAGACACTCGTGGTCGCCGGGGAGCTCATCCTCCGCGAGGCCAGGAAGAGCGGCGCGGAGATCCTTCCCGTGGATTCCGAGCACAGCGCAATTCACCAGGCGATGCGGGGAGGGCGCGCTTCCGAAGTCGAGCGGATCATTTTGACCGCGTCGGGGGGGCCATTCCGGGAGCGGGACCTCTCAAGTTTCGACGCGATCACGGTCGAGGACGCCCTCGCGCACCCTACATGGAAGATGGGTCCGAAGATCACGATCGACTCGGCGACGATGATGAACAAGGGGCTGGAGATCATCGAGGCCCACTTCCTTTTCGGCTTGCCTCCGGAACGGATCGGCGTCGTCCTCCATCCGCAGTCGGTGATCCATTCGTTCGTGGAGTTCGCGGACGGCTCGATGCTGTCGCAGCTCGCCAAGAACGACATGAAGTTCCCGATCGCCTACGCCCTGAACTACCCGGACCGGCTGCCCAATGCCTTCGGCCGCCTCGATCTCGTTTCCATCAAGCGGCTGGAGTTTTTCGAGCTCGAGGCGGAGCGGTATCCGGCGGTCGAGCTCGCCCTGGAAGCCCTGCGCATCGGCGGGGGAATGCCTGCGGTGGTCAACGGGGCGAACGAGGTCGCGGTCGCCGCCTTCCTTCAGGGGAAGATTTCCTTCCCGGAAATCGTTTCCGTCGTTTCAGAGACGGCGTCGGCGGCCGGACCGGTCTCTTCGCCGGCGACCCTCGACGAAGCGGAGGAGATCGACGGAATGGCTCGCCGCAAGGCCTCGGACATCATCCACCGGCTGTCCCGCGCCGCGGTGGCCAACTAGCTAAAAGAGAAACGGAGCAGCCGCTTGACCATCGTCGGAAACACCCTCGCTCTGATCGTCGTCCTTTCTGTGCTGGTCGTCGTGCACGAGTTCGGACACTTCGCCGTCGCCAAGGCCTTCCGCTTCCCCGTCGAGGTGTTCTCGATCGGATTCGGCAAGCGGCTCTTCGGATTCAAGCGCCGCGGGACCGACTACCGCGTGTCCGCCATCCCCCTCGGCGGGTACGTCCGGGTCGTGGGGCTCGGGCCGGACGAATCCACGCTGGCCGAGGGCACGTCCACCGAAGCACCGCCTGTCGGCAAGCGGTGGCAGCGCGGATTGATCCTTCTAGCCGGGCCGCTGATGAACTTCGTCCTGGCGCTCGTGCTCCACACCGCGGTGTTCGCCCTGGGCGTCCGGGTCCCCGCGTATGAGCTCCAGCCGGCGGTCGTCAAGATCGTCGAGGAGAAGTCGGCGGGCGCCGAAGCGGGATTCCGGCCGGGCGACCGCATCGTTTCGATCGCCGGCCGCGAGACCCCGCGGTGGCGGGACGCGCAATATGCGTTCCTGATGAATGCCCGCGAGAAGCTCGACGTCGAAGTCGACCGGAACGGCTCGGGGGTGTTCCTGAAGGTCGTTCCCCGAGCGGTCGGCTCGCACGACCTCGGGGACGTCGGTCTGCTGCCGGACGCGGGCCGCAACGTTCAGCCGCGAGTGGCGGTCGTCGTCTCCGGCTCGCCGGCGGCGAAGGCGGGCTTGAAGCCGGGCGACGTGATCGACGCGATCGGCGGCCGGCCCATCCGCGGCGCGCCCGAGGAGATCTTCGACAAGTTCGTTTCCGCCGTGTCGGGTTCCGCGCCGGGTCCGTTTCCGGTGGCGTTCCACCGCGACGGCAAACCGGGCATCGTCTCCGTCGCCCCTCGAAAAGAGGGCGACAGCTGGAAGGTCGGGGTCCAGGTCGGCGCCGACCTGCCCGAGGTCCTCGAGCGTTTCCCCCTGAACCAGGCGGTCGTCGAAGCGTGGCGTCGCATCGGAACGGACACGCGGACGACGTTCTCCGTGCTCGGGCGCCTCTTCCGCGGGCGCGCGAGCATGAAGACCATGTCCGGGCCGCTCGACATTGCGAAGTTCTCGGGCGACGCGGCGCGAACGGGCGCGGTCCCGCTGGTCGCGCTCATGGCCGCCGTCTCCCTTCAGCTCGGAATTTTCAATCTCCTGCCGATACCGGTGCTCGACGGCGGGCATCTCTTCCTTCTGACCATCGAAGGCGCGGTGCGGCGCGACTTCTCGCTCCGCGTGAAGGAGCGGATCCTCCAGCTCGGGTTCCTGATGATCCTGGCGCTCATGACAGTCGTGCTCTACAACGACATCGCGAAGAACATCCCGGCCAAATGGTGGCCGTTCTGAGTCCGTCGCCTTCGCTCACTGTGGGAGCTGCCTTCGCCGTGCGCGGCGAAGGCACCGGCGAGCGGCTCGCCTGTCGGCTCGACCGCTCGCCTGCTCCCTTCGTTCGCTACGGCTCCCGCCCCGAGAGGCTCCTCCACCGTCGCTTCCGCTCACTGCGTTCGCTCACGCTCCCGCAGCGGGAGGCTCCTCCTTCCCTTCGGTCAGGAGACTCCTCCCGCTGCGAGCTTAGCCACCATCCTGGCTGGAGCGCAGCTCTGCTCCCTCGCCCCGCGCTCGGGGAGAGGGTTGGGGTGAGGGGCGGGGTTC
>JBBSGZ010000194.1:0-5391 GCA_038253555.1 Thermoanaerobaculia bacterium
CGCGATGCGGGCGGCCTCGATCTGGCGCGCGGTGATCCACCCGGGCTCCAGAATCTGCAGGCCCATGTCGCCGAAAGCGAGCGTGCCGCCGCGATACGCCTTGCCGCGCATCCGACCCCGCTGCTGCTTGCGGTATTTGACTTTCGAGGGCATTAACATAGTGGCTCGCTATCGCTCGACCGTGAAACGGAAAACGGGAAACGTGAAACGTCCCGTGGTCCGCGCATCTCTCGGTCTAGCTCTATAAGTTCTTCTTTCGTTTCCCGTTTCCCGATTCCCGGCCTACGCCGTCTTCCGTCTGTTCTTGGCCTTGTGCTGCTCGCCGCGGTAGATCCACGTCTTCACGCCGATTTTTCCGAACGTCGTGTTTGCCTCTGCGAATCCGTAATCGATGTCGGCCTTCAGAGTGTGCAGGGGCAGACGGCCCTCCTGGTACCATTCCGCTCTCGCGATCTCGGCGCCGTTCAAACGGCCCGCGCAGCGGATTTTGATCCCCTGAGCGCCGAAACGGAAAGCCGACTCGATTCCCTTCTTCATCGCCCGCCGGAAAGCGACTCGCCGCTCGAGCTGGAGCGCGATCGATTCGGACACGAGCTGTGCGTCGGTTTCCGGACGCTGAATCTCGATGATGTTGATATGGACCTCGGCCTTGGTCCGCCTCTGCAGCTCGTCTCGGAGCTTGTCGACTTCCGCGCCCCGCTTGCCGATGATGATCCCCGGCCGTGAGGTCTGGATATTCACCTTCAATTTGTTGGCGAACCGCTCGACGTCGATTTCCGAGACGCCGGCGTGCGACAGACGGCCCTTGAGCTCCTTCCTGAGGTTCAAGTCTTCGTGAAGGTACTTCTGGTAATCCTTCACCGAGAACCAGCGCGAGTGCCAGGTTCGGTTGAACCCCAGGCGAAAACCGTACGGATGGACTTTCTGACCCATGCTTAACCCCTCGCCTCGGAGCCCGTGTCCGAAAGTTCGATCGTGAGGTGGCTCTTCCGATGGAGCACCCGATAAGCGCGCCCCATCGGGGCGGGCCGAACGCGTTTCTCCTGCGGTCCCTTGTCGACGAAAATCCGCTGGACGACCAGCTCGTCCACATCGACCCGGGCTTCCTGCTGCTCCGCGTTGGCCACGGCCGAGCGGAGAGTCTTTAAGATGTCGCGGGCGGCGACCTTCCGCGTGTGGCGGAGGATCGCGACCGCGTCGTTGACTTTCTTCCCGCGCACGAGGTCCGCGACGAGCCGGACCTTCTGCGCGGAGCCCTTCATGAAGCGAAGCTTGGCTGTGGCCTTCATCGTCATCCCTTGGCCGCCGGCGCGGGAGCCGCGCCCGGCGCGCTCACCGGCTTGCCCGGAGCGGGGGCGCCCGCTTCGGCCTTCTTTCCGCTGTGCCCCTTGAAGATCCGGGTCGGCGAAAACTCGCCGAGCTTGTGCCCGACCATGTTCTCGGCGATGTACACCGGGATGAACTTCCGGCCGTTATGCACCGCGATCGTATGACCCACCATGTCGGGGATCACGGTCGACCGGCGGGACCACGTTTTCACGACCTTCTTCTCGCGAGCGTCATTCATCACGCCCACCTTCTTCATGAGGTGCTCGTCGACGAAAGCGCCCTTCTTGACTGAACGCGACATGTTCTTCCTAACCCTTCGACTTGCGGCGGCGGACGATCATGGAATCCGTCCGCTTGTTGTTGCGCGTTTTCATTCCCTTGGTCTTCCAGCCCCACGGCGAAGTCGGGTGCCTTCCGCCGGACGTCTTCCCCTCGCCGCCGCCCATCGGATGGTCGACGGGATTCATGGCGACACCGCGGTTATGCGGCTTCCAGCCGAGCCAGCGGTTGCGGCCCGCCTTGCCGATCGAGACGTTCTCGTGCTCGAGATTTCCGACCTGCCCGATCGTCGCGTAGCACTCGATGTGCACCTGGCGGACCTCGCCGGACGGGAGCCGCACCTGTGCGTAGTCGCCCTCCTTGGCCATCAACTGGGCGGCGGCGCCCGCGGAGCGGACCATCTGCCCGCCGTTGCCGCGCTTCAATTCGATGTTGTGGATCGTCGTGCCCAGCGGGATTCCGCGGAGGGGCAGCGCGTTTCCGGGGACGATGTCGGCCGCCGGCCCGGAGACGACCTGCGCGCCGACCTGCAGTCCGTTCGGCGCCAGAATGTATCGCTTCTCGCCGTCCGCGTAGTGAAGCAGCGCAATCCGGGCGGTCCGGTTCGGGTCGTACTCGATCGTCGCCACCTTCGCCGGCACGTTCAATTTGTCGCGGCGGAAGTCGATGATCCGGTACAGCCGCTTGTGGCCGCCGCCCATGAAGCGCGACGTGATCCGGCCCTGGTTGTTCCGGCCGCCCGTCGACCGCAATCCGACCGTCAGGCTCTTTTCCGGCCGGGAGGCCGTGATTTCCTTGAAATCGAGCGTCGTCTGGAAACGGCGGCCCGCGGATGTGGGCTTGTACTTTTTGACTGGCATGGCTGCTTCACGGAGCCGGGAAACGTAAAACGGGAAACGGGAAACGCAATCTCCCGAAAACCGCTCGTATCAACGCTTCCTGTCCGCTAATTGCCTCCTCGTTTACCGTTTACCGTTTACCGTTTACCGTTTCCCGTTTCCCGATCCCGTTCAGACGCCCTCAAAGAATTCGATCGGCTTCTCGCCCGCCGCCAGCCGCACGTAGGCCTTCTTCCAATCTTTGCGGCGGCCCAGGAACCGGCCCATCCGCTTCAACTTGCCCTGCCGGTTCGCCACCCGCACTTCCGCGACCTTGACCCCGAACAGGGCCGTGACGGCGCGCGCGATCTCGATCTTGTTGGCGTCTCGGGCCACTTCGAAGCAGATCGTGTTCGCGGTTTCCTTGATGCGCGTCGACTTCTCCGTGATGAGAGGCCGCCGAATGAGCTGTTGCGGGTCCATCATTCCCCCCCGAGGGTCGCGACGACCCGGGACAACGCCGTCTTCGACAGGACGAGCGTGCTGTGGTTCATAACGTCGTACACGTTGATCCCGAGCGGATCGACGATCTTCCATCCCTGCACGTTGCGGGATGCCCGGGAGAAATTTTCGTTCTCGCGCGAGTCTACGAAAAGCGCCTTTCCGATGACGCCCAGGCCGCCGATCGCGTCCACGAGATCGCGCGTGTGGTGGCTTCCGAGGTCCAGGGTGTCGACGATGACGAGCCGCTCTTCCTTGACCCGGCGGGACAGAACCGCCTTCAAAGCGTTCTTCTTCTCTCCCACGGACAGGCCCTGGGCGTACGAACGCGGCCTGGGGCCGTGACTCGTGCCCCCGTGGCGGTGAATCGGCGGACGGCTGCCGCCCTGGCGCGCGCGTCCGGTCCCCTTCTGCTTGAAGGGCTTCTTGCCGCTGCCCGAAACCTCGGACCGCACCTTCGTGCTGTGGGTGCCCGCGCGCTGTCCGGCGCGATAGGCCTTGACGACCTCCCACACCAGGTGACGGCGGTACGGATACTCGAACACCTCGGCGGGCAGGTCGACTTCGCCGACGCGCTCCTTTTTCCAGTTGAGAACGGGAACTGTTGCCATCGCTCTTGTCCCTTACTTCGCGGCCGAGGAATTGGACGCCGCGCGTCCGTGAGTCGAGCGCACGATCTTGACGACCGAGTTGCGGGCCCCGGGAACGGCGCCCTTGATGTACAGAAGGTTGTTCTCCGCGTCCACGCGGACCACGGTCAGGTTCTTGGCCGTCGCCTGGCGCCCGCCGAGACGCCCGGACGAGCGCGTCCCCGGGTAAACGCGGGACGGAAAAGCGGACGGCCCGATTGAGCCGGGCGCCCGGTGAAACATGGATCCGTGAGTCGCCGCGCCGCCGCGGAAGTGATGCCGTCGAACGACGCCCGCGAACCCCTTCCCCTTCGAAACGCCGATCACGTCGACCGAGTCCTTCTCGTGGAACGAGTCGCAGAGGACCTTGTCGCCTGGATTCAATTCGTCGCCGGCGTCGAGGCGGAACTCCGCGAGCAGCCGCATCGGCGCAACGCTGGCCTTCTCGAAACGGCCCTTCGCGGCGCGGTTGGCTCGCCGGTCGGGACGCGACTCGACGAGTCCGATCTGCACGGACTCGTAGCCGTCCTTCTCCACCGTCTTCTTCTGGACGACGAGGCACGGGCCCGCCTGCACCACCGTGACCGGGATGACTGTCCCGTCGGCCGTGAAGATCTGGGTCATCCCGACTTTTCGTCCGATGATTCCGTGTACGGGCATTACTCGCTCGCTTTCGCTCGCTCGTGGCGCTCGGCGCCGGGCGCTGGGCGCTGGGCGTTTCGGGGTATTCCGCCTGGCGCCTCTCGCCCAACCACTAGCGCCTTCACTTCCCGAACGCCTTGATTTCGACGTCCACGCCTACCGGAAGCTCCAGCTTCATCAGGGCATCGACGGTCTGGGACGTCGGCTCTAAGATGTCCAGGAGACGCTTGTGGGTCCGCATTTCGAACTGCTCGCGCGACTTCTTGTCGATGTGGGGCGAGCGGTTGACGGTGTAACGCGAGACCGCCGTCGGCAGCGGAATCGGCCCGGCGACCCTGGCGCCTGTTCGCCTCGCCGTGTCCACGATCTCCGTTGCGGACTGATCGAGGATTCGGTAATCGAAGGCCTTCAGGCGGATGCGTATTTTGTCGTTTTTCATTTTGAGCGGCTCCTCGACGGAGCCGGAAGGGAGCAGGAGGCCGCTCTCCACCAGCCCATGGCTTCAAAGCGCGATACGGACTCTCGTCGCTTCGTTTCCCGTTTCCCGTTTCCCGTTTCCCGGTTCATTCCAGAATCTCCGTGATCGTTCCGGCGCCCACTGTCCGGCCGCCCTCCCGGATGGCGAACCGAAGGCCCTTCTCCATCGCGATCGGCGTGATCAGCTGGATCTCCAGCGCCACGTTGTCTCCGGGCATCACCATCTCCACGCCCGAAGGCAGCTGCGCTGTCCCCGTCACGTCCGTCGTCCGAAAGAAAAACTGCGGCCGGTACCCGTTGAAAAACGGCGTGTGCCGCCCACCCTCTTCCTTCGTCAATATGTACGCCTGCGCCGCAAACTTCATGTGCGGCGTGATCGTCCCCGGCTTGGCGCACACCTGCCCGCGCTCCACGTCCTTGCGCTCCGTCCCACGCAGCAGCAACCCCAGGTTGTCCCCCGCCTGCCCCTGATCCAGCAGCTTGCGGAACATCTCGACACCCGTCACGACCTTCTTCTGCGTCGGTCGAATCCCCACGATCTCGACTTCCTCTCCCACCTTCACGATCCCCCGCTCCACCCGGCCCGTCACCACCGTCCCGCGACCCGAAATCGAGAACACGTCCTCGATCGGCATCAGAAAATCCTTGTCAATCGCCCGCTCCGGAACCGGAATGTACGCGTCCACCGCGTCCATCAGCTCCATGATGCACTTGGC
>JBBSGZ010000195.1:0-5226 GCA_038253555.1 Thermoanaerobaculia bacterium
CCTTCGTTTCGTAGAGCGAGCCCTCGAAGGCGCCGACGCGTCGGGCATTCGGGTCCGACGACAGGAACTTGCTCTCCGCCGCCTTCTGCTCCAGGAACAGGCGGTCCATATCCTCCTCCGGGCGATTCTCTTTGCGGATCTGGCGGCGGCGCTTCTGGATCTCGAGAGAGTGCTTCTCGAACGCCGCTTTTTTCCAGGGTGTTGGAAGAGGCGTGCCCGCCGTCACGAGATCCTTCCATTTGAACTCGGCCGGGTTCGCCAGCGCCGTCGCGTTCGGCTCCCACGGTTCCGTCCGGTCCGCCGCCGGCGCGTAGGCCACGTCGGACGTGTAGTACTCGTCGGCGAGGCCCGCAAAGTGATGGCCGAACTCGTGCACGAACACATAGGGAGACCACACGCTGTCGGCCGCCACCGTCGAGTAGAGATTGAAAATCCCGCCGCCGCCGTAGGTCTTCGAGTTCGTCAGGATCTCGACGTGGTCGTAGGGCGCGAAGGACGCCGCCTCCCGGAACGCACGGTTCTCGAACGTGAGCACGTAGCGCTCGGACCCGAACGCGTCGTACGTCGCTCCGATCGGAGAGCGCCGGTGGACGCCCGTCGACGGCCGCGAGATGCCGGATTCCTCCGCGGGAGGACACAATCCCCACACGTTGAAATCGGAGCGATGCTCCTTAAACGGCGAGGTCGCGAACAGGATCTCGGTCAGCCGGCGCGCGTCCTTCTCGAACTTCCCGCGCTCGGCGGCCGTGTAGCCGTCTCCCAGGATCAGGAAATCGACCTTCTCCGCCGGCGGGCCGTTCTTCTGAATTTCGAGGACAGGTCCGGGCGACGCGGGCCGGGCCGTGTCGACGAACATGTCCTTCGGATCGATCGCCGCCGACCAGACGTCCTGGAACGCGTTCTTCGCGTCTCTCTTTCGCACCACGATGCGGACGGGCGCGGCGGGAGCAGGGAATCGCAGCGACTCGTGGAAGGTGCGGTGGCGCGACTTCGCCTCGTCCGTGGTCTCCCACTCGCCGTAGATCGAAGCAAATCCGCGCGAGTACAGGACCTTCCGGCTCGCCGCGTCGCTCACCTCGAAGAAGTACTTGCCGGAGTTCGTATCGTCGATCGGCCGCGACGGATTGCCGGGCCACTCGAGCGGCTCGATCACCACCCGATCGACGCTGTAGCGCTCCTCGGTGGCGTTGCCGGTGTGGTGGTAATCGACGCGCATCGTCCGGGGGGCGGCGATGAGCGCGAGGGGCAGGGAAAGGGCTACGGCCATGAGGATTCGGATTTTCATCTGGATCGCATATCCTACGCCCCTCGACCGAGTAAGCCGTGCAACGACTCCGCCCCCGATTCGCCTTCGCATCCCGCTCTTTCGGAGCGCAGGGGCGATGTCGAGTCGAATTCCTCTCCTTTTCACCCTGAACCGGTAACAACTTTTCGCGGAGGACTGTTTCATGATGTACGACAGCATTCTCGGCACGATCGGCAACACGCCCGTCGTGCGAATCAACCGGCTGGCTCCGGCCGGCGTCACCATGTACGTGAAGATCGAGGCGTTCAACCCGCTCTCCTCGGTCAAGGACCGGCTCGCGATCGCGATCATCGAGGACGCGGAGCGCCGGGGGACTCTGAAGCCGGGCCAGACGGTGGCCGAGGCAACCTCCGGGAACACCGGGATCGCGCTCGCGATGGTCTGCGCGGTCAAGGGATACCCGTTCGTCGCGCTGATGTCCGACAGCTTTTCGATCGAGCGCCGCAAGCTGATGCGCGCGCTCGGCGCAAAAGTCATCCTCGTCCCCGCCGCCGAACGCGGGTCCGGGATGGTGCGCCGGGCGGAGGAGATGTCGAAGAAGAACGGCTGGTTCCTGGCGCGGCAGTTCGAGAACCCCGCCAACCCGGAGTACCACCGCAACACGACCGGCCCCGAGATCCTGCGCGATTTCGCCGGGAAGCGGCTGGACTATTTCGTGACGGGGTACGGGACCGGCGGCACCCTGACGGGCGCGGGAGACATGCTGAAGCGCGCGCGGCCCGACATCACGATCGTCGTCACGGAGCCTGAAGGCGCGGCGCTTCTGACCGGCAACGAGTGGAAACCCCACAAGATCCAGGGATGGACGCCAGACTTCGTCCCGGCGGTTCTGGACCGCACGGTCTACGACGAGATCGTCCTCGTCGGGGACACCGAGAGCCGCGACACGGCGCGCGAGCTCGCGACGAAGGAGGGCATCTTCTGCGGCCTCTCCTCCGGCGCGACTTTCGCCGCCGCGAAGAAGGTCGCGGAGAAGGCGCCCAAGGGCTCGGTGATCCTCGCGATGCTGCCGGACACCGGCGAGCGCTATCTCTCGACGATCCTCTTCGAGGGGATCAACGAGGGAACGGACGAGGAGCCCGTCGCCGCCGGCGCGGCGGCGTCTACGCCTTAGGGATGCGTGTTCCCTCTCCCCGGGCGCGGGGAGAGCGGCAGAGCTGCGCTTCCGTCGAGGTGGTGGCCGGAGCGAACGAAGCGAGCAGGCCGGCGGTCGAGGCCGCATCCGGCCGAGCCGCCGGCCGGTGCCTTCGCCGCGCCGGGCGAAGGCAGCTCGCGGAGTGAGCGGAGGCGACGTTTAAATGCTCGCGGCGAGTGCCTTTTCGTCCGTATCTTCGGCGTGCGCCCGAGGCACCGGCGGGTGGACCCGGTGCAGCTCTTCCCACGAGACCAGCCCATTCTCGAGCCACGCATGCTGTCCATCGAGTACGCGCCGGGCGGTCCTGTACTTGCGCACGTCGTCGTTCGTCCGCATCGCGCGAAAAGCCTCTCGGATGCGCCGGCGCATCATCCGGCAGAAGACGTCGGCTAGCTCCTCCGCTCCGGCCGCGTCGGGGACTCCCACGCCACGCATCTGCCTCGCGCGCGAGACGGCGGCTGACATGGCGAAAAGGTCCGCTCCGATGTCCACGGCGCGAAACAGAAGCGCCTGCCGCTTCTCGAGTTTCGGCCCGTGGAGCGCCATCATGTGAAAGATCGAGCGGGAGAGCCGCCTGGTGGTGCGTTCGAGATACTGCAGGTGCTTCGCGAGCGCGCCGAACTCCGCGTACCGGGGCCAGCGCCCCCATCCGAGCCACCGCGTCGGATACCAGGCGCCGTAGAAGGCGCCGATCTTCGGCAGCGCCTTCAATTTCTGGTCGCGGGACGCCTTCGGGTTCACGAGGTCGCCGGCGACCGCGAGGTGACGGTCGAGCGCCTCCCGCGCGATGAAGAGCCGCATGATCTCCGAAGAGCCCTCGAAAATGAGGTTGATGCGGTAGTCGCGCATCATCCGTTCGACGGGGATCCCGGGCTCGCCGCGCGAACGCAGCGAATCGGCCGTCTCGTAGCCGCGCCCGCCGCGGATCTGGAGGGTGCGGTCGACGATCTTCCAGCCCTCTTCGGAGTTCCACATCTTCGCGACCGCGGCTTCGAGGCGGATGTCCCGGTCGCCCATGTCGGCCATGCCCGAGCAGAGATCCGTCACCGCGTCCATGGCGAACGTGGTGGCGGCCATTTCCGCCAGGAGCTGCGCGATCGCATCGTGCTTCCCGATCGGCTGTCCCCACTGCACCCGTTCGGAGGCCCACGCGCGGCTGATCTCGACGCAGCGCTTGGCGACGGCGGCGCACGACGCGGGCAAGGTCAGGCGGCCCGTGTTCAACGTGACGAGCGCCAGCTTCAAACCGCGCCCCTCTCCGAGGAGCAGGTTCTCCTTCGGGACGCGCACGTTCGTGAAGCGGATGACGCCGTTCTCGATGGCCTTCAGGCCCATGAAATGGAGACGCTGCACGACCTCGACGCCCGGCCAGTCCCTCTCGACGATGAAGGCGGAGATTTTCTTCGTGTCCGGGTGCCGCGCCATCACGACGAAGAGCTCCGCCAGCGTGCCGTTCGTGCACCAGAGCTTCTCCCCGTTGACGATGTAGTCGCCCTCGGGCGTGCGGACGGCGGTGGTCGCGAGAGCCGCCGGGTCGGATCCCGCCTGAGTCTCCGTCAGCGCGAAGGCGGAGACGGCGCCCTTCGCGAGCCGCGGGAGATACTTTTTTTTCTGCTCGGGCGTCCCGAAGAGCTTCAAAGGCTGAGGAACGCCGATCGACTGGTGCGCGGAGAGCAGCGCGATCAGATTCCCGTCCTGGCTCGTGATGAGCTTGATCGCCTGGCTGTACTCGCGCTGCGTGAAACCCAGCCCGCCGTACTCCTTCGGAATCTTCATGCCGAAGGCGCCCATCGCGGCGAGACCCTGGATGACCGAGGCGGGAATCTTGCCGTCGCGATCGATCGCGTCTGAGTCCACCATCTCGATCAGAAACTTCTCGAGGCGATCGAGGAACGAGCGGAATTCCGGCCGCTCTGCGGGCTTTGCCGGATAGGGATGCACGAGATCCAGGCGGAAGTTGCCGAGGAAGATCTCCTTCAAAAAGGAGGGAGCGGTCCACTCGGATTCGCGCGCGTCCTCCGCGACCTGGCGGGCCTCGGCTTCGCTGGGAGCGGCGGGTTTGGCGTTCGACGTCATGAAGTTGAAAACTTTACAACAAACCGGGCACTCTCGCCCTCGAATCCAAAAGGGGTCCGGATCAGAGCGGAGGCATGGAACGCAGGGCCTTCTCCGCGTTTCGGCGATCGGAGTGCCTTCCGGGAGATTCGTCGCGGCGATCTGCACCGCCTCCCGGGCGAGCGGGATTGCGACGCCCCTCTGATCTCGCTCGAGCGCTGTCGCGAGCGCCGTCAGGGTGGGAACCAGCGCGCGATGACCGGCGGGAAGCACGCGCCGCTGAATCGCGAGCGCGTGCTGCAGCACCGGAACGGCGGCGCCGGGCCCTTCGATCTGCCAGCTCGCTCTCGCGACGTCCACCAGGTTTTCGGCGATCTCATTGGAGCTCTCCCCGTTCAGCGCCTTCACGCGGAGCGACAGTGCGCGGTGGAAGAGGGCGAGCGCCGCGTCGGGCCTGCCTTCCGCAAGGAGCAGCCGGCCCGAGTACTGCAGCGGCGCCGCCAGAGCCACGTGTTCCGGCGACAGAATGCGCTGTCCCATTTCTCTGGCGCGGTCGAGAAACTCCCGCGCCCGCGGCCGGTCGCCCATCGCTAGGTGTCGCTGCTAAGGAGATTGTTCACCCTTGAGGCTGGTGGTTGATCACCGAGGGAAGAGTGACGGCGATGGAAATTGTAGTAGTGAAGCCAGCGGGGTAGAGCGCGGCGTCGGCGGGCTGAGGAAGGGTAGGGGC
>JBBSGZ010000196.1:0-5111 GCA_038253555.1 Thermoanaerobaculia bacterium
GTCCGAGTAATGCTAAAAACCGAGATCTCGGGGGTACTGAAACCCCTCGGCACGTGACGATCGGGCGTTAGGGGCCAACTGTGGCGAAAAAGAGTTTTCACTTTCTCTCGTTTTCGATTACCTGGACGGGCTCCTAGGGGACGTGCCGGTGACGAACACTCGGGCGAGCGCACTCCTGACAGGAGACGCGCTCCCGTCGGCGATGTCGCTGGCCGCGGCTCGATGAAGACATCTTTCGACGCGGTCGGCGACGTTCGTGAGGTAGACCTTCTCGCGGCTTTCGTCGGGCTCTGGCGCCGTAAGGCGGCCGGGCTCGTTTCCTTCTCCCGCGCCGGGGCCTCCGCCGCTTTCGCGATCTCCGACGGCGACGTGGTGTCGGTTTCTTCGTCGGAGGCGCGGTTCGAGAGCTCGGCCATTCTCGTCCGCGCCGGCAAGCTCGACGCTGCGGCGCTCGAGCGGCTCTCCGTGCCCGAGGGAGCGGACGGCGCACTCGCCGCCCTTCAGGCGGGCGTCCTCACGAAGCGGGAATGGCGATGGGGAGAGAAAATCCGGGGAATCGAGGTGCTCGCCGACCTGCTCGGGTGGCCCGACGGCAAGTACCACTTCGACCTAGAGGCGCGACCCGCGCCGGGCGAGTTCACCGTCGCGATTCCGCGACTGCTCCTGGAGCTTTTCCTCCGTTCGCGCGACCGCAATTTGATCGAGCATCAGCTGGGTCCTTCGGACGCGACCCTGGCCCGCTCCGAAGATTTCGACCGCGAGTTCGCGACTTTCGGCCTGACGGCGGATGCGGAATCGGTCGTGCGGATGATCGACGGCAAAGCCACGGCGGACGAAATCGCGCGCGGAGCTCCCGCCGACGACTTCGCCGTACGAAAACTGCTTGCCGCACTCATGACCCTGGGGCTTCTGCGCTCCGGCGCGGAAACTTCGCGGCCGGGCGCGACGGAGGCGCCGGACGCCGGGCTGGCGGCCATGCCCCTCGGCGGCCGCGAAACGGAGCCCGCTCCGATGGACGCGGACGACAAGGCCCCCGCCGGCGAAACGCCGGAGGGCGGACTCGACGCAGGCGCCACCACGGAGATCAGCCGATTCCCGGAGGAGGGAACACCGGAGGACGCGGAGCCGGAAGCGCCGGGCAGCCACCTGCCGGCCCACTCGGCCGTTCCAGAGGGATTTCTGCCGCCGGCGCCCGCGCCCCCGCAGGCGTCGGAGTTCGACCTCGATCCCACGCCGCCGTCCTCTCTCGAGTCCTTCCCTCTGCCCGGAGCGGGAGCTCCCGCGGGCGACGGACAGGAGGGCCGCAACACCGGCGGCGATCCTCTTTATGAGCCGCTCCCGGAGGCAGGGGAGGCGGCGCCCGGGGAAAGGTCCCGCCGCCAGAGTGGCGTCGGGCCGCTGGTCTGGGTGATCGTCGGACTGGGAGTGCTCACCGGCGCGGTGCTCTTCCTCCGCTCGCGGGCGGCCGCTCCCGGGACGGGCGGAGAACCCACCCCAGCACCGGCGGCGACGTCCGAGCCCGCGCCGACGTCGGCTCCGGCCGCCGCTCCCGCTTCGACCGCGGCTCCGCCGGCGGTGACATCCGCGTCCCCCGCGCATTCGGCCGCGGCGCCCGCCCCGGGGAAAGGCCGGCCGCCCGCATCCACCGGGCGAGCCGCCGACACCTCTCCCCGGACCTCCGCGGACAGCGCCTCGCCTCCCGCTCCTGCCGCGGCGGCTTCAGCGGGCCGTTCCGAGTGGGTGGCCCGGGCGGCGCATGACCTCGCGCGGTTGAAGAGGGAGAAAGGGGCTCGCTACGCCGTCCAGTTGGAGCTCGCCTGTGAAGTCCCGTCTCTCTCGCAGGCGTGGAAGCACGATCGGCCCGCTGGCTCGATGTGGCTTCTGGCGAACCGGCACGGCTCCCGGGACTGCTTCCGGGTGCTCTGGGGCAGGTATCGGACACTCGATGCGGCGCGCAAAGCCAAATCGGGAATCCCGGCATTCTTCTCGACCCCTTCGAACCACCCGGCTATCGTCTCGGTCCCGTGACGGGAGGTCCTTCGCACGGCGCGCCGGTGCCGCAAGCCACTGTCGGGCAGCGATTTCGATCGGCGCGGGCGGAAGATCCCGGCCGATCTCTGATACCCTGTCCGGACCTCCGGTGATCATGAATACACCGCGCGCCGGCTTTCGGGGTTCTCTGGCGGAGACTCCGCTTCCGCAGGTTCTCCGCCGTATTTTCCTCGAAGGGCTCAAGGGAACCCTGACGCTCGTCCGGGGCGACGAGACCCGGCATCTCTTCTTCGAGAAGGGGGAGTTGCGCACCGCGACCTCTTCCCGCGAGGGCCAGCGCATCGGCGCGTTCCTGAAGCGGCGCGGGTGGATCACCGACGAAGACCTGTCCTGGGCGCTCGATACCGTTGCCAGGCAGGGCCGCGCCCGCCTCGGAAAGATCTTAATCGAAAAGGGGCTCGTGTCCCGGCAGGTCCTGGACGCCGAGATGCGACGGCTGGTCGAAGAGATCGTCTTCTCGACCTTCGAGTGGGAGCAGGGGGAGTATCGGTTTCAATCGTCTACGGGCGTGCTCGATCCCGACGTGGCGCTCACCCTCTCGACCGCCGCGATCATCGTTGAAGGGATTCGCCGCCTTCCGGAGAGCGACGTTTTTCCCAGACGCCTCGGCGAGGCGCACGCGGTCCCGATCCTGGCGCGCGACCCGATGTCGCGTTACCAGTACCTGCCTCTCACTCCCCAGGAGGCGTACCTGCTCTCCCGCATCGATGGAGTCATCGATCTCGAATCGCTTCTGAAAATCGGCGGGGCCTCGAGGGGGGCGACCGCGAAGACTCTCTACGCCCTCTTCTCCTGCGGCATCGTCGAGTGGAAGACGGACGGGGTGGCGAGCGGACACGCCGGCGGTTTCGAGGGTTTGAACGTCGTCGTCGACGCGCAACCGCCGGACGGCGCGCCGGGCCACGCGGAGCTCGTGAAAAACACGTATCGGCGCATCGACTGGCTGACCCACTACGAGCTGCTGGGCGTTCCGGCCACGGCGAGCGCGGAGGAAATCGGGAAGGCGTATTTCGAGCGGAGCCGGCTCTTTCATCCGGACCTCCGACACCGGGGCGACCTGCGGCAATTCGAGCGCGAGCTCGCGGCGGTGTTCGAACGGTTGAAGATCGCGCACGAGGTCCTGTCGGATCCCGAGGGCCGCCGCGAGTACGACGAATCACTCGACTCCGCTCCGGTCCCCGTGGCGCTCGCCGAAACGTCGGCGAACCCCGAAGTCCGGCGCCATCTGGCCGAGCAGAGCTACCGGCGAGCCCGCGAGCTGATCGCGCAGAAGGACTTTCATCCGGCGGTCGAGATGATGCGGGAGGCGATCCGTTTCGTTCCCGACAACGCCGAGTATCGGATGTGCCTGGGCCAGGTCGAGCTGAAGAACGCGCTCTGGATTCCCAAGGGCCTCGACAACCTGAAGGAGGCGGCGCGGCTCGAGCCTCGACGCGTTCCGTTCATCCGCGCCGCGGCCCGCGCTCTCCATGAACACGGGCGTAACGACGAGGCCGAACCGTTCGCGAGGAGGCTCGTCGACCTGGACGGAACGCCCGAGCACCGCGAGCTGCTGGACGCCATCCTCGCGGGCGCTGTGCCAGCCCCTTCCCGGGCGGAGGCGGACGCCGCCGCGGATGTGCTGAGTGTTCTCGAGAGCCCGCACTCTCCGGACGAAGTCACCCTCGAGCGCTCCGCGGCGGGGCTGGCCCGCCATTCGGAGGAGCGACCCGGTCTCTTCTCGCGAATCTTCCGCTCCCGGAATTGATCCCTCTCTGGACGGGCCTCGGCCTTGCCGCCGCCGCCGGGTTGAACGCGTGGTCGGTCCTGCTCATTTTCAACGCGCTCTACGCCCTCCTGCCCCAGGACTTTCCCGGGAGGGTTGCGGGTTTTCTCGCGAGTCCGGCCGTGCTCCAGGTCGCGATCGTGATGTTCCTCGCGGAGTTCATCGTCACGAAGATCCCGTTGATCGACCGGTTCTGGGAGGCGGCGCACACGCTGCTCCGGCCGGTCGTCGGGTCGCTGCTGGCCCTGGCGTGCCTGGGCGACCAGCCGCTCCTCGCGAAAATCGGCATCGCGGCCCTCGCCGCCGTGGTCACGCTCGCGACTCATACCGCCAAGACCACCAGCAGGCTGACCTCCACCGCCGCGACGGGAGGCCTGGCCCAGATCGCCCTTTCTCTGGCGGAAGACGTCGTCGCGGTCGTGCTCGCGATCCTGCTCTTCTTTCAGCCCTGGCTGACCGCGCTCTTCCTCGTGACCCTCGTAACCGTCCTCCTGATGCACTGGCCCCGGGTCGCGCGAGGCCTCCAGGTCCTCTTCTTCCGCATTCAACATCCGCGGCGGCGCACCCAGACGGGCGCCTGAAAGAGACCGGGCCGTTGCCCTACTTCCTCGACGGAAACAATCTGATCGGGTCGCAGCGCCGGGCGCGCACTCCGGGAGAGGAGGATCGATCCGCGCTCGAAGGGGAGATCGCCGCGAGACTGCGCGGGATGCGCTCCTCCGTAACGGTGTTCTACGACGGTCCGCCGGGCCGCACGCGGTCCCTCGGAAGTTTGACCATCCGCCAACCCGGCGGCTCCGCCGACGACGCGATGCTGCGGGAGATCGGGAAAGCGCGCGACCCGGGCCAGATCACGGTCGTGACCGCCGACCGGGGCCTCGCCCGGCGAAGCCAGGACGCGGGCGCAAAGTCGCTGACTCCCACCGATTTCTGGGACCGCTTCGGAAAAGGTTTCAATGTCCGCGGCGCCGCTTCAACCGACCCGAAGGTCAACGTGGACGAGTGGCTGGATTACTTCTCGAATCCGGATAACAAAAAAACGTAGCGCGTCCCGCTCGAACTCCAGGGCACAGCCCTCACCCCAACCCTGTCCCGGGGCCCGGGGCGAGGGGGCAGAGCTGCGCCTTCACCACGAAGGTGGCTAAGCTCGACCCGAGAGGAGTCTCCCGACCGGAGGGAGGGAGGAGCCTCTCGGGGCGGGAGCCGAAGCGAACGAAGGGACCAGCCGGGCGGTCGAGCCAACAGGCGAGCCGCCCGGCGGTGCGTTCGCCCGCAGGCGAACGCAGGTCCCGCA
>JBBSGZ010000197.1:0-5037 GCA_038253555.1 Thermoanaerobaculia bacterium
CGGGCGGGTCCCCGGACCGCCGCGAACCCGAGCGCGCCCAGAAGCACGATCCCCGCGGCCGCGACTCCCCACGACGGCCTTCTCACGGGGGGCATCTTTAGCACGAAATCCGATAGACTGAGTTCCGGGGAGGTCGCCATGCAGAGACCGGCCAAGAAGGTGCTCGCGTTCACCGGACTGTTTCTCGGAGCCGCGCTCTCGGTGGCTCTGGCGTCCAAGCCCAAACCGAAGGATTGCGACTCCTGGAAGTGCGGCCCGAGCTGCGCTCCCGCCAAGTACGCGGCGGGACGGGTTCCTCCGGTCCTGCTGCCCCTCTATGGCTCCCAGCTGTACGGAGCCGCCGTGACCGAGGGCGGCCTGGGCTTACTGGCGTTTGGTCTCGTGCGGGTCGCGTCGGCACGGCGCCGCCGCGAGCGGGCGTCGGCCCCGGCGCTCCAGCCGTCTGAGCCGGCGGAGAGCTGAGCCGGTGATGCGATACCCGCGGACCGCCACGATCTTTTTCCTCGCGATCGCCATCGCAGCCTCACTCGCGGCGGCCCCTCCTCCGGCGCCGTCGCCTCCCGCCGACCCGGTCATCTGCGTCGTGTGCGGCGACTACACGTTTCCGCGCAAGGACGCCACGGCCGCCACGTACGATGGGGAGAAGATCTCTCTCTGCAGTCTCCGGGAACTCGACCTGATCCGCGAAAACCCGAACAAATATGTCTGGGCTCAGGACCCGGTCAGCGGAACCAAAGTGAACAAGATCCACACCCGCTTCACCGCCGACCAGATGGTCTCGGTCAAAAAGAAGAACGGCAAGATCGAGACCTGGCCGCGCCGATTCTTCTTCGAGTCCGAAAAGACCCGGGCAGCCTTCGTAGAGGCCCCCGCCCGGTGGCTGAAGGAGCCCTACCCGGGGTAATCCAGCTTCGGAAATCCGAAGTACTGTTGACCCCGTTTCGCCGGCGCCGGATACTCCCCCGGTCGGCTCTCGCTGGAGAAGGAGGAGACGCATGGATCCGATGACGCTCTGGAAGATTTCGTGGGCTATCGGGGCTCTGGTCGTCGTCATCGTGGCAGTCCTTCTCCTCGTCATCATCGCCGCCGCCCGAAGCATCGACAAGCGGGCCAACGAGATCTGGATCGCGGGTAAGCAGATCGCCGCGAACACCGTCTCGATCTGGATGCTGCAGAAGACGAATGCCGTCGCCGGCGAGATCCTGACGACGGCGAAAGGAATCGCCGGCGGCGCGGGCGCCATCGACGCGAAGCTTTCCAGCCTCGCAGGCGGAGGCCGCTGAGATGCCTGCCGTCCTCCTGGCGACTCTGATCTATCTGGGGATCCTCGTGGCGGTCCTCGCCGTGGGATTGATTCTGATCGCCTGGTATCTGACCGCGACCGCGAAGGCAATCCGGGAAATTCGCGACGCGCTCGCGAAAGTCGAGACGGACACTCGGCCGCTCGGCGCATCGCTCGAGCAGGTCAACGGCGCGCTCTCCCAGCTCGGCGGGGGGCTCGGCTCCGTCCTTCAGTGGCTCGTCCTCGCCGACGGCAGTCTCGGCCGCATCGTCAAGCGTTTCCGCTCGAGTGCCGCATGAGCTCGACCGTTCTGTGGATCTGGTGGATCTCTCTCGCGTTGGCCCTTCTCCTGACGGTCGTGGCGGCCTTTTTCCTCCTCAAAGTCATCCATTGCTGCCAATCGATCATGGAGCTGGCACGACGGACGGTTCCCGCGGCCCAGGGAATCGGTCGAAACACGTCGGCCATCGCGGACCTCGCGGCGGTCTTGAAGCTCGCGCCGACCCTGCTCTCGGTCGCGGGGGGGATCGACACCGCGTCGAAGAAGATCGCCGTCACGCTGGACGCCGTGGCGCCCCCCCGAGAAGCGTGATGGTCCTCTGGACGATCCTGACAGCCGCTCTCTTCCTGATTCTTCTGGCGGCCCTCGCCTGGGCTCTCGCCGAGATCCACGAGGCCCTCCACAAAGTGAACCGGAGCCTCGAGAAGATCGCCTGGGGCGTGCGCGCCATCGAAGTCCAGACGGCGCCGCTTCCCGGCGGGATTTCGGGTGTCGCCGGCGGCCTGACAGCGATCGGCGGGGGACTCGTCGCTGTCCAGAAACATCTCGAGTCGACCGCGGACAACCTGCCGGGGGCGGCGCGCGCTCTCGGGCTCATCTCGTGAAGAAAGCAGGGACCATGGCCTCAGAGAAGCCCGAGGGGATCCAGGCCGGGAGCATGGCCATCGAGTTGGAACCCCTGCCTCCGTCCCTGACGCGGCCGATCGAAAAAGTCTACGCGTTCTGGCTCGCGGGCATGAGCTGCGACGGCTGCACGATCTCGGTGTCGGGGTGTTCCGACCCCTCGCTGGAGGACCTGCTCTTAGGGACGGTGCCCGGCCTTCCCCGGGTCATCCTCTATCACCCCGTCTTGAACGCCGAAGCGGGGGAGGAATTCGTCCACAACTTCGAGCTCGCCGCGCAGGGAAAGCTCGATGCGCCCTACGTCATCATCCTCGAAGGGTCCGCGGTCGACGATTCTCTGATCGACGGACCGGGTTACTGGGTAGGGCTCGGGGCGCACCCCGCGAAGCCCGAGGAAGACGGAGGCACGGTGATCTCCGTCATGGAGTGGATCGACCGGCTGGCGCCGGGCGCAGCGGCGGCCATAGCGATCGGTACGTGTGCGACGTGGGGCGGCATCCCGTCCGCCGCGGGAAATCCGACCGGCGCGATGGGTCTCATGGATTATCTCGGAAAAAACTACCTCAGCGCCTTCGGGTTGCCCGTCATCAACATTCCCGGTTGCGCTCCGGTCGGCGACAACTTCAGCGAAGTGGTCGCCATGGTGCTGCACTTTCTTCAGGGAACCGGTCCGCTCCCGGAGTTCGACGAGCTCGGAAGACCCTCCTGGCAGTTCCACCACACGGTCCACGAGCGGTGCGTGCGGGGCGGCTATTACGAGGGCGGTGTCTTCGCGAAGAAGTTCGGCGACCCGGAGTGCCTGGTCACGCTCGGGTGCTGGGGCCCCGTCGTGCAGTGCAACATCGTCGAGCGCGGGGCGATCCGACACCACGGCGGCTGCATGAACCAGGGCGGCATCTGCATCGGGTGCACGATGCCGGGGTTCCCGGACAAGTTCACCCCCTTTTACAAGGAGCCGCCGGGAGCGCTTGTGTCGACCCAGACGTCGATGAACGTCGGACGCGTCATTCGCGCCCTGCGCCGTCTCTCCCAGGACCACCAGAACCGGGAGCACCTCTGGGACGACCTGCAGGAAACGCCGAGCGGTTGGGCTCTCGAAAAGCATGGCGACCCCTTCTTCGGGCGCCTCGCCGACTTTTTCTACCGGAAGATGCAGTTCAGCCAGGCCGTCAAGCCGGGTCGCGAGACGCCGGAAACGAAGTTCCGGGACGGCTACGAGGTGAAAAACAAGATCGTCCATGACGCCCGGGAGAAACACCCCGAAGAGGGCGAGATGAAATGGGGATATGCCCGGCGGCGGGCGAAGATCGAACGCGAGTTGCGCTCGCGGGATCCCGAGGTTCGCGAGCACGCCAGGGAGACCGTCACCGCGGGGACCGAGGGTGGACCCCCCGCCTGAGGCGCGCCCCCATACGCTGACAGCCGAGTGCTGACAGCTGAAAGCCGATCACAATGTGTTTCCGTAATCTTCCCATCGATTTCGACGCGCAGGGCGCCGCGACGCTCCGGGGCGGGGTAGACCCGTTCGGCTACAAAACGAAGGCGATCGACCGCGACGACATCAAGAAGCTCCTCGCGAAGAACGGCTACGTCAAGGCCGTCGACTACGACCCGGTCACGCGTGTCGCCGGAGCGCTCGGCTTCCACAGCGTCGTGGACCTGCAGAATCGCAAGGTGCTCGAGGCGAGCTCGATCGCGACCCTGTTTCGCGGCTACGAGGTGATCCTGAAGGGCCGCGACCCGCGCGACGCCATCTTCATCTCCAGCCGGGCGTGCGGCGTGTGCGGCGGCGTCCACTCGACCTGCTCCGCTCTCGCGATCGAGATGGCGTTCGGGATCTGCCCCCCGCCTCTGGCCGTCGTCATCCGGAACCTCGCCCTCTCGATGGAGTTCATCTGGGACAACAGCATGCATCTCTTCATGCTGGCGGGGCCCGACTACTCCGAGGCCATGATCAAGAAGACGGAGCCGACGCTCTGGGACAAGGCGACGCGCACGGAGACGCGCTGGGGAAGCATCCACGGGTATTCCAAGATGAGCGACCTCTTCCACGACATGAATCCGCTCGTCGGCAAGCTGTACCTCGAGGGACTGGAGCTCTCCCGCATGGCCCGCGAGGGGTACGTGACCCTGATGAGCAAGTACCCGCACCCCGAGACGATTGTCCCCGGCGGCGTCAGCCATACGGTCACGATCCAGAGCTTCAACGTGTACTTGACCCGCCTCATGAAGACCTTCGACTTCGCGAAGCGCGCCATCGCGATCTGGAACGACATTGCGGACTTCTTCTACGACGCCAACGAAAAGTACAAGGAGTGCGGCACGCGGCCGGTCAACATGGCCGACCTCGGAATCTGGGACGACCCGAACGCGTACGACGCGACATACGCAAACTGCGACGCCTGGGGGGAGCGCCGGTGGGCGACGCCCGGCGTGATCCTCGACGGGAAGCTCGTGACGACGAAGCTTCAGCAGATCAACCTGGGTATCGAGGAATTCATCGAGCACTCCTACTACGAGCAGTGGACGGGTCAGCCGCACAAGACCGATCCGCTGGGCGCGCCCCTTTCGCCCTACCACCCGTGGAACAAGGAAACGAAGCCGAAGCCGGGCGGGACCAACTGGCGCGAGAAGTACAGCTGGGCGACGGCGCCCCGGTGGGACCGGGTCGCGGTGGAAGCGGGGACCTATGCCCGGCCCTGGATCACGGTGCTCGCCGGCAAGCTTCCGCACCGGCGATTTCTGGATCTCACGCCCGACAGCATGAAGATCCTGATTCCGAAATACCTGGATCCGGAAGTGGAAGTCGAGTGGAAGATCCCGCCGGTCTTGAACGCGTTCGAGCGCAATC
>JBBSGZ010000198.1:0-5027 GCA_038253555.1 Thermoanaerobaculia bacterium
CGAGGCACGCAGACCCGCCTGACCACAGGGCCCGGTAACAACGGAAGCGCAAGCCCGGTCTGGTCGCCGGACGGCAAGGGGATCCTCTTCGACTCGGATCGCAAGCACCAGGGCGATCTCTACCGGAAGTCGATCGGGGGCGGAGCGGAGGAGGCGGTCCTCGCCGGCGAGGGGCAGCGACTGGCGGACGACTGGTCGCGCGACGGACGCTTCATCGCTTTTGAATTGCGGCAGGCAAAGGGAGATCGCCGCGTGGCGCTCTCCATCTTAAACGTCGCCGCGGGAACGATCACGCCCTTCCATCAGCGCGGAGTTGACCTCGGGGACGCCCGTTTCTCTCCCGATGGACTCTCGCTCGCCTACTCGTCGGACGAGTCCGGCCGCTCGGAGGTCTACGTGGCGGCCTTTCCGGGACCGGGAGAACGGACGCAGCTCTCGACCTCCGGAGGTTATGGACCCGTGTGGAGGCGCGACGGAAAAGAGCTCTACTACCTGTCGACCGATGGCAAGCTGATGGCCGTCGAGATCCGCGCCTCCGCGAATTCTGCCGAAAGTGGCCCGGCCCAGCTCCTGTTCGAGCCGCATCCCCGCGCGATCTCGTTCGACGCCGTTCCGGACGGACAAAAATTTCTCGTACTCGCCGGAGACCTCGAGCAGTCGCCGCCGATCACGCTGGTCCAGAACTGGGTTCCGCGCGAGGCGCGATGAGAACCATGATTCCAGTGATTTCATTCGAAGGACTGACAGCATGAGTCTCACTTCCGGCTCCATGCTCGGCCCATACGAGATCGTCGAAGCCGTCGGCGCCGGCGGGATGGGTGAGGTCTACCGGGCGCGCGACACCCGCCTCGAGCGAACCGTGGCGATCAAGGTCCTGCCGGAGCACCTCTCCCAGAACGAAGAGGTCCGCCAGCGCTTCGAGCGCGAGGCGAAGACGATCTCGCAGATCACCCATCCGCACATCTGCGCCCTTTACGACGTCAACAGGGAGGGCGAGACCGAGTACCTCGTCATGGAGTTCCTCGACGGCGAAACCCTTGCCGACCGCCTCTCGAAGGGACCGCTCCCGGCCGAGCAGCTGCTCCGCTACGGGATCGAGATCGCCGACGCGCTGGACAAGGCGCACCGTGTCGGGATCGTGCACAGGGACCTGAAGCCCGGGAACGTGATGCTCACGAAGTCGGGCGTCAAGCTCCTCGACTTCGGTCTCGCCAAGTTTCAGCCGCCCTCGAGCGCTGCGATGTCCGGCGTTTCGCGCCTCGCCACGGCGGCGCAGGTGAGCCAGCCTCTGACGGAGCGCGGGACGGTGCTCGGGACGTTCCAGTACATGGCCCCGGAGCAGCTCGAGGGCAGGGACGCCGACGCGCGCTCCGACATCTTCGCGTTCGGCGCGGTTCTCTACGAGATGGCGACCGGCCACAAGGCATTCGAGGGCAAGAGCCAGGCCTCGTTGATCGGCGCGATCCTTCGCGACCAGCCGCCGCCGATCTCCGGGATATCCCCCATGACGCCGCCCGCGCTCGACCGCGTCGTGAAGACGTGCATGGCGAAGGACCCGGAAGACCGTTTCCAGACGGCGCACGACGTCAACCTGCAGCTCCAGTGGATCTCGGAGGGCGGCTCGCAGGCGGGACTCCCCGCGCCCGTCGCCGCCCGGCGCAGGAACCGCGAAAAGCTCGCCTGGGTTGCCGCGGCCGTGGCGGCGCTCGCGGCCCTGGGGCTCGGCTGGGGATTCTTGAAACGGGCGCCGCTGCCGCAGCCCGTCATGCGCTTCGAGATCGCGCCGCCGGCGGACGTCACGACCATCGATGTGCCGCGGATCTCTCCCGACGGAAAGTTGCTCGCGTTCGACGCCACCGATTCTGAAGGGAAGAACCGGATCTGGGTGCGCCCCTTGAACGCGATCGAGGCGCATCCTTTCCCCGGCACCGAAGGGGGGGCCCGTCCTTTCTGGTCCCCCGACAGCCAGTTCCTGGGATTCGTGGCCGATGGAGTGCTCAAGAAAGTCGGGGTTTCCGGCGGACCGCCGACCAAGATTTGCGACGCGCCCGGAGCTTCGGACGGCACCTGGAGCTCCCAGGGGGTCATTCTCTTCGACGGCACCGGCAGCGACCCCATCCATCGTGTCTCGGCCGCCGGCGGTACGAAGGCGGTCGAGGTCCGACCCGACTTGAAACGCCACGAGACTTCCATCGGATGGCCGGAGTTTCTCCCCGACGGACGCCACTACCTCTATCTGCTGACCACCGAGAGGGCGGATGACAACGCGTACTGGATCGGCTCGATCGACTCTAAGGAGAGGAAGAAGCTCGGTCCCGCTCAGACGCTCGTGACCTATTCGCCTCCCGGGTATCTTCTTTTCGCCCGCGACCGGACGCTCGTCGCGCAGCCGTTCGACGCCGGCGCCCTGAAGACGACGGGCGAGGCAGTCCCACTCGCGGAGAAAATCGGAACGGACAACGTGGGCCTCGCGCGCTTCTCCGTCTCGCGCAACGGCGTGCTGGTCTATCGCACAGCGCAGTCCGCCGGCAGGCTGCTCTGGCGGGATCGATCGGGCCGGGAGCTCGACTCGCCGGGTGATCCCGGCGCGTACAACAACCCGGCCATCTCTCCGACCGGCGATCGCGTCGCCTACAACTTCGGCGACCCTCGGACCGGCAAGCAGGATGTCTGGATTCGGAATTTCGCGCGCGGCGTCGCGTCCCGGTTCACCCTGGGAGCCGGCGACAACTACCGGGCCGTATGGTCGCCCGACGGCGCCTCAGTCGTCTTCGGCTCGGACCGGAGCGGGACCCAGGACCTCTACGAAAAATCCACGCGCGGACAGTCGGCCGAAAAACTGATCCTTCACACGGACGAGAACAAGTTCGCAACCTCCTGGACGCGCGACGGGCGATACATCGCCTACACGAGCCAGAGCCCCAGGACGAACCTCGACATATGGGCGCTTCCGACGTTCGGAGATCGGAAACCGGTCGCGATTTCCAGCGGCCCGTTCGCGGAAAATACGGCGATGTTTTCGCCGGACGGACGCCACGTGGCCTACGTGTCGAACGAGTCCGGGCGCAACGAGATCTACGTCCAGACGTTCCCGGAAGCCGGCGGGCGGTGGCAGGTCTCGACCGCCGGAGGCATCGATCCGAGCTGGCGCGCCGACGGCAAAGAGCTCTTTTATCGTTCGCCCGACCAGAAGCTTCTGGCGGTCGAGATCCGATCCGAGGGCGAGTTCCAGGCGGGCATCCCGAAACCCCTCTTCGCCGCGTCCGTCGTGCAGGGAGCTACGCGCAACCGTTACAGCCCCTCTCCCGACGGCCAGCGCTTCGTCTTCGTCGCGCCTCTCGGCCGCGACTCTCTCGGCCCGACGAACGTCGTCTTGAACTGGCCTGGCACCCTGGGGAGGTAAGCGGATGACTCTGTCCATCGGCTCGAGGCTCGGCCCGTACGAAATCGTCGAAGCGATCGGCGCGGGCGGCATGGGTGAGGTCTACAAGGCCCGCGACACTCGGCTCGAACGCACGGTCGCGATCAAGGTCGTACCCGATCACCTGTCGAAAGACGAGGATGTCCGGCAGCGCTTCGAGCGCGAGGCGAAGACGATCTCGTCGCTTTCCCATCCCCACATCTGCGCGCTCTACGACGTCGGAAGCCAGGACGGAGTCGAGTTCCTGGTCATGGAATTCCTCGAGGGCGAAACGTTGACGGACCGGATCGGAAAAGGACCGCTCCCGGTCGAGCAGGTCCTCCGGTTCGCGATCGAGATCGCCGATGCGCTCGAGAAAGCTCACCGCCAGGGAATCATCCATCGGGACCTGAAGCCCGCCAACGTGATGCTGACGAAGTCCGGCGTGAAGCTGCTCGACTTCGGGCTCGCGAAAGCCATCGCGCCCGCCGGCACGAATTCTTCGATGACCGCCCTGCCCACCGTCGCCCCGAATCTGACGACGGCAGGAACGATTCTCGGAACGTTCCAGTACATGGCCCCCGAACAGCTCGAAGGCAAAGAGGCGGACGCGCGCAGCGACATCTTCGCGTTCGGCGCCGTGCTCTACGAGATGGCGACGGGAAGGAAGGCGTTCGAGGGCAAGAGCCAGGCGTCGCTGATCGGCTCGATCCTCCGCGACGAGCCCTCGCCGATCTCGGCCGTGCAGCCGATGACTCCCCCCGCGCTCGACCGGGTCGTGAAGACCTGCCTCGCGAAGGACCCCGAGGACCGCTGGCAGACGGCGCGCGACGTCCTTCTTCAGCTCAAGTGGATCCAGGAGGGCGGGTCGCTCGCGGGACTCCCCGCGCCGGTGGCTGCCCGCCGGAAGAACCGCGAGCGCATCGCGTGGGCTGTCGCGGCGGCCTTTGCGCTCGCGGCGGCCTCGCTCGCATTCGCGTTCCTGCGCCGGTCTCCCGAGCCGCTTCGGACGGTGCGCTTCGAGATCGGCCCGCCCGAGGACGTCTCGTCGATCGACGCGCCCCGCATCTCGCCCGACGGACGGTCGCTCGCCTTCGACGCCGTGGACTCGACCGGAAAGGCGCGGATCTGGGTCCGGCCCTTGAACGCCCTCGCCGCGCAGCCGCTCGCGGGCACCGACGGAACGACCCGTCCCTTCTGGTCGCCCGACAGCCGCTTCCTCGGTTTCTTCGCCGACGGGAAGCTCAAGAAGATCGATGCATCCGGCGGACCGGCCCAGAAGATCTGTGACGCGTCGACCGGCGCCGACGGGTCGTGGGGCGCGGACGGCGTGATTCTCTTCGACGGGCGGGCGAACGACCCGATCCGGCGCGTTTCCGCGTCGGGGGGCAGCCCCGTGGTCGCCGCGGCGCCCGAGGCCTCCCGCAAGGAGACGACAGTGGGCTGGCCCGAGTTCCTTCCGGACGGCCGCCACTTCCTCTATCTCACGACCGGCGCGAAGCCGGACGACAGCATGTATCGGATCGGCCTGCTCGACTCGAAGGAATCGCTTCCTCTCGCGCCCGCGCAGACGCTCGTGACATATGCGCCTCCGGGTTATCTCCTCTTCGTGCGCGACAAGACCCTC
>JBBSGZ010000199.1:0-4982 GCA_038253555.1 Thermoanaerobaculia bacterium
CTACCGAAAGACGAACGGTGGAAAAGAATTCGTCATAGTCGATGCGGGGATGAACGACCTGCTGCGGCCGCCGCTCTACGGAGCGATCCATCCGATTGAACCGGTGGCGCCGCCCACGGGACCTCCTATCGTCGCCGATGTCGTCGGGCCGATCTGCGAGTCGAGCGACTTCTTCGCCCGGGACCGGGGTCTTCCTGCGCCGGAGGAGGGCGATCTCCTGGCGATCCTCGACTCCGGGGCCTACGGCTTCGCGATGTCCTCCAACTACAACTTTCGAAACCGCGCCGCGGAGGCCCTCGTCCAAACGAATGGATTCGAGATTGTGCGGCGTCGTGAAACCTTCGAGGACCTCGTCCGTTTGGAACGAGAGTAAAATCGACGCGTTTGTCCCATACTTCCCGTGTGTTTTGTGATTCGAAGTTCTCGTTCCGGGCGCCCCGCCCGATTTAGAAGGAGTCAGGCTTATGCGGTTTCGACCACTGATGATTGCGGTCGCATGCTTTGCGCTCGTGGTCCCACTCGTACACGCGCAGACGACCGGGGGGATCTCCGGTTGGGTCCGTGACGCACAGGGCGGCCCGATTCCGGGAGCGACCGTGACGATCACGAGCCCGAACATGCCCCTGGGCCGGTCGGCGACCAGCCAGGGAGACGGCGGGTTTCAGTTTACAGGACTGATTCCGGGAACTTATCGGCTGCGTGCCGAGCTCAGCGGGATGGGCGTCTTTGAGCAGGAAGTCGTCGTCTCGCTTTCCAAGGCCACCGACGTGCGCGCCGTCCTGCGCGCAACCGCCACCGCGGAAGTGACGGTGACGGCGGCGACGCCGGAAGTCGATACCAAGTCGACGACAGTGTCCACGGTCACCGACCGGGCCACCATCGAGAAGCTTCCGCTGGCGCGCACATTCGCCGGCACGATGCAGCTCGCGGCAGGTGTGGCCGATTCGGGAGTTCAGATCTCCAACACGAACCCCGGTTTCAACGCCGGCGGCGGGCGCCAGGACAACCAGTTTCTCTATGACGGCGTCAACGTCACGAACCCCTTCTTCGCCGACCTCTTCCAGGACTTCGCGGAACTCGACATCCAGGAGGTCAACATCACGCGGGCGGGCGTCTCACCCGAGTACGGCCGCACCGGCGGGTTCATCGTCAATGGCGTGACGAAGTCGGGCACGAACGCTTTCCACGGAGAACTGCGCCTGGAATACGAGCCTTCGAGTCTCGGCGCCAAAAGCAAGGATCCCAACAACACGAGCGTGGTCAACCGGGCCCGCCCGGGCGGGAGCATCGGTGGCCCCGTCGTCCCGGACCGTCTCTTCTTCTATGGCTCAGGGAACTTCTACCGCCAGGCCGAGAAAGAGCGGTTCAACAACTTCAACATCGGGGGACCTCCCAATTCGCTCCCCAATTCGGATCTCGACATCAACGAGTATTTCGCCAAGCTGACGGCGACTCCCCTTCCGAACCAGTTGCTGGAAGCCTCATTCCGGTATCGGGGCGTCAAGCAGACGAACACCGACATCGGGACGAGGGGAGCCGCCTCCACCGGCGATAACCCGAAGGAAATCGACCGGATCGGTGTCGCCTCCTGGTTCTGGACGGTGAACTCGAGATTCAACGTCGAGGCCAAGTACAACCACAATGAAAACCATAACGGTGCGGCACCGACTCTGGCGTTTGGATACCAACCCGCCTTCAACGCGGCAAACCCCGCTGCGGTCGGCCTGTTCACGGACCCGCTCACCGGCCAGCAGACGGGGGGAGCCTCACTTGCCATCAACAACGACGACTTCTTCCGGGATGAGTACAAGCTGACCACGAGTTACCTGGCGAACATCCTGGGCGGAAGCCATGACATTCGAATCGGCGGCACCTACAGCGCGAACCGCGAAGAGCTTGCCCGGATCGCGAACGGGTGGGGATCGATCTCGGTTTCCAGCAGATCCAATTGCGGGCCTGCCTCCGCCCGACCCTGTTTCCTCGCCCGCTACAGTCCGGACCAGCCGGCGCAGGTCTCGAAGGCCCGCACCTGGGGGCTGTTCGCGCAGGATCAGATGACGTGGAGCTACCTCACGGTCAATCTCGGCGTGCTCGTCAACCGCGATCAGTACATCCCGTCCGGCGGGACGTTCATATTCGAGAGAGGCGACTTCCGAGTGCCGAACTCGCTCGTGTCGGAATGCGTACCCGGCACCGCGGCGGCGGCGTGCACTTATCGTGACACGCTGACGATTCCCTGGTCCAAGCAGTTTCAGCCGCGTGTCGGCGTGTCCTACGAGATTGATCACAGCGCGCACGACAAGGTTTACGCGAATTTTGCCCGTTACGACAACCTGGACAATCAGTCGATCGCCCGTTCCGCGTCGCCGATCCGCCTGTTCCGTACCGATGCTTATTTCAACCGGACGACGGGCGCTCTCATCACCCAGGTGACCCGGTCGAATCAAAACAACGGCAAACGCGTCATTCCGAACATCGATCCCACGTTCACGGATGAATACCTCGTGGGCTACGCCCGGCCGCTCGGACAGGGATATTCCTTCGAGGCGTACGGCATCTACCGCAGAACGCGGGACGTGATCGAGGATTTTCCAGCGACCGGTAACAACTTTGTGGACCTCAATCCCGGCAATTTCCGCTACGGCAACATCGCCGCAAAGCGACGCTATCGCGGGGCGACGGTGCAGCTCCGCAAGACCGGCGCGAACGATCGTTGGACGGCCGACCTTTCGTACACGCTCTCCCGCCTCGATGGCAACTGGGATCTCGACTACGCGACGCAGCTCTTTTACTCTTCGTCCTACATCGAAGACGGTCCGGGGATCAACGTCGAGGACCAGTTCCGCCAGGGCATCCTCGAGGGAGATCGGACCCACGTGGCGAAGCTCTTCGGTTCTTACAATCTGCCCACAAACACCATCATCGGCGGATACCTCCGTTTCCAGAGCGGCCGCCCCTGGCAGGCGCAGCAGTACGATCCGGTCTACGGCGTTCCGTATCAGTACATCGAGCCGGCGGGCAGCCGCCGCCTTTCCTCGTGGACCAACTTCGACCTTCTCGTTGCCCAGAACATTCCGCTCGGAACGTTCGCCAACTTTCGAATCGAGGGACGTCTCTTGAATGTGTTCAACTCGCAGCCGGCCCTGAGCGTCGACAAGACTCTCTATTCCAGCGATTCGAACACGACACTCAACCCCAATTTTGGGCACGCGCTGACGTACGCGCCGGCCAGGCGTTTTCTGGCGACGGGAACGTTCAGCTTCTAAGTCGACCGACGATCTCGACGGCCGGGGGCATGGCGCCCCCGGCTTTTTCATTTTCCGGATTGCGCTCCCCGGGCGATCGAGAGCGACCGGGCAATTTCCGGCTGATCCCGTTTCACGGCAAGAGAATGCTCGAGCAGGCGGACCACCTCGGGGCGATTCCCGAGGCAGGTCTGGATCAGGGCGAGCGTGTTGTACGTGCGCGGATCGCCGGAGCCCGCTTCGAACCCGCCGAGAACGGATAAGGCGGCGCGACAGTCCTGCGACCGTGAGAGGAGGAGGGCGAGATCCCGGGCGATCGGCTCGTTCTTCGGGTATACCGCGTGCGCGCGCGCTAGCAGTGAGCGCGCCGCAGACAAGTTTCCCGCCTGCTGGTACTCGTGGGACCAGCCGAGAACCGCCTTGTCGGGCGGCTCCCCGAGAGCCGCGAGCGACCGAAACAGCCAGTCTTCGGCCGGACGGATTTTCCCTTCGCTGCGGGCAAGCACCGCGAGGTTGTACATCGGCGAGTAATAGTCCGGCCGAAGCGCCAGGGACTTCTCGAAGGCGCTCCGCGCGGCTTCGGAGTTCCCGGCGGTGTCTCGGAAATAGAGCCCGAGATTGTTCCAGGCGCCTTCGGTCATGCCCGGACGGTCTCCGCCCGGCGGCGCGAGCGGGCGCGTCTCGCCGCCCGAGAGATAGCCGAGCGCCATCAGCTTCTTCGCGTACTCGCTCGCCTCCGCCGGCGTCATCGCCTGGGCGGCGACGCGGCGCACGGGAGTCGCGGAAAGGTCCCGAGCGGGAGGCGGCGCCAGCGCCGGAAAGGCGAAGCGCATCGGCCGCCCCGTCATGCGCCGGTCGGTCGGGAGGTCGAGCAACGCGAGAACGGTGGGCGCCACGTCGAAGACGCTCGCGGCGCCGCGTTCGGGTGACGGAGACACTCTCGCGCCCCACGCCGCGGCGACGCCGTCTAACCGATGCCAGAAGGCCGCGGTCGCCCAGTTGCCTGACGCCAGGCCGCAGGGCCGGTCGCCGCCCCACCTGAAACCGTGGTCCGAATGAACGAGGAGCGTCGCCCGATCCTCCGTCGCGCGCCGCATCCACTGTCCGAGCAGCCGGTCGATGAGCGCGTAGTAGCGGCGGACGACGTTCTGATAGCGGGCGAAGTCGGCGTCGGGGGTACACGCGAGCCTGGGTGGCGTGTCGGCGGCGAAGACATGGCCGATTTCGTCCGTCCCCTCGAAATACAGGGCCAGGAGCTCCGGCCGATCGCGGTCGTACAGGTCCCGCGCGACACGGTGCGAAACGCGGGTCGACGAAACGATCCGGTCGAGCGCAATGATCGGGTCTGACAGCCCTCCGCCTTTCGCGCGCGCCGCGGCGACCTCGGAGGCGGCGCCGTCGAAGAAGCTCGCGACCTCGGCGTCCGTCACAGCGCCGTCGCGGCGCTGGATCTGCGCGAGCCCCGGCTCGAGCGAAGCAGGGAAGGCGGCGCCCGAGAGGGGAAGCCGGGCAAAGAGGATCGGCGTCGCGTGGTCGGAGACTAAGAAACCGTTGACCTCTTCGGCAGGATGCGTCGCCCACCAGCCCACGACGCCCACCCTGCGGCCCGCGGCCGATGCGATGTTCCAGACCGCCGGAACGGCGCGGGAGAGTCCGGAGATGGGAACCTTCGCGCCGGTCTTAACGTCCGTCTCCTGAAAGTCGAGCACCCGATGAACGTCAGGAGAGACTCCCGTC
>JBBSGZ010000200.1:0-4808 GCA_038253555.1 Thermoanaerobaculia bacterium
CGGCACGATCCTCGGGACCTTCCAGTACATGTCCCCCGAACAGCTCGAGGGCCGCGAGGCGGATGCGAGGAGCGACCTCTTCGCGTTCGGATGCGTCCTCTACGAGATGGCGACCGCGCAGAAGGCGTTCTCCGGGAAGAGCCAGGCCAGCCTGATCGGCTCGATCATGAACTCGGAACCCCCGCCGATCTCGAGCCTTCAGCCGATGGCGCCCCCCGCGCTGAACCGCGTCGTTTCCGGCTGTCTCGCCAAGGACCCGGAGAACCGTTGGAACACCGCGCACGACGTGATGCTGCAGCTGCAGTGGATCGCCGAAGGCGGCTCTTCGGCGGGGCTGCCGGCCCCCGTCGCCGCGCGGCGGAAGAGCCGCGAACGGATCGCGTGGATCGCGGCCGGACTCGCGGCGCTGGCCGCCGCCGCGCTCGGGATCGGCTTTGTCCGCCGGACGCCGCCGCCTTCGCGCGTCCTGCGGTTCGAGATCCCGGCGCCGGAAGGCGTCACCGCGATCGACAGCCCGCGGATCTCGCCGGACGGCCAGACCGTCGTGTTCAACGCGACCGACTCCTCCGGGAAGAGCATGATCTGGTTGCGACCGCTGAACTCGGTCTCCGCCCGGCCGATGCCGGGGACCGAAGGCACGACTCGTCCGTTCTGGTCGCCTGACAGCCGGTTCATCGGGTTCTTCGCCGAAGGCAAACTCAAGAAGATCGAGGTCGGCGGCGGGCCGCCGCAGAAGATCTGCGACGCGCCGAGCGGGGCCGATGGAAGCTGGAGCCAGCAGGGAGTGATCCTCTTCGACGGCCGAACGGCCGATCCAATCTACCGCGTCTCGGCCGCCGGAGGAACGCCGACCGTCGCGGTGGCGGCCGATCCCAAACGCAGCGAGACGCAGGTCGCGTGGCCCGAATTCCTGCCCGACGGGCGCCACTTCCTCTTCATGGCGTTTCGCCAGAAAAGCGAGGAGAACTCGTACCGCGTCGGGACGCTCGATTCGAAGGACTCGGTACCGCTTGCGCCAGCGCAGTCGCTGGTGACCTATGCGCCGCCTGGCCACCTGTTGTTCGTCCGCGACAAGACACTGGTCGCGCAGCCATTCGACGCGGCTCATCTCAAGACCACGGGGGAGGCGGTCCCGCTGGCCGAGCACGTCGGGGCCACGGGGCTCGGGCTCGCCCGGTTTTCGGCCTCCCGCACCGGCGCGCTCGTCTACCGCACCGGCGAAGCGGGCTCACGCCTCGTCTGGACCGACCGGACGGGAAAAGAGCTGGGAACGGTCGGCGACCCGGCCGGTTACGCCGACTTCGCGCTGTCCCCGTCGGGCGACCGCCTGCTCGTCGAGATGGACGACCCCCAGACGGGAAAATCGGACCTCTGGATGCGGGACCTCGCGCGCGGCACGAGCTCGCGCTTCACCTTCGATCCGGGCAGCGAGACTTCGCCCGTCTGGTCCCCTGACGCGAAAACGATCGTTTTCAGCTCGAACCGCACCGGGGCGTTTGATCTTTACTCAAAGGCGGCGAGCGGGGGAACGATGGAAACGCCGCTCGTGGTGACCAGCGGCGAATTTAAATTCGCGACCGACTGGTCCCGCGACGGCCGTTACATCCTCTATCAGCTCTTGACGAAACAGTCCGGGTTCGACATCTGGGTCCTTCCCACCTTCGGAGACCGCAAGCCGATCCCTCTCGTCCAGACCGCATTCAACGAGAGCAAGGCGGTCTTTTCCCCCGACGGGCGCTGGATCGCCTTTCAGGGACACGAGTCGGGTCGCCCGGAGGTTTATGTGCAGGCGTTCCCGGCGGCGGCCGGCAAGTGGCAGATCTCCACGCAGGGCGGCCGCGAGCCCGCCTGGAGCGCCGACGGAAAACAGATCTATTACGGGGACCCGACTTCGCACCTGATGGTGGTGGAGGTCGCGGAAAAAGGTGACACGGTCGAGGCCGGCATTCCGCGACCGCTTTTCCAGGCGCGTGTTCAGTCCGGCGTCCGCGTTCGCAGCCATTACGTGCCGACAGCGGACGGCCAGCGCTTCCTGTTTCTGGCCCCGCTCGGGCGCGACGCGCTGACCCCGACGACCGTCGTCGTGAACTGGTTCGCCGAGCTCGCCCATTGATGGCGGTGGCGGGCCGCAACATCCAGGAGCCTCGCGGACGGCAGGACAGGTGCCGTGATCGGCCCTGCGCGCGGAGAGATTGATTTTCTATCTCTGATATTCGTGGCGATGTTCGTCTTCGTGCCGATTTTCCTGGTGGTTCTTCTCCTGCGGGAAATCTTTCGTCCTGATTCAGCGGCACCGGGCCTCTCTGTTTCTGCTAGCGGGAGTCGGTGAGCTCGCATCTGTCGATCGGCTGGATCTGCTTTCGGCGCTCGGATGTATTTCCCTGGCGTACCAGGCGCGACGCCAGGACCAGCCGTCGCAGCGGGGACCGGTCCGGAGCTCTAGTGGCGCCGGACACCGCTTCTGCGGCATTGCAAACGGGTAAACTGAACGTGACCGGGGCGTAGCGCAGCGGTAGCGTACCTGCTTTGGGAGCAGGTGGTCGCCGGTTCGATCCCGGCCGCCCCGACCAGCACCGTCGCCCCCGCTCACTGCGGGAGCTGCCGTTCGCTGACGGCGAACGGCACCGGCCGGTGGCTCGGCCGGATGCGGCCTCGACCGCCGGCCTGCTCCCTCCGTTCGCTTCGGCTCCCGCTTGCGACTTCGCTCCGAGAGCGGCGGCTTTCTCCGCCGCGGCACGCCCCGCCGCGAGCTCGACCGGAGAGGGAGGCGCCCAGATCGGGTGGTACCAGGTCATCGCGACTCCCCAGTGGGCCATCCCGCAGAAGGAGTCCCGCTCGGCGACCGCCGCGAAAGCGTTGCGGGCCTCCTCGTAGCCGAACGAGTGAAGGAGCGCGACCGCTCGCGTGAAGGCGGGCTGGACATCGGGTTTCAGGAGACGGAAAAGTGGACCGTGCCGAGGGACTCGCCGCCTGCATGGTGGTGCGCGTGGTCCTCCTGTGCGGAAGCCCTCAGAGTGACGCCAGAGGCCAGCGCGACCGCGGCGAGGATTCGTGGAAGGGTCATAGTGTGGGACCTCCCTTGTTGTGTGGGTGGTGGCTTCGCCCGGATTCTAAGACGTGCCCTTCGCGCCGCGCCGCGGCGAAGTCTTGAATCCGCCGTGGCGGCGAGGTTTTTCGGAGCACGATCTGCCGATGACATCGAAGCGCCGGCGGTGTCTGCGGTTTTTCGCGGCGGTTTTGATCGACACGTCGCAGTCAGGGAAGCGATGACTTCCTCGAAACCCCGGCGCCGGTCACCCGCAGCGCAGAGGAACCGGAAAAGGCCGAACCCGACGAAGGAAGGCTACGAGCCCGCCGCCGCGGCGTACTACGACGCCAGCGAAGCGGAGCTGCGGAGGGAGTCGGGGGACGTCGCCTTTTATCTGGATCTCGCCCGAAAAAGCGGAGGGCCGGTTCTCGAACTCGGGTGCGGATCCGGGAGGGTCCTGCTTGCCATGGCCCGCGATGGCTTTGAATGCACCGGTGTGGACTCCTCCGCCGCGATGCTGGCCGAGCTGCGCCGGAAGAGGCCGCCGCAAACTCTCACGCTGAAACGGGCCGCCATGGAATCCTTTCGGCTCCCCGGTCGCAGGTTCAGTCTCGTCTTCTCGGCGTTTCGCGCTTTCCAGCACCTGCACGAACCGGCCGCTCAGCTCGCCTGCCTGGCGCGGGTCCGGGAGCATCTGGCGCCGGGAGGAGTCTTCGCGTTCGACGTTTCCGCTCCCTATCTGCCCGCCATCGCGCGGCCCGAAATCCCGGAGTTCGAAGAGATGCGGTTCCTGCGCGCGGGCGAGGAGATCGTCCGGCGGTCCCGCGCGGAAATCGACCACGTCCGGCAGATCGTCCACATTTTCTTCCGCTACGACCGGCGCCGCGGCGAAAGACGCCTTCCGATGCGCCGGGCGAGCTTCCGACAGCGATACTTCTTCCGGTACGAGCTCGAGCACCTGCTGGCCCGGGCGGGCTTCGAGCGGATCGAGGTGTACGGGGGCTTCGACCGGCGGGCCTACGACTACGTTTCGGGCGAGACGGTGGTCGTCGCCCGGGCTCCGGAGGTCTGACTCGCGTCCCCCCCGCCGCGCGATCCGACAGAGCCGCTCCTCGCGGGGGGCTCGGCCCCGCCTTTGCCCAGGGGGGCGCCTGACACGCCCATCCAGACGCCCGGGTCTTCGATCGCCTGTAACTGGAAGCAAGAATTCTCCGTACTGGAATAGGGTTCAGAATACGGCCCGGAACCGTCCCCCCCGGGTCTGCCCGAGGAGGAATCGCCGCGCCGGGATGCCGGCCGAGCGGCGCGGGTAAATCGAGAGGCCAGGAGCGGCGCGACTCACCGGGAGAATGGACGGAACTTCGAACGATGAAATCCGACGCACCACTTCCGCAGGATCCGCCGCCCCCGCACCCACAGGAGGCGCCGGGGCCGGCCCGGAGAGACGTTCCGCCCGCGCCGGGTCCCGCACCGGCCGATGCACCGGACGTCAGGGCGGGGCGCCGCCGGCGATGGCCCTGGGTCGCGGGGCTCCTCGTCGCCGCTCTGGCGGTCTTTCTCTTCTCCCGCTCCGGGCAGAAACAGAAGAAGGAGATCGCCGCGGCGAAAACCTCGGCGGCAAACCGGGTGATCCCCGTGACGACGGTCCCCGCGCGGACGGGCGATCTTCCGGTTTATCTGACCGGCCTCGGCACCGTCACGGCCGTCAAAACCGAGACCGTTCGAAGCCGCGTCGACGGCCAGCTGATCCGGGTCCTCTTCCGTGAGGGACAGCTCGTCA
>JBBSGZ010000201.1:0-4793 GCA_038253555.1 Thermoanaerobaculia bacterium
CTATTCAGAAAGGGGGGGTTTTTGCCCCCGCCATTTTTTTTCCTCTTACTTGGAGTCCGGCACGGATGCGGAATTTCCAGGAAACCGGGCTCCCGCGCGGTGGCGCGGCGGGCCGGAAGGAGGATGAGATGGACGACAATTCGAAGAAGCCCGTTTTTTCAGACGTGGTATCGGGAAGCTTGAACGACCATTCGCAAAAGCCCGATTTCTCAAACGTGGTGTCGGGAAGCTCTTCCACGGCGCCGGCCGCCGGCCCCGGCACGGCCGCATCGGATCTCGAGAAGCAGCGGACGATGCGGATGTACGTCGTCGAAAACGGCGACAGCCTCTCGAAGATCGCCAGGAAATTCTACGGCGAGGCGGGCGCGTGGAAGCGAATCTACCAGGAGAACCGGGACGTCATCCACGATCCGGACCTCATCCAGCCCGGATGGCGCCTGAGGATCCCCGAATGACCCCCGGAGATCCATCCGCGATGCGGCGCTGCGGGCGCGCCCTTCCCGTCTTCGCGCTCGTTCTCGGCCTGCCCCTCGCCGCCTGCAGGAAAGCCGAGCCGGGGCGCGCGGACAGCGCCCAGCGCTCCCCCGACTCCCGCGGGCCAGCGTCCGGATCGGCCTCCGAAGCGGCGCCGGCCGCCGTTCACGTCACGGAGGTCTCCCTCGGAAAGTCGGTCGGGCCCGACCGGAAGGTCCAGAGCCCGACGGACCACTTCGGTCCGAACGACACTATCTTCGCGTCCGTGTCGACCGATGGCGCGGGCAAGCCCGTCACGATCTTCGCCAAATGGACGTTCGAGGATGGCCAGGTGATCCGCAACGATCAGCGAACCATCTCCCCCACCGGCCCGGCCGTGACCGGGTTTTCCGTCGAGAAACCGGGCGGATGGCCCCGGGGGGGCTACAAGCTCGACGTCTCCGTCGACAGCGGGGGGGCGGCGTCGACCAAAACGTTCCGGGTCGAGTAGACCGGTTCCCCCTCGCCGGAACGGAAGTTGCACGTTGTCCGAATCCACAAACACGCAATTTCAAGGAGATCGAATGAATAAATCCCAGATCGAAGAGCTGATTTATCAGGCCCTCGAGACGGAGCTCGGAGGAGTCCAGGTGTACCGCACCGCCATCGCGTGCGCGCAGAACCCCGATCTCAAGAAGGAGTGGCAGAAGTACGGAACGCAGACTCAGGAGCACGTGCTCGTCCTGATGAACGTCTGCGACAAGCTCGGAATGGATCCCGAGAAGCAGACCGCCGGCCGGCGGATCGTTCGGGAGAAGGGCAAGAGCCTGGTCGCCGCGATGGAGAAGGCCTTGAGCGGCGGGTCGCTCGCCGCCGCGCAGCTCGTCGCCGCCGAGTGCGTCGTCGACGCGGAGACCAAGGATCACATGAACTGGGAGTTGATCGGCGAGGTCGCCAAGAAGGCGCCCGCTTCGGCGAAGCAGGTCCTGACGGAAGCGTACGACGCCGTGGAGGACGAGGAGGACGAGCACCTGTACCACACGCAGGGATGGGCGCGGGAGCTCTGGCTCGACTCGCTCGGCCTTCCCGCGGTCCTTCCGCCGCCCGAGGAAGAGCGCGACGTCAAGAGCGCGATGGAAGAAGCGCAGGTGATGCAGGAGCGCAAGGGCAAGGACACGAGCAGGGATCGACCGACCCCGGGCCCGCCCGCGGGTAAGTCCAAGCCGATGCCCCGCGGCAGCGACGGTCCGGAGAAAGCCCGGCGGCGGAGCGTCTAGATCGGGCGAGCAGCCGGAGCCGAGCCGAACTGCAGACCCCTCTCCCCGGGCGCGGGGAGAGGGAAGGGTGAAGGGGGTAGCCCCCTTCTCCCCTTCCCATTGAATTTCCTCCGACTGCCTCACCCAACCCTCTCTCCGAGCGCGGGGAGAGGGAGGGAGAGGCGCGACCACCCGGCCTCTTACATCGGCGCCTGCCGCCCTCGCGTTTCTTCGCCGTCCGCCGGCGGGACGGTTTTGTTCTTCCCCGTCCGCGTCCAGTGGCGGTGCATCTTAAGCGCCGCGGTGAAGCTCTTCAGAAAGTCCGGCCGGCCGTCGGGCGCCGTAAGCACCCCTTCGACGTCTCCATTGCCGTTTCCGCTTCCGCCGCCGCCATTGACTCCCTCGAGGCCGGGAACGGCGCCGAGCAGGCCGATCCCTTCCCCCGTCGCCCCGATCGTCTTGCAGTGACGGAACGCCTCCGAAACGAATTCCATCGCGTCGCGCTCGGCGGAGAGGGCCTGGACGCTCGCCGCGCCGCCCGGCACGTACACCGCGTCGAAGAGCACGGAGGAGGCCGTCAGCAGGCTGAACTCGACGAAGAAGTCGGATCCGTCCGCGCCCTTTAAGTATCCGAGCCTCGGCGCGACGATCTTCGCCTGCGCGCCCTGCGCGTCGAGCGCCTGCATCATCGAAGAGAGCGAGAGATCGTCCACGCCGTCGGCGGCCAGAATCGCGACCTTCCGGGTCCGGATCGAGTCCTTGACCGTGTTCGCCATGCTCAGGGCCGGAGACACCGCTCCGTCGCCGTCCTCGATCTTCGGCTCCCGGCTTCCCGGTGCCGCGTCGGCCGAGAAGCTGTGGTTGATCGGCGGATCCACCGGCGGGATCTCCGTCATGCCGAGGCCGTCCGCGACGCGCCCCGCGAGCCCCCGATCCACCAGGCCGAGCATTCCCACCATCCGCTCGCGGATGGGCTTGCGCTTGACCTTCCCGAGCTCGAACCGGAGCGCCTCGACGATGTGGTCCCTCTCCGGCTCCGACTGGCTGTTGAAGAAGAGCCTCGCCTGGCTGAAATGGTCGAAGAACTTCTCGGACCGCGCGCGGATCTTGTTCCCGGCGACCCGCTCCGGAAAGTTGACGAACCCGCCGGCGAGCGCTCCCGCCTGGACCGGGCATCCGCCGCCGGTCGTGTTCGGGTGGTAGGAGGACTTCGCCCGGTCGATCGTCTGGCGCATGAAACCGTCGCGCTGGTTGTTGTCGATCGGCGCGATCGGCCGGTTGATCGGAATCTCATGAAAGTTGGGCCCGCCGAGGCGGATCAGCTGCGTATCGGTATACGAGAACAGCCGGCCCTGGAGCAGCGGGTCGTTTGTGAAGTCGATTCCCGGAACGACGTGGCCGATGTGGAACGCGACCTGCTCGGTTTCGGCGAAGAAGTTGTCCGGGTTGCGGTCCAGCGTCAGCCGGCCGATCCGCTGCACGGGGACGAGCTCCTCCGGGATGAGCTTCGTCGCATCGAGAAGGTCAAAGTCGAACGAGTTCTCGTCCTTCTCCTCGACGATCTGGACGCCCATCTCCCACTGCGGATAGTTGCCGCTCTCGATCGCCTCCCAGAGATCGCGGCGATGAAAGTCCGGGTCCTTGCCCGAGATCTTCTGCGCCTCGTCCCAGGCCACCGAATGCATGCCGAGCAGCGGCTTCCAGTGGAACTTGACGAACCGGGACTTCCCTTCCGCGTTGACGAACCGGAACGTGTGGACCCCGAATCCTTCCATCATCCGGAAGCTGCGCGGCAACGCCCGGTCGGACATCACCCACATGATCATGTGCATCGATTCCGGCATGAGCGAGATGAAGTCCCAGAAGGTGTCGTGCGCCGACGCGGCCTGCGGCATGTGGTGGTCGGGCTCGGGCTTGACCGCGTGGATAAGGTCCGGGAACTTGATCGCGTCCTGGATGAAGAAGACGGGCATGTTGTTGCCCACGAGGTCGAAGTTCCCCACGGTCGTGTAGAACTTCGTGGCGAAGCCGCGGACGTCCCGCGCGAGATCGGTCGAGCCGCGCGACCCGGCGACGGTCGAGAACCTCACGAACACGGGGGTCTTGACGCCGGGGTCCTGAAGAAACGCCGCCCGGGTGAGCTCGGGAATCCCCTCGTAGACCTGGAAGTACCCGTGCGCCGCGGACCCGCGGGCGTGGACCACCCGCTCGGGGATTCGCTCATGGTCGAAGTGGGTGATCTTCTCGCGGAAATGAAAGTCCTCGAGGAGGGATGGACCGCGGTCTCCCCCCTTGAGAGTGTCCTGATCATTCTCGAGCGGCACGCCCTGATTCGTCGTCAGGACTTTTCCGGTCGGATCCTCGGTATGGAACTTGAGCTGACGCGATTTAGGGTTGGCGCCGTTGCGGTTGCCATTCCCGGTTTCATTCTTCATGCGTTGTTCTCCATTCACTTGATCTTGTCGATACGGGCTCGACGGGAACTGCAAGAAGCAGTCCGCCGCACCAGCGGAGGACCAATAGTCCCCGTCCCCTCCCTCTGCTCCCTTCTGCTCCCCTCTGCTCCCTCTCCCCGCGCGCCGGGGGAGAGGGCCGGGGTGAGGGGCGGGACTTATCGTGGAAGGGGACGTCGAAAGCAGCGCTGGCTTACGGCGTCCCCCCGCGCCCGGGGAGAGGGCTGGGGGGAAGGGGCGGCACATGAAGCCTGACAGGGCTCGATCAGCAGAGCCGACCCCTCACCCTTCGAGAAACGAGCCGACCTCGGGCCAAGAACTGCTCCCTCCCCCGCGCGCACCCCCGTCACCCCGACGTGTTCACCGGCCCGAGATACCGGTCCAGCCAGTCCAGAACCTCCCTGATGACCGGCTGCATCTGCGGCGGGATGTGACCGGCTTCGAAGACGAAGTGCCGCTTGTCTTTCTCGGGGGTTCCGAGCATCCGGAACATCGGAGCCTGAGCGGTCTCGTACGGCGCCGAGAAATCGTACCGCCCGGTGATCAGCAGCACCGGAATCTTCACCCGTGATACGAAATTGATCGGGTCGACCTCCGGCAGCGCCCGGGCGAGGCGGAATCCGCCGCTCGA
>JBBSGZ010000202.1:0-4757 GCA_038253555.1 Thermoanaerobaculia bacterium
CAGCCACCGCAAGCGGTTGCGGCGGCGCGGGGCCGTCTGCGGCGTCGCCGCTCCTCCCCGATGCAGCGCCTTCGTCGCGGCTCCTTGCATCCGGCCGCGCGGCGCTCGCAACACCGCCTCACACCCTTTTTCAGCGGCCTGCTAGAGGACTCTGCTCCCTCTTCCCGGGCGCGGGGAGAGGGAGGGGTGGGGGCGGCGACGGTAGAGCGATGCGCTCTCTCGACAAAGAGTGCCCCTTCTCAGATCACCTCGAACTTTTTCCCGACTTTTACGAAGGCGTCAACGGCGAGGTCGAGATCCGCATGCGCATGCGCGGCCGAGACCTGGCACCGAAGCCGCGCCTGCCCCTGAGGGACGACCGGGAACCCGAACCCCGAGACGTACACGCCTTCCTCGAGGAGGGCGTGCCCCATGGCGAGCGCTCTGGCGGTGTCGCCGACGATGACCGGGACGATGGGATGGGTGCCGTGCGGAATCCGGAAGCCCGCCTCGGAAATGGCCTTTCGGAAGTACGCCGCGTTGTCCCGCAGCTTTGCGACGGGGGCCGGGTCCTCGCGCAGCATGCGAAAGGCTTCCAGGGAGCCCGCGGCTACGGCCGGCGGGAGAGAGTTGGAAAAGAGATACGTGCGGCTCCTCTGCCGCAGGAGCTCGACGAGAGGCGCCGGGCCGGTGACGAAGCCGCCGGCCGCCGATCCCATGGCCTTGCCGAGCGTGCCGGTCGTCACGGGGATCCGGTCGAAGACGCCCTGCTCCTCGCCCGTGCCCCGGCCTGTCTGACCCAGAACTCCCGTCGCATGCGAGTCGTCCACGACGAGCAGCGCGCCCGCCCGCTCGCAGATGTCGACTAAGGCCGGCAGGTCCGCCTCTTCCCCTTCCATCGAGAAGACGCCGTCGGTCATCATCAGCCGAAACCGGGAAGCGCGGTCCTCCGCCAGAAGTTTCTGGAGCGCCGCCGGGTCGTTGTGCGGCACCCGGAAGCGCTTCGCCCGGCAGAGCCGGACCCCGTCGATGATCGAGGCGTGGTTCAGCTCGTCGGAATAGAGGCCGTCGGGCTCGTCCAGGACGACCGCGAAGAGGCCCTCGTTCGCATTCCAGCAGGACATATAGAGGATGGCGTCCTCGTTGCCGAAGAACGAGGCAATCTCGGCCTCGAGCTCCTTGTGCAGCCCTTCGGTTCCGCAGATGAAGCGCACGGACGCCATTCCCGCGCCCCAGCGGTCGACCGCCTTCTTCTGCGCCTCCCGGATGCGCGGGTGGTTCGCGAAGCCCAGGTAATTGTTGGAGGTCAGCATCACGACCTCGCGCCCCTTCACCCTGACGCGGGCGTCCTGAGGGGATTCGAGGACGAGCTCTTCCTTGAGCGTGCCAGCCTGCCGCAGCTTCGCGACTTCTCCGGCGAGGTGTTCGATGAGGGGGTGCATGAGCAGAGCGATCGGCTCTCAGCCTCCCGCTTTCGGCTCCCGTCTCATCCTTCGCTGACGATCTTGCCCGCGACGCGCTGACCGGGGAAAGCGGCGTCGAGCGCGGAAAGCGCGCGGTCGAACCCGGCCTTGTCCAGAGCGACGATCTCGGCGCAGATCGTGGGGCGGTTGACGATCTCGGAGGTCCCGGTCGGGTTTCGGACGATCACCGCCTGCGCCGGCTCTTCCACGACGAACAGGATGTCGTCCAGGTCCTCCAGGGCGCGCGAGGCCGTGCGATGCGCCCGCTCCTTCTCCTCCTTGTTCAGGCACACACCGGCGAGCCCGACGATTCGGAAATGATTGGGTTCGAACTCCGTGCGGTCCCAGTTCTTCCAGACCCGCTCGCGGGGCCGCATCTCGAAGCGGTAAGCCAGGTTCGAGAGGCGCGATTCCTCCAGCGCGAACTCGGCGATGCTCCGGTCGTTTAACTCGGCAGTGGGATCGGGGGTGGGCGGCTTACGGGTCGGCATGGTCGTCCTCCGGGTGAAATGTCAGGCGGGCTTGCCGTTCGGGTAGAAGACTACTTTCATCGCGCGGCGATTCTCGAGAAGTTCCATTGCCTCGTGAAACCGGTCGAGCCCTTCGAACTCGTTGGTGACGAGGTGCTCGACGTCGAGTCCCGCGCGAAGCAGGTCGAGCATCTTGATCCATGTCTCGAACACGCGCCGGCCGATGATTGCATGGAGTGTCAGCCCCTTGAAGATGAAGTCGTTCGTGTAGTCGCGGATCGTGAGGCTCTTCTCGCGCGGCAGACCGAGCAGCGAGAGAACTCCCCCGCGGCGGGCGCCGGCGAGCCCCAGATTCACGGAGGCCTCGGCCCCGGAGAGCTCGAGCACCACGTCCGCTCCGCCGCCTGTCGCGTCACGCAGACTTCCGGCCGGATCTTTCGTCTTCGTGAGGTCGATGACCGTGACGTTTGTCAGGCGCCGCTTCGACGCCCACTGCCGGGCATGCGCGGCGGCGTGCGCATTGACGTCCGTGATCGCGATGTGGGAGGCCCCCGAGATGCGCGCGATCTCAGCGCACATCGCGCCGATCGGGCCGTACCCGAGCACCGCGACGGCCTTTCCGGAGAGATCCGCCACCTGCGTGGTGTGGACGGCGTTGCCGAGCGCGTCGAGGAAGGCGCCGACCCTGACGGGAACGACGGCCTGGTCCAGGGGAACCACGTTGTACGCGGGGACGACCACGTACTGAGCGAAGCAGCCGTCTTCGTGCACGCCGAGAATGCGCGTGTTCTCGCAGATGTGACGCTGACCCGTGCGACAGGGCCGGCAATGCCCGCACGTGACGTGCATCTCGGCGGAAACGTACTGGCCAGCCTCCAGGTGGGGGCGCTTGCCGCCCGGCCCGAAGGCGACGATTTCTCCGCAGAACTCGTGGCCGTAGATGCGCGGCGGCGCAACCATGCCGGCCATGGAGGGATCCCACTGATAAATGTGCTTGTCCGACCCGCACACGGCGGTGGCGAGGACACGGATCAAGACCTCCGCCTGACCGGGCTCGGGAACGGGGACCGTGCGGACCTCGGTGCCCTCGCGCCCCGCCACCGGCTTCGTCTTGACCACCGCGGTCATCCGACGAGGCGCCGGGCGCCCGGCGCGGGACGCCGGGCGGAGGCGTGATCGAAGAGGCAGGCTGGTCGAAGAAGGGATTTCGCCCCGCGCCTCCCGCCGAACCCCTCGCGCCTTCCTCCTAATCTCCGGCCTCGTCGTCGCGGACGTAACCGGCGCCGGCGCCGGCGAGAGCCGCCTGCGGGTGGAACACGTCGGCGGGACGGACGTAGCGGTCCACGAGCGCGCGGGTTCCGCTGATCCGGAGAGTTTCGAAGAGGAAGCGGAACTTCTTTTCCAGGGTGTCCGCGATCGCGTCGCGCGTCCCGACGGGCAGGTTCCAGAACTGCTCCTTGAACGGGCCGATCGCCTGTTTGCGGTTCTTGTAGAGAAACTGCTCCTGGGTCTCGCCCGGCTTTTTCTGCTCGATCATGTTGGTGAAGACCCACCGGTCGAGGGCGCGCTTCATGGGGTACGGCAGCGAGGGGTGGTCGAGGACCATGTTCTGGAACTCCGTGGCCAGATGGATCTCCGCGCAGCCGTGCTCCGGGAAGTGGCCGAAAAGCTCCGGGGAGAGCGTCGAGGCGCCGTGCTGCACCGCACCGGCGAGCCCGTACTCCTCGCGCGCGACTTTCGAGATCCGCTCGAGCGTGCCGAAGTCGATCGCCGCGCGCTGGACGGTACCGTCCGGCCCGACGACGCCGCCGTGGGAAGACCCCGTCTGCACCGAGACCTTCGCGAGACCTCGGAGGTCCCCGATGCGGTTGCGGTAGCCGTTCATGTAGGCGCGGAGCTCCTCGGGAGTCGAGTTCTCCTTACCGACCTCGCCGATTTCGCCTCCGATCGAAATCGGCATGTCCTTCGGCTCATACTTTCGGATGTACTCCGTCAGGATCGCGCTGTACCGGGAATTGGCCTCCTGCTGTTCCGGAAGCGTCTTTTTCGACAGGTCCACGAGCGTCGAGGTGTCGATGTCGATCTGGAAGAACCCGGACGGGATCGCTTCGTCGATCAAGGCCTCGATCGCGGCGATCTCTTTCCCGGGATCCTCTTTCATCTTCTTCGGGTTGGTCTGGTAGTGGTCTCCCTGGAGGAAGACGGGCCCTTTCCAGCCCTCTTTGATCGCGGCGCCGAGCAGGACGGCGGCGTACTCGCCCGGGCGCTGGTCCGTGTAGCCGATCTCGCTGCGCGCGATCTCAAAGATCAGCGCGCCTGCGTCGAGGCTTCGGGCGGCCCGGAGCGCGGCGCGCATCGTGTCGTAGGACAGCATCCGGACGTTGACCGCCGGCACGCTGAAGCCGTCAAACTCGCCGCGGCCCCGGGCCTCGTAGAGCGGCAGGATCGACGCGGGGAGGATGCCGAGCTCCCGGGCGGCCTCCCGGATCGTGCGCCGCGCGACGTCTTTGACCTCGGCATCGCCAAATACCGCCGTCTGAACGAGGCTGTCGATGATTCCCTCGCGGAACCGGTCGGCATCGACGATCCGGAGCGGTTCCCCCCGGGCCACCGTCTCGGACCGATGCAGAAAGTCGGCGAGCTCTCGGGATGTCAGAAAAAGTTCCATCGTTCGCTCCGCGGCCGGGGGATTGTACGTCGCCTTCGCTCACTGCGGGAGCTGCCTTCGCCGTGCGCGGCGAAGGCACCGGCGAGCGGCTCGCCTGTTGGCTCGACCGTTCGCCTGCTCCCTTCGTTCGCTTCGGCTCCCGCAGCGGGAGGCTCCTCCTTCCCTTCGGTCAGGAGA
>JBBSGZ010000203.1:0-4655 GCA_038253555.1 Thermoanaerobaculia bacterium
CAAGGCGGAGGAACACGAAATGCTGACGACGCGGCTCCCGGCGGAAGGCCGCCGTCCGATGCGGCCGTGCCGCCGGCTTCAAAGTCCGCGCGCAAGGCGGAGGAACACGAAATGCTGACGACGCGGCTCCCGGCGGAAGGCCGCCGTCCGATGCGGCCGTGCCGCCGGCTTCAAAGTCCGCGCGCAAGGCGCAGGAACACGAAATGCTGACGACGCGGCTCCCGGCGGAAGGCCGCCGTCCGATGCGGCCGTGCCGCCGGCTTCAAAGTCCGCGCGCAAGGCGCAGGAAGACGAAATGCTGACGACGCGGCTCCCGGCGGAAGGCCGCCGTCCGAGCGGCCGTCCCTCCTGTTTCCAGGTCTATCGCTCGAAACGGGAGAATGAGCTACGAGCCCTGATCGACCCCCTCTTGCCCCCGCCCCACCCGGCGCCCTTTCGGCAAGACCATTGCACAATGGCCCCCTGATGGCTTTGACCGAGTATCGGAAGAAACGGCGTTTCGACGTCACGTCCGAACCCTCCGGCAAGGAGAAGCCCGCGCCGAAAAAGCGGGCGCGCGCCCTCGGGTACGTCATCCAGAAGCACCGCGCCTCCCAGCTGCATTACGACTTCCGCCTCGAGTGGAAGGGCGTCCTTCTCTCCTGGGCCGTTCCCAAGGGGCCGTCGCTCGACCCGTCCGTCAAGCGCATGGCCATGCCGACGGAGGATCATCCGATCGAGTACGCGAAATTCGAGGGCATCATCCCGGAGGGGGAGTACGGCGGCGGCACCGTGATGATCTGGGACAACGGCACGTGGACTCCCGAGAGCCCCGACGTCGATGCCGCGCTGAAAAAGGGCGACCTCAAGTTCACTCTCCAGGGCCAGAAGCTGCGCGGCTCGTGGGTGCTGGTTCGCACGCGGCCGCGGGGGGGAGAGGCCCGGTCGAGCTGGCTGCTCATCAAGCACCGCGACGAATTCGCGGCCACGCGGGACATCGCCGAGGAGGAGCCGCGCTCCGTGCTCTCGAAGCGGATCTTAGTCGAGATCGCGCGCGACGAAGGCGGGGACCTCGAGAAGGCGGCGACCGGCGACCCCCCCGAGCTTCTCCGCAAGCTCGCGAAAAATCCGAAGCTGCTGACGCCGCCTAAGCGCGGCGGTCGCAAGGCCGTCTGGCACTCGAACCGCGAGTGACGGCGAGAGCAGCGGCCCGTCGCGGCAAGTCCGAGGCAGGCGCTGCCCGCTCGCGAGCGCTGGCCCGCGTGCCTTTCCGGGCCGCTCCGATGCTCGCGACGCTGGTTTCCGAGCCCTTTCACCGGGCGGGCTGGGTCTACGAGGAAAAGTACGACGGTTATCGCATCCTCGCGTACAAAGAGGGGGATCGCGTGACCCTCCTCTCGCGAAACGCGAAAGACAGAACGGAATCCTTCTCCGAGGTGGCGCGGGCGATCGCGACGCTTCCGGACGAGTCGCTCCTTCTCGACGGAGAGGTCGTCGCCTTCGACCGCGCGCTCGTGTCCCGTTTCCAGCTTCTGCAGCAGGGGGAGGTCGCGCAGGTCTACGCGGTCTTCGACTGCCTGTACCGGGGCGGGGTCGATTTGAGGAAAGAGCCCCTGCCGGTGCGTCGCGCGGCGGTCGAGGAGGCCATCGGCCATACGGACCGGCTGTTCCCGTCGCGCCGGCTGGCCGGCAACGGGCTGAAGGCGTTCCAGGTCGCGCAGAAGAAGGGGTGGGAGGGGCTCGTGGCCAAGGACCCCGCCGCGCTCTACGTGTCCGGGCGCAGCGCTTCCTGGCTCAAGGTGAAGGTGCACCAGGAGGAGGAGCTGGTGATCGGCGGTTACACGCCGCCCGCCGGGTCGCGCTCGCACTTCGGCGCGCTCCTGATGGGCGCGTACCGGGGCCGCGAGCTGAGATACGTGGGGAAGGTGGGCACCGGATACACCCAGAAGCTGCTCGCGTCGCTCTCCCGGACCTTCCAGCCTCTCGTCGCCGCCAGGCCTCCGTTCCTCGTGCCCCCGCGCGAGAAGGGCGCGGTCTGGCTCTCGCCGAAACTGGTCGCGCAGGTGGCGTTTTACGAGTGGACGGCGGATGGCAAGCTGCGTCAGCCGGTCTTCCTGGGCCTTCGCGACGACAAGAAGCCGGACGAGTGCGTGCTTCCGAAGGACATTTCGTGACGGCGCGCCAACACAAGCCGGCGGCCGCTCCGCCCCTCCGCGAGCCGTCCTCGAAAACGGGAAAGGGAGCGACTCGGCGCGCCTCGTCGGCAAAGAAAAAATTGAGCGCTTCGGATTCGAAGCCGGAAAAGGGCGAAGGAACGAAGGTGCCCGCTTCGAGCCCCCGGGCGACCCCGCCGCCCTCGAAGCCGGGCAGGCTCCAGATCTCCAACCCCGACAAGGTCTACTGGCCGGACGAGGGCTACACCAAGCTCGACCTCATCCGGTTCTACGACGGAATCTTTCCGGCGCTGGAGCCGTGGGTCAAAGACCGCCTGCTGTCGCTCAAGCGGTGCCCGAACGGGATGCTCGGCAAATGCTTTTTCCAGAAGGAGAAGCCGGAGTCGATGCCGGCCGATACCCCGACCCGGCGCATCGTCCACGAGAACGGGATTCGCAATTACGTCGTCGGCGGAATGCGCGAGACCCAGCTGGCGCTCGTGAACCTCGGGTGCATCGCGGTGCACGTCTGGGGGGCGCGTCAGCAGGAGCCGCGCAAGCCCGACTGGGTCTGTTTCGACCTCGATCCGGATTCCGCGAAATTCGCCGACGCCGCGCGCGCGGGCCTGAAAGTCAAACAGGCCTTGGACGCGCTCGGCCTCACGTCATTCGCGAAGACCTCGGGCAAGAAGGGGATGCACATCTTCATTCCGATCGAGGTCGGTCCCGATGCCGACGAGGCGAAGGAGTTTGCCGAGCTGCTCGGACACCGCCTCTCCGCCGCCTACCCGAAGGAATTGACCATGGAGAACCGGATCGCGGCGCGGAAGGGGCGTGTCTACCTCGACCCGTTCCGAAACGGATTCGCGCAGACGGTCGTCGCGCCGTACTCCGTCCGCAGGTTTCCCGGGGCGCCCGTCTCGACGCCTCTCGCCTGGGACGAGGTCGACCCGAAGCTGACCCCCGGCCGATTCAACATCTCGAGCTTCGAGAAGCGCCTGGCGCAAGGGGATCCCTGGAAGAGCTTCTGGAAGTCGCGCCAGAAACTTCAGCCCGCGCTCGAGGCGCTGCGCGCGCTTTAGCAGGCCGCTGATAAGGGTGCGAGGCGGCGTGCGAGCCGCCGCAACCGCTTGCGGTGGGTAGGCTGCCAGCCGTCGGGCGTTCGACCGCTTCGTCGAGCGGCCGCCGCCACTCCTGATAGCGTATTTGCCTTGTCCTCGGTCGAGAAAACGTTCGCCTTCCTGGGGCGGCACTTCGGGCCGCCGCGGCTGGCGCTTCTCCTCGCGGCGTGGATCCTGGCGCTCGGCGCCTGGGGCACCATCGCGCGGACCGTGCTGCCGATCGAGCACCGACTCGAGTGGGAGATCCCCCTCGAGCTGCGTGCGCCGCTCTTCGCGAAGTTCGACTCCGGGTGGTATCTGTCGATCATCGAGTGGGGATACGGGCCCCCTCCCAAGCCCGGCCAACCGTCGAGCCACGCTTTCTTCCCCCTGTATCCCTGGACGGCCAAGATCTTCCATCACACTTTCGCGATCGAGGGATTCCACTCCGGAATGCTGGTCGCCTACCTGTGCCTTTTCCTGGCGATACCGCTCTTTCTCCGCGAGGGTCGGGAGCGCCGGGGCGAGGCCGGCGCGTGGCGTTCCGTCGTCTTTCTGCTGCTCTTTCCCACCTCGTTTTTTCTGGCGTCGATGTACGCCGAGTCGATGTTCTTTCTCTTCGCACTTCTCGCTTTCCGGGACACGCGCGCCGGAAAGACGGGACGGGCGGTTTTGTGGGGGATTCTCCTCGGCCTGACGCGGCCCACCGCCCTGGCCGTCGCGCCCGCCCTTTTCCTGGCGGCGCTGGAGACCCCTGAAGGAGAAGCAGCGCGCGACCCCCGGCGATGGTCGCGGGCGCTGCTGATCGGCGCGGCGCCCTTCGTGACGGTCTGGGCCTGGATCCTCGGCGACGGCATCGCGCATGGAGAGCCGGGGCTCTTTTTCCGATCCGAGGCGGGGTGGCGCCGGGGCGCGGGGTCGCTGGCCGGTGCCGCCGCCTATTTCCAGAAGTTTTCGGAGTACGTCTCGGGCGCGGGGTGGAAGACCGAGCCGATGTACCTGCTCGACTACGCGGCCGCCGTCATATTTGTCGGGTTCGCGATCCGGCTGCTCTGGAAACGACGGTGGTCGGACGCGGCGTGGGCGGCCGGAGCTCTGGCTCTCCCGATCTCGACGGGTCTTTCCGCCGGCATGCCCAGGTATCTCTTTTCGGTCTACCCCGTCCTGTACGAGATGGACGCGCTGTTCTCGAACCGTCCGCGTGGCCGCGTGATCTGGTGGGTCGCGTCGGGAGGGCTCCTCCTCTTCGCCGCGGCGCGGTTCGTCAACGCCCTCGGGGTCTCCTAGGTGTCGCTGCTAAGGAGATTGTTCACCCTTGAGGCTGGTGGTTGATCACCGAGGGAAGAGTGACGGCGATGGAAATTGTAGTAGTGAAGCCAGCGGGGTAGAGCGCGGCGTCGGCGGGCTGAGGAAGGGTAGGGGC
>JBBSGZ010000204.1:0-4567 GCA_038253555.1 Thermoanaerobaculia bacterium
AGTGTCAGGAGCGTCTTGACGTCCCGGGTCGGCGCCGGCAGCGAGATTCCGCGCGCGTCCACGCCCTCGGGATCGAGCTTCAGCGTCACCTCGAGCCTCGTGCAGGCTAAGGCCTGCGATTCCAGGCGCGCGACCAGACGGTCGAGCGCCGCGTGCCCGACGAAGAGAAACGGCTCGAGAGTGACGAGCGGCCACTCGAGGTCCATCCCTTCCGACAGCACGAGCGCGGGAACGCGCGGCTCGAGCGGCCGCGGGTCGAAACCGCGCGCGGTCGCGTGGAGCTCGCGGCCGAGCTCCCCCAGGCGGCTGGCGACTTCTCCCTCCGGCAGCCTTGCGAGCTCGCCGATCGACCCGATCCCCCACTGCGCCAGCCGCGAGCCGATCTCGATCGCGGGAGCGAGCCGGTCGAGGGGCAGGGGGGCTAAGAACTTCGCCTCGTCGCCCTCCGGCACGACCTTCGGCGAATCGGGAAGCGACGCCGCGACGCGCGCGGCGAGCTTCGAGCCGGCAATCCCGACACGCGCCGGAAGGCCCGCTCCCTCGACGGCGGCGATCAGGTGCTGCGCGAGGAGCAACTCGGCGCGTTCGGACGAGACGCCGTCCTTCGGAGAGAGGCCCGGGAGACCGTCGAGGTCGAGATAGACGGACCCCTCCCCCGCATCTTCGACGCGAGGCGAAAACGAGTCGGCGATTTCCAGAAGAGCCTCCTGCGCGGCGCGCTCGCTCTCCGCGTCTCGGCCGCGCGCGACGAGCTTCGGGACGATCGCGCGCGACTGCGGGAGGGTCATCCCCTGGCGGATCCCGGCCCGCCGCGCCGGACGAGAGGCGGCGATCACCCGCGCCGCGTTGCCGTTGCCCTCGAAGATGGCAACCGGCTCGCCCTTCAATTCCGGCTCGCTGCGCAGTCGCGCCGCGAGGGAAAAGAGCGGGACGTCGAGGCAGGCGATGCGGGCGCGCGGACGGGTCATGCCGAGTCGCGGATCGGGGCGAGGAGAGCGGAAACAGCGCGGGCAGGGCTTCCTGTGCCGCCCCTCACCCCGGCCCTCTCCCCCGGCGCGCGGGGAGAGGGAGGCCGCAGGGGAGAGAGCGCGTCGCGCAAATCCGCGAGGGGCGCTTCTGCCACCCGCAGCGAGAGCGGAACGGACGTGGCGGGAGTCTCGCGGCCGAACTTGTCGAGTGAGACGCGCGAGGAGATCCCCTCGAGGAGGCGCGGGGATTTTCCGGAGCCGAGCCACGCCGGGCGCGCGACGTTGGTTCCGAGGACCGCTTCCGCCGCGATCCCCGTCATCCGCCACGGCGTCACGACGAGCAGGCACGCGCCCTGGGCCTGGGCGGCGCGGGCGAGGCGCATCCAGGCGGCGTCGGGCAGATACCGGGCGCCGCGAGGCGAGAGGCCGAGGTCCGCGACGACGAGCGGGAACCCCGCCGAAAGAAGCATCTCCGCGCAGGCGAGGGCCGACTTCAGACGGGTGGGACGGACCCAGAGGAGCCGCGCGAGATCGATCCCGGCGCGCTCGGCGGCCTCGGGATCCAGGTGATCGCCGAGATCGACGAGCGCCGCCGCCTCTCCCGCCGAAGTCGCGGAGGCGAGAGCCGCGAGCGCCAGCGAGTGGCGGCCGGAGGAGCGGCGGCCGACGAGCTCGACGAGCTTTCCCTTTGGAAGCCCTCCCAGGAGGCGCTCGATCGGCGCGCAGGCGTTGGCGGGAGATCCGGGGAGGGGCGCGGTCGAACGCGCGGGAGGGGCGAGCTCCGACGCGCGGGTCAACCGGGCCGACGTGCCGGTCAGGAGCGCGCCCGCTTCCAGCAATTGCTCGAGAGCGATTCGCGAGGCGCTCATGCCGCCACACCTTTCTCCGGCGGAGAGCCGGAAAAGGAAGATAGGCGTAATAAAGGCGTAAATCAAGATGACAAGCCCTGTCCGATCCATGGTGAGGACAGAGCGCTGCCGGCGCACTAACGCCTTTTTAATGTGATGTTTGAATCCTGCCGGACCGTCGGCAGTCCGGTCGAGACCCGAGAGATCTCACCGACTCTCCGGCTGTAAGATCTCCCCGCAGAGCGTGCGGCCCGGTGGCGCGCGCGACGGGGCGACACCGATGGCGCACGACGTTTTCATCAGCTACGCGACGAGCGACAAGCCTGTCGCGGACGCCGTCTGCGCGGGCCTCGAAGCGCGCGGCCTTCGCTGCTGGATCGCCCCCCGCGACATCCTGCCCGGGCTCGACTGGGGCGCCGCGATCATCGATGCGATCACCGAATGCAAGGCGATGGTCCTCGTGTTCTCCGCCAGCGCCAACTCGTCGAAGCAGATCAAGCGGGAGGTCGAGCGCGCGGTCGCCAAGGGCGTGACGATCATTCCGCTGCGGATCGAGGACGTGCCGCTCGGGAAAACTCTCGAGTACTTCATCAGCACACCGCATTGGATGGATGCGCTCTCGAGCCCTCTCGAGCCGCACGTGGACCGGCTCGCGCAGACGATCCGGTCTCTTCTCGCGCGGCCGAGCCGCGCGACCGGCGGGATCGCGCCGCCGCGCCTCTCCGAGACTCCCGCCGGGTCAGCGCCTCTCCCTCCTCCGCCCCGTCCCCCCGTGATGGCCGCTCCGGCTCGCGCCATCCGCTCCGAGGGCGCTCCGCCGGGGAGACTCCGGCCGGCGCATCTGCTGGGCGCGGCCGCGGTCTTCCTGGGGTTGCTCGCCGTCTTCGGCGTGTTCCGTTCTTCCGCGCCCCAGATCGTGTCGCTCCAGTTTCCGTCGCAGATCCTGGCGAACAACGAGCCCGCGCAAGGCGTGATCCTGTTCAAGGCCAACAAGACGGAGCTCGCCGCCGCGCGGTTTGACGTCGTCCAGGCGGCGAGCTTTCCGTCGCTTTCCCTCCCGGTCCGCTCCGGCGGCCAGAAGGAAGGGTCCTTCGGGTTCTCGCTTCAAACGGCTGTCCCACAGCACGTCGTCCTTCAGGCGGTGCTCGTCGACCGCGCCGGGCGCGAAAGCCACCCGGTGAAATTTTCGTTCGACGTCGCTCCGGCGCCCCTGACGGCGCCTGCGGGAGGACGGCGCCGGTCGGGGCCGCGAGGCGTCGAGATCCAGGCGCCGAACGGATTTCGTTTCCGACTGCCCAGGTAAGAGAGCTCGACAGTTCGGGAGGAGGCTCGCTTGGATTACCGACCCGCTCCCCGGAACACTTCGTCCGTTTCGCTGCCGGCAGGGATCGACGAGTTGACGGAGCTCCTCGCGAAAAACACGCACGAAAACTGGGCGCGGCAGCGGATGAGCGAGGGATGGACACACGGGCCGCGGCGGGACGACCAGAAGAAGGAGCATCCGAGTCTCGTGCCGTACGAGACGCTGCCCGAATCCGAGAAGGAATACGACCGCCGGACAGCGATCGAGACGATCAAGACGATTCTCGCGCTCGGCTACCGGATCGAGAAGTGAGCCGTCTGAGGGACGAGCTTCACGACGAGCCGACGGACCTCGCGGATCCGGGGCCGCTCGGAGGGTTCCTGCGGCTGTGCCGCGACCACGTCACCGGCCCTTTCCGAAACGCGGACCGGGAGGCAATGGAGAGCCAGGCGTGGCACCGCCGCGTCACCCGGGGGGCCGCCGTCCTCGGCGGGTTGTCGCTCGTCCTCGCGGCGCTCAACATCGCGATGCCGCTCCTGATCGGTGAAGCCGGAATTCTCGCGGAAGCGGCGCTTGCGGTCGCCGCGACGGCGCTCGTTCTCGCGGGAATCCTCCGAGGATGGCATGGGGACTGGCTCCTGCGCCGGTATCAGGCCGAGAAGTTTCGCCTGACGAAGTTCCGATTTCTGGTCGATCCCGATTTCTGGTGCCAGGGCGGGGCGTCCTCTCCCGGATCTCGGGATCACTTTCTGCGCGAGATCGAACGCATCGAGGCCGTGCAGGAAGAGGACCTCGCGTCGGTGGCGGCGGACGAAAACGTCCCGACGCAGCCGTCCGACGCGGCGTGCGGCAGCATTCCGGACGCTTTGAGGCTGGAGATCCTGACGTATTACCGGCGGCAGCGGCTCGCGTCGCAAGTCGCCTATTTTTCGGCCGCCGGCCGCCGGAAACGCCGGTGGTATCAGAGCCCCGCGCTTCTTCCCGCGGTCTTCTTCGTCAGTGTGCTGTGCGTGGCGTTGCACGCGTGGGCGCACCGGGCGGCGCACGCCCGCGTCGAGCCCGCGGCTGCGGCAACGTCGCCGGCTCACGACGCCGGCAGCGCTTCGGAGGGTCGCCTTCCGCGCGGGGTCCAAGGACTGGGCGCGCTGGCGCTCGCGATCTCGCTCGGGCTGCCCGGCGCCTGGGCGGGAGTCCGCACCTGGCGCACCGCCAACGAGTTCGGCAGAAACCGGACCCGCTCGCTCGCCCGGTTCCATTCGCTCTCGAAGATTGCGGACCGCTTGAGGGCGGACGCGCCGGCGGAAGACGTGTTCTCCGACCTCGGGCTCTGCGAGCACATCCTCGGCGCGGACCAGGGAGAATGGCTGAGGTTGATGCTCGAGGCGGAGTGGTACGGATAGAACGTCGCCTTCGCTCACTGCGGGACCTGCGTTCGCCTGCGGGCGAAC
>JBBSGZ010000205.1:0-4543 GCA_038253555.1 Thermoanaerobaculia bacterium
CCGCGCATCGTGCTGATCGGAGTGCGCGCGACCTCTGCTCGCTATATGACGGTGGACAAGCCACAGCCCGTCGTCCTCTTCGAGGTCGCGAAGGGAATGCTGACCGGACGTCGGCCGGACATCGGGAAGGTGCATCAGGTGTCGGCCGAGGAGATTCACCGAACCTGAGGGCGCGCACACCGCGCGGCTCCAGGAGGCAGGCCGCTGTCAGACACGGCCGTTCCGCGTGACTCCAGGTCAGCCTGCCGCCCGACCAGCCGCGCGTTTTCCGCCCGCTCAGGATTCTGGCGGGAGATCCAGGTCGAGCCGGTTCAGGGTCGGGCTTTTTACCGGGTCGTTTACGGCGTCGAGGGCGGCGAAAACGATCCCGTCGTGGAAGAAGGAGCGCCGGTCCGGCGCGAGGTTGAGCACCAGCACTCCTCCCGGGAGCGTCTCGAAGGAGCCGGGTAACTCATTCTCTTCCACCAGGCGGGCCGCGATCCGAGCGACGCTGACGAGGGCGTCTGACCCGGCCGCGGCGCCGTCGGCCTGAATCTCGAAGAGGCGCAGCAAGCCTTCGTCCCGGATCGATTTGATTTTGAGCACGTTCTTTCGATTCTAACCGGGACCCCGGCTGACGCTCGACGGGAGTCCCGTCCGTCTGACGAGCCACGAGTACCGGATGTTCTCCTATCCCATGGGGGCCTCGACTCGTCGATGTGACTGCGAGCTCTCCAGCGCGGCGTGCGCGCCGAGGAGGGTTCGGGCTCGCGAGCGTCCGCGAACTGTGCGGCGGCTCGATCGCTCTCGGACGCGCGCCGGCCGGAGGATTGAGAGCGGGGCTCCGGCTCGGCCTGAACGCGGGTCAGTGACGCTTGAAGAACTGGACGGCGCGCTCGTGCTTTTCCACGGCGGCCCGCGTCTTGAAAGTTCCCAGATTCCTGCGCTTCCCGCTCTTCGGATCCTTCTTTCGCGAGTACAGGCGATATCCGCCGGACGCCAGCTTTCGAATCATGGCAGCCTCCGGCCCTCGTGCGCTGCGATGAGCGTGCCGAACGAAGAACGGAAGCCGAGAGAGCCGGAGCGAGAACCAATGGATGGAGCGCAGAAAAACCCTTTCCGCGCGGCTGGCCAACCGATGTCGTCGGCACTGCTATCCAGGCGGGACGCCACTTTGGGAGCGGACACAACGGCTTCAGAAATAGAATTCAGATCAGGTGTCTTTCCCGACGGGTTTTCATCTCGGGCCCTATGAGCTGCTTTCGCCGCTCGGAGCGGGCGGTATGGGCGAGGTTTACAGGGCCAGGGATACTCGTCTCGAGAGGATCGTCGCAGTGAAGGTCCTCCGGTCCGACCTGTCTTCTTCCGCCGACCTTCGTCAGCGCTTCGAACGCGAGGCCAGAGCGATCTCGCAGCTCTCTCATTCGAATATCTGCGCGCTCTACGACGTCGGGAACCAGGACGGGGTCGAGTACCTGGTCATGGAGTACCTCGAGGGCGAAACCCTCGCGGACCGTCTCGCGCGGGGAGCGATGCCGCTCGAACAAACGCTGCGATACGGGATACAGATCGCGGACGCTCTCGATAAGGCCCACCGCCAGGGAATCGTCCACCGGGACCTGAAGCCCGCCAATGTCATGGTCACGAAGTCCGGAATCAAACTGGTGGACTTCGGACTGGCGAGGTTCGCTTCTGGTCCGGCGGTCTTGAGTTCGGCGAGCGTCCTTCCGACGCAGGCCGCGAACCTCACCGGAGAGGGAACCATCCTCGGGACTCTCCAGTACATGGCGCCCGAGCAGCTCGAAGGCAAGGAATCGGACGCGCGGACCGATATTTTCGCTTTCGGCGCGGTACTTCACGAAATGGCGACGGGCCAGAAGGCGTTCTCCAGTAAGAGCCAGGCGTCGCTGATCGCTTCCATTCTGGAGCGGGAGGCCCCAGCGGTTTCAAGCCTTCAGCCTCTTGCGCCCCCAGGTCTGGACCGCGTCGTCAAGACCTGTCTCGCCAAGGATCCGGAGGATCGTTTTCAAACCGCGCACGACGTCCGGCTGGAGCTCCAGTGGGCTTCGGAAGAGGGATCGCATGCGAACGCGTCGGCGCCCGCCAGCCCTCGGACGAGAGCGCGGGAGCGGGTCGCCTGGATCACAGCCGCAGTGCTGGGCCTTGGCCTTGCGGGCGCCTTCGCCCTCCGTCCTCGCGAACGAGAGCCTGGAACGGGTGAGCGGGCCGCGCTGAAATTTTCGATCCTCCCCCCCGACCAGACCGCGTTCCAGCCCGGAAGTCTCGCGCTGTCGCCCGACGGGACTCGCCTCGCGTTCATCGCCGCCGGTCCCGACGGAAGAAACGTTCTCTGGATTCGCCTCCTGGATTCGCTCGAGGCCCGCCCTCTTCCCGGGACCGAGAGAGCGTTTTCGCCGTTCTGGTCTCCGGACAGCCATTTCCTCGCTTTCTTCGCCGAAGGAAAACTGAAGAAGATCGAAGCCTCCGGCGGTCCGCCCCAGGTGATCTGCGAAGCACGCCTGGGACGCGGCGGGACGTGGAATCGCGACGGCGTCATCGTTTTCGCTCCCTTTCCCACGTCGAACCTGTATCGGGTTTCAGCGGCCGGTGGCGAGCCTTCTCCTCTCACGAAACTCGATCCTCGACGCCAGGAGAATTCCCACCGGTGGCCGAGCTTCCTGCCGGACGGGCGCCATTTCCTTTACTTCTGCCGGAGTGTCCAGCCGGAGAACCGCGCGATTTGCCTGGGATCGCTCGATTCGGAAAAGCCCGCGCGTCTGATGGGCGGGAGCTCGAATGTCCTGTTCGCGCGGACCTCCGCCGGGAATTCGGAGGGCTTCCTGCTCTTCGAGCGCGACGGGTGGCTGGTGGCCCGGAAATTTGACGCCGGAAAGCTGGCCTTCACCGGCGAGCCGTTTCCGCTCGCCTCGAAGGTCCGGGGAGCCGACCCGCTGCGAGCCGGCACTTTTACAGCCTCCGACACGGGCGTGCTGGCTTTCGGCGTGGGAGCAGCGTCGGACCTGAGGCAGCTCGCGTGGGCCGATCGAGAAGGCAAGCCGCTCGGAATGATCGGAGCTGCCGGACTGTACCTCGGCTTCGATCTCTCACCCGACGAGAAGCGAGTGGCACTGGATCTCGTGAATCTCGCGGGAGGACGCGAGATCTGGTTGATGGAGTTGAGCCGCGGCGTGGCCTCGAGGATCACGCTCTCCTCCTCGGCCGAGGTTTTTCCCGTCTGGTCGCCCGACGGGAGCCGCATCGCCTTTGGAAGCAGCCGGGGAATGGGAGGAGCGGACCTCTATCAGAGGCCATCCACCGGCTCGGGGGTCGTGGAGCCGCTGCTCGAGTCCGAGGGTCGAAAGATTCCAAACGACTGGTCTCGGGATGGAAAATTTCTGCTCTACGGGTTCTCGCGGCAGAACGCAAAAGGCGAGTTGTGGGCCATATCGCTTCTCGGAGACCGCAGGCCATTTCCGGTCGTCCAGTTGCCGTCCAACGTTTCGCAAGGCAGCTTTTCGCCGGACGGGAGATGGGTCGCCTACGTCTCGGACGAGTCGGGTCGCCAGGAGGTGTACGCGCAGAACTTTCCCGTATTCGCCGAAAAGTGGCGAATTTCGACGGAAGGGGGCTTTCAACCCCGTTGGCGGCGTGACGGGAAAGAGATTTTCTATCTCGCCCCCGACGGGCGGATCATGGCCGCCGGTGTCGGTGGGAATTCCAGCCTGGATGTCGCCAGTCCGCGACCGCTCTTTAAGACCGAGGTGGTGGGCATCGATTCCGTTGAAGAATCCAGGCAGTACGCGGTGACTTCGGACGGGCAGCGCTTTCTCTTGAGCTCTCCCGTGCAGAACCTGACGGCGCAGCCAATCAGCGTTGTACTCGACTGGACGGCGGACTTGAAGAAGCGTTGAGCCCGGACGTCAACAACTCCCGGCTCGGATGACGAGGGCGGCGCGATCGGCGCGTTGCGAGATCGCCTCCACTCCGCGGAGCGACGGCCGCGGTACTCCGCGGTCCACCAACCTTGCGGGCCCGGAGACAAAGGTCCTGAACCACGATCACGGATAATCTGAGCCCGACTGCCCGTAGCTTAGATGGATAGAGCGAGCCGAGCGACCGTAGAGAGCGAGACGGCCGCGGTACTCCGCGGTCCACCAACCTTGGGGCCCGGAGACAAAGGTCCTGAACCACGATCACGGATAATCTGAGCCCGGCTGCCCGTAGCTCAGATGGATAGAGCAACGGCCTTCTAAGCCGTAGGTCCCCGGTTCGAATCCGGGCGGGCAGGCCAATCCGCCGCGACCGCGTAGTTGCCAAACGCGATGATGCGGCAATATCTATCAGCAGACCGAGCCACAGGAAGTCGCGTCTCGACCGAGCCCGCGCGCAAGGCCAGAGGCGATACGCCATGCCTGCCTGCGGCGCCCCCTCACCCCAACCCTCTCCCCGAGCGCGGGGCGAGGGGGCAGAGCTGCGCCTCCACCACGATGGTGGCTACGCTCGCAGCGGGAGGAGTCTCCTGACCGAAGGGAAGGAGGAGCCTCCCGCTGCGGGAGCCGCAGCG
>JBBSGZ010000206.1:0-4481 GCA_038253555.1 Thermoanaerobaculia bacterium
GTGCTCGCCATGTCCGCGACGCCCATTCCCCGCTCGCTTCACCTGTCGCTCTCGGGCCTGCGCGACCTCTCGATCATCGAAACGCCGCCGCGCGACCGGCTGGCCATCGAAACGCAGGTCGTGCCCCGCAAGCCCGAGGTGATTCGCGAGGCGATCGAGGCCGAGCTCGAACGCGGCGGCCAGGTCTTCTTCGTCCACAACCGCGTCGAGTCGATCGGCCGGGTGCGCGAAGAGCTCGAGACGCTTCTCCCGAAGCTTCGCATCGCCGTCGCGCACGGGGCAATGCGCGAGAACGACCTCGAAAAGGCAATGTTGAGATTCACGACACGGGAGGCGGACCTCCTCCTCGCCACCACGATCATCGAGAACGGGCTCGATATCCCTTCCGCCAACACGATCCTGATCGACCGCGCCGAAGCCTACGGGCTCGCTCAGCTCTACCAGCTGCGAGGACGGGTCGGCCGCAGCGACAAGCCGGCTTCCGCTTTTCTGCTCGTGCACGAAACGGCGGCGCTGTCCGACACGGCGCGGCGGCGCCTCGCCTCGATCCAGGAGTTCTGCGACCTCGGCGCCGGGTTCCGCATTGCCGCGAAGGACCTCGAGATCCGGGGCTCGGGGAACATCCTGGGCGGGGAGCAATCGGGCCAGATCGCCTCCGTCGGTTTCGAGACGTATCTCTCGCTGCTCGAGGAGTCGATCCGCGAGATCCAGGGCGAGGAGCCGATTCCGGAGCGGACGGTGACGCTCTCTCTCGGCCTCGACCTGACGATCCCGCCGTCCTACGTGGCGGACGAGAACTGGCGGATGATGATTTACAAGAAGATCGCCCGCGCGCGGGATGACCGGGAGCTCGACGACACCTCGCGCGAGATTGCTGACCGTTTCGGGGAGCCTCCTGCCGCCGTGCGCCGCTTAGTCGAGTACGCGCGCCTGCGCTCGCGGGCGGAGCGGTTGGGCGTGACTTCCCTGACGCGCCAGGCCGGCCAGGTGCATCTCCGGTTTGCGGAGGACGCTCGCGTCGACGCGTCGCGCCTGACGGAATTCGTCCGTCAAACCCGCGGAGCGCGGCTTTCTCCCGCGAGAATTTTGACGGTGCCCTCCCCGCCGGGAGACTCGCTCCTTCCCGCGATGACGAGCTGGCTGGCCGAGTTCTCGCAGGCCCCGTCGGGCGCCTGACGGACCGGTCGGGGCTCTTCTCCCTCCTTCCGTGCGCCGGGAGAGGGCAGAGAGGTCGCGAGGGACGCCGGCGAGCCCCTGGGCACGCGGGAAATTCCGATAAAGTTCCGGTGTTATGACCCTGAGCATGAACATCCGACCCGCTGTTGCGGCGGCCTGCCTGGCGGCCACGTTTCTGGCGACATCCGCCGCTCCGGCTTCGGCCGGCGAGCTCGTCGAGAGAATCGTGGCGCGCGTGAACGACCGCCTGATCACCCAGACCGAATTCGACAGGCGCCTGACGGCCGCCCAGAACGCTCCGAACGCCCCCCCGGACAAGGCGCAGCTGAAGAAAGACGTCCTGGACGACATGATCCGGGAAAAGCTGATCGACGAGCGCGCCAAAGAACTCGGGCCGACCGTGGGTGCGACGGACGGAGAGGTCGACGAAGCCGTCGAGCGGGTCAAGCGCCAGTACAACCTCGCAACGGACCAGGAATTCGACGCCGCCCTCGCCTCCTCGAGTATGACGCGCGAGGATCTGAAGCGGCAGATGCGCGAGACGATCACGCTTCAAAAGGTGATCGGGCGCGACGTCACCGGCAAAATGGACGTCAGCGACGACATGCTGCGGAGCGAGTACGAGCGCCAGAAAGACAAGCTGTATCGGCTGCCCCCGCAGGCCCGCGTGTTCGAGATCGTCATCCGCTTCACGGCCTCGGACCCGGCCGGACGGGAGAAGGCCGTCGGCCGGATGGAAGAGGTCCGCGCGCGCCTGGCCTCGGGGGGCAAATTCGAGGACCTCGCGAAGGAGTACTCGGAGGGAAACGCGAAGAACCGCGGCGGAGACCTCGGGACGGTTTCCCAGGGAGAGCTTCTCCCCGCGCTCGACGCGGCCGTTTTCTCCGAACGGCCCGTCGAGTATCCCGCCCCGGTTCTGCTGCCGGCCTCCATCCACCTCTTCCGCGTCAGCGACCGGAAAACCGCCGGGTTCAAGGCGTTTACCGAAGTCAGCGAGGATCTGAAGAAGCGCATCGGCGAAAACCTCTACGACAAGCGCTTTTCCGAATTCATTCAGCACCTGCGGCGCGAGGCGTACATCAAGATCTACGACTCGTCGCTCGCGAAGACGGAAGAAAAGAAGGGCTAGATCCGTCCGAGTCGAGATTCCGCTTCCGGGTTCTTTTTCCTTCGACGGCGTCGTCCGTTCGCACGGGTGGTACGACCTCCCCCCTTTTCAGTACACGCCCGCCTCCCGCCTGCTGGAGACCCGGGTCGCCGCGGGAGATCGCGCGGTCGTGATCCGGTTCGAGGCCAGCGACGGCGTCCTGGCGGCGTCTTCGCGGGGAATCCCCGCACGCTCACTCGCCGCGGCCGCGAGTCGTGTCTTTTCACTCGACCTCGATCTTTCGTCCTTCGCGCTCTCCCTCGTGGCGGAGCCGGACCTCCTTCGCGGCCTGGAGAGGGGCGGCGGCCGGATGCTCCGAGCTCCGTCGCTGTTCGAAGACGCCGTGAAGATGCTGCTCACGACCAACTGCTCCTGGGCGGCGACGCGGGGCATGGTCACGCGCCTGATCGCTCTCGCCGGTTCCGAGGCCGCCGCCTTTCCGACCGCGGCGCAAATCGCGCCGTTCTCGGCGGGGCGGCTCGAAAAGGAAGTGCGCTGCGGATACCGCGGCCCCGCTCTGGCACTTTTCGCCCGGCGCGTCGCCTCGGGCCGGCTCGCCCTCGACCGGTGGGAAGATCGGGGGCGCCCGGCGGCGGAGATCCGGGAGGAGATTCTGGAGGAGCGCGGCTTCGGCCCCTACGCGGCCGAGGGACTCCTGCGCATTCTCGGCCGTCACGACTTTCTCGCGCTCGACTCCTGGGTCCGCCAGAAGTACCGGCAGCTCCATCCCGGGCCGGCCAGGAAGACAGACGCCTCGATCGCGCGCCGCTACGCCAGGTTCGGCGCCCACCGGGGTCTCGCGCTGTGGCTCGATCTCACGCGGGACTGGCACGAAGGGAGCGAGCCCTCGGTCTTGTCTTGAGAAAGGAAGTTCCCCAGTCGTCGGTCCCCCTTTCGATAGTCGGCACTCAACGCTCGCATCGTCCTCGGTCGCCCCGCTAACAGCACCCCGCCTTACGCCCGCTTGACGCCCGCAACTCAACTCCTTCAAAGTCTTTCGCTTGACGCGGCTCCGCCGTCCTCCTAACATGCGCGGAAGTGGACTAATCTGGAAAGAAGTGGGAGAAAGTGGTGCCGACGTGTCGTCGGGACCACAAATTGAACAATGGATCGTTTTCGCGGCAGCGCACCGGCCCGCCTCGACGAGAAGGGCCGTCTCAAAGTGCCCAACCTCTTTCGTCAACAGATCGAGGAGGCCTTCGGTCCCGAGTTTTTCGTCACGTCTCTCCACGGAAAAGAAGTTCTCCTCTACCCGCTGGCGATGTGGCGCGCGCTCGAGGAGAAGCTGGCCGCCCTTCCCGCCATCCATCGCGCGAAGAACAAGTTCTTAGAGAGAGTCAATTTCTTCGGGCAGGACGCGTCCATGGACGGGCAGGGGCGCCTGCTCGTGCCCCAGATTCTGCGCGACACCGCGAAGCTGCCCTCCGACGTCGTCGTCACGGGCAACATCGACCACCTCGTCGTCTCCGACCGGGGCGCGCTGGCGTCGCGTCTGGCGAGCGAAGACTTCTCGGACGACGACTACGACGCCATTTCGAAACTGCTGACCTGAGTCGAAGCGATTGAAAACGGGAGACGGGAGACGCAAGACGTTGAACAGCCCCCGCACAGGCCGGTGCTTGCCGCGGAAGTCGTGGCCTGGCTCGCGCCGGAGCGCGGGGGCTTTTTCGTCGACGCGACGGTCGGCGCCGGCGGGCACGCGGAAGCGCTTCTCCAGGGTGGTCCTCAAATCCGCCTTCTCGGGCTCGACCGCGACCCGGAGGCCCTCGATCTGGCGCGAGCGCGCCTTGAGCGGTTCGGCGATCGCGTCGAGCTTCTCGAAAGCAACTTCGACGACCTCGGGGCGGCACTCGACGCACGCGGCCGGCCGGACGGGATTCTGGCGGACCTCGGTGTCTCGTCGATGCAGATCGACCGCGCGGAGCGCGGATTCTCTTTCAGGCGCGAAGGGCCACTCGACATGCGGATGGGACGGGAAGGCCGAACCGCTGCCGACATCGTGTCGACAACTTCGGTAGAAGAACTGACGCGGATTTTCCGCGACTACGGGGAGGAATGGATGGCGGTCAAGATCGCGCGAGGGATCGTTTCGGAGCGAACGGCAGCCCCGATCACGTCCACCCGGCAGCTCGCCCGCATCGTGGCGAACGCGAAAGGA
>JBBSGZ010000207.1:0-4448 GCA_038253555.1 Thermoanaerobaculia bacterium
CCAACGTCTCACGCTCCTCGACACTCAAACTCAACGGCGGTACCGGTCGGCCTTGGCGCATGCTCGCTCCTCATTCTGTAAGAACGAGAGCGCTCCCGAAAATATGCTAATTATTTCTGGGACGTGACACTAGTTGGTTTTGGGCTTCTCTTCCTTCTTCACGACTTTTGGCAGAAGAGACACGAACAGGTTTTTCTGAAAATATGACGTCGCCCCCGTGCTTCCGTCCCGCACGGCAAACGCGATCCGCTGGCTCCCGGGCCCGACGGTCATCGTGAAGTCGTAGAACCAGTCTTTTCCCTGAGCCGCCGTGAGGTCCTTCGCCGGGACGGCCACCGCCTGCCGCTGGATCGCGAGGTCCGACTGCTTCTCGGCCGCGTCGCGCGCAATGACGTACACGAAGAACGCCCCCTCGTAGCGGTCGCCGGTCGGGAGGAGGCCGAGCTTGCCGATCGGAATGGCGATCCGCACGGGAATCGCGAAATTCTCGTCGTTGTAGGGCTTCTGCGCGCCAAGCGTCACGTGGATTCCGAGCGGGTTGTCGTCGCGGGGGTAGAAGAGACTCGCCTGGACGGCCTCCGCGGCCAGCGTCTCGGAGGTTTTCTCGAGGAACGTCTTGCGAAACCGGGCGCGCATCCCCTTGCGCTTCACGTTGACGGCGATCGAGTGCGGGCGATCCACCGCCGATCGCGACGTCCGATATCCGAGCGAGTAGAAGCTCGAGAAGTCCTTCCCGAGCTCGTTCAGGCTGTTCTCCCAGCTGTTGGTATTGATCGACGCCATCCCCCCGGTCTGCTCGGCCATCATCTGGAGGGGTGCCTGGGAGTTCTGACGCATCAGGAAATCGCTCGGGCGCGTCTGGAAGCTGCGGTTCTCCGCCGTGATCATTTCGTCGACGGTGAGCCCCGATGCGTCGAGCGCCCAGATCGTGACGCCCTGGGCGTTGGCCGCCTGGATGATGCCCGTGTACTTGCCGCTCATGTCGAACTCGAACGCCTCGAGGGTCGAGGTGGCCTGCTGGTACTTCTTCTGGACCGCGTCGAAGAGATCCATACCGGCGGTCGCGGGCAATCCTTCGGACACGTAAACGAGAACTTTTCGTCCCTTGACCCCCGCGAGCGCGTTCAGGGTGTTCTTGAGGGCCTCGACGTCGAACTCGAGATCATTTCGCAGGGAGCGCGCGTACTGCCGGGCGATCTGGAGCCCTTCGTCGGGTGAACGGGACTCGTCGATCCGGTGGAGGCTGTCGCGCCGCTCCCCGGCCGTGGACGTGCCGCCTCCGGTTTCCCGCTCGATCTCCTCGAGAGCGGCGAGGATCTCCGTCGGGTCGGCCGTGAACTTGCGCCTTACCTTGAGCGACCGGTTGAAGGTAATCACTTCCGCCTCAGCGCGCGGACCGACATTCTTCGAGACGAAGTCTTTCAACTTACCGAACATCCGGTTGCGGTTCTGCGGGGAGATGTTCAGGTTGTCGACGTAGAGAATGAAGCGGGCCTTGATCTCCTGCGGAAAGTCTCCGCGCGCCTCGACGGCCTCGAGCGGCTCGCTCTTTCCGTCCCCGAAGGTCACTTTCCCGCCTCCGACGGCGTAGAAATTTTCGACCGTCTGCGGCACTCCATCCTGGAACACCTCGAAATCGTTCTTGGTCAGGTCGGTCACGCGGTTGCCCTTGGAGTCGGTGACCACGACTTCAACGTTGCTGATGTGGACCTCGACCCGCTCGCCGACAGGAGGCATAGGCGCCGGTGCGGAAGGCGGCTTTGAAGCCTGCGCCAGCGAGACCGTCGCCGCGAGCAGCCCGACGAGGGCGAAAGGTATCTTCAAATGTGCCTCCTGCCGGACGACAAGCGCCCGCGCTTGCGCGATTATTCCCCGGCGGGGCGCTCTTCGCCCGTCCTGGCACGAGGCTCAAAAAAACGATGTTGCTTTGTCCCGGGGAATTCAACAGAATTCGCCTCTCCGGAAGGCCCCCCGGGGCCCCGGAAAGCGTTTAAAAGCCATGAAAAGAGCATGAAAAGAGATAGAGCAGAGGAGCATCCCAGAATGCCAAGTCGACGTTTTCGCTCCGCCGCGGCCGCTCTTCTGCTCCTCTTGACGGTTGCTTTCGCGGGATGCAAGAAGATCGAGGCCCGGCAGGAAGTCAAGCGAGGCAACGAGGCTTTCAAGAGCGGCAACTACCCCTCGGCTCTGGCGAGCTACGAAAACGCCTCTCGCCTCGACCCGTCCCAGACGAAGCTCCAGAAGAACATCGGGCTCGCCTACATGGCGATGTACCAGCCCGGATCCAAACACCCGAAAGACCTCGAATTCGCCGCAAAGGCGATCGAGAACCTGAAGACGTATCTGGCGGCGCACCCCGAGGACAAGCGGGCGAACGAGTTTCTCGTCTCGATGTATCTCTCGACAGACCGGTACGACGACGCCATCGCCTTCTACAAGCAGCGGCTGCAGACCACCCCGAACGACACCAAGGCCATCCAGTCCCTCGCGGCGATGTACTTCAAGAAGGGGGACTTCAAGCAGGGGTTCGAGTGGCTGAACAAGCGCACGGCTTTGGAGCCCGACAACCCGGAGGCGTACGTCATGATCGGGGTCCAGGCGTGGGACCGGTCGTACCACTACCCGGACATCGACCCGGCCACCCGCACGCAGATCGTCGATACCGGGCTCCATGCCGTCGAGAAGGCGCTCCAGCTGAAACCCGAAAATTTCGACGCCCTGACCTACATCAACCTGCTCTATCGCGAGAAGGCGAAGGTCGAAACCGACCCCGCCAAGCAGCAGGAAGACATCGCGGCAGCCGACCGTTACCGGCAACAGGCACTCGAATTGCGTAAGAAGGCTGCCGCCACCACGCCGACGCCGGAACCGGCGAAGTAGATCCGGTGTCCTGCGAGTCGGGAGGAGAGACATGTTCGAAGATGTTCTGATCGAATCGGGCAACCGCAGCGGCGGGGCGAAGACGGCTCTGACTCTGCCCGTTTCGGTCGCGATTCACGCGGTGGTGATCGGACTCATCGTTGGAGCGTCGATCTGGTTCGTCGACGACGTTCCGGAGCCTCCGATTCCCGTCACTTTCTACGCCGCGGCGCCCCCGCCCCCGCCGCCGCCCCCGCCCGCGCCCAAGGCCGCCCCGAAGGCGGTCGAAGTTCAGAAACCCGTGCCGGTTCGCTCCTCTGAGATGGTGCAGCCGACCATCATCCCCGAGAAGATTCCGGTCGCTCCCTCCGCGCCCGAGGCGCCGTCTACCGGCGGCGTCGAGGGGGGTGTGGAAGGCGGCGTCGAGGGAGGCGTCCCGGGCGGTGTCGTTGGAGGAGTCGTCGGCGGGACGGGGGGCGCGGGCGGCGGCGACGAGCAGCCGCTGCGCGTCGGCGGCGAGGTCAAGGCGCCTTCGCTTCAGAGCAAAATAGAGCCCACGTACCCCGAGGCGGCCCGGAAGGCCCGCATGGAAGGTGTGGTCATCTTAGAAGCGATCATCACCGCCAGCGGCAGCGTCGAAGAGGTCAAGGTCTTGAAATCGGTCAATCCTCTGCTCGACGCTTCGGCCGTCCGGGCCGTTTCGGGTTGGAAATACAAGCCCGCCACGCTAAACGGCAGAGCCGTCCGCGTTTACCTGACCGTGACCGTCACCTTCAACTTGCACTAGGATTGCAGATCGTCGTCGCGAGCTGCCGGATAAAGATTACCGAATGACAAGGAGAGCTTCATGAGTTTTGATCCCGTCACTCTCTGGCAAACGATGACACCGCTCGCGAAGGGGGTGAGCATCCTGCTCATCCTCATGTCGGTCTACTCATTGACCGTCGCGGTCGAGCGATTCATCTACTACAACAAGGCCAAGAAGCAGTCGCTCGCGTTCGCGCGCCTGGTGACCGGGTTCTTGAAGAACGACAAGCTCCAGGACGCGATCGACTCGTCGAAGAAGTTCAAGAACAGCCACCTCGCGCGCGTCGTCTCCGCGGGACTCTACGAGTTCCACAACGACCTGTCTTCAGGCGCGGCGAACATTCAGGGCCACGACCCGATCGAAGCGGCCGAGCGGGCCATCGAGCGGGAAACCTTGGTCACGACCGCCGACATGAAGAAGGGCCTCTCCGGCCTCGCAACGATCGGCACGACCGCGCCCTTCATCGGCCTCTTCGGCACGGTCATCGGAATCATCAACGCGTTCCGCGGAATGGCGCTGACGGGCTCCGGCGGTATCGCGGCGGTTTCGACCGGAATCGCGGAAGCGCTGGTCACGACAGCCCTGGGACTCTTCGTCGCTATCCCGGCGGTCTGGCTCTTCAACATCTTCATGAACAAGATCGAGCGATTCCAGGTCGAAATGTCCAACTCCGCGTCGGAGCTTCTCGACTACTTCATCAAGCGCCGCGGAGCGCAGACTCAGCGCACGGCATAGACACACTTTCCGCGGAGGTATCCGATGGGCGTGGGAGGCGGCGGCA
>JBBSGZ010000208.1:0-4402 GCA_038253555.1 Thermoanaerobaculia bacterium
ACGATGATGTGTCTGGCCCCGGGAGCGTCCCGGGAGACCGACCTGACCTGGCTCGACTTTTCCGAGAGCCTGGCGCTGTCGGCGGACGGAAAAGACGTCCTCTTCAGCGAGCGTGGTGCGGGGGCGGGCGCGGTGGGCGGCACCTACCTGCGCAAGACTGACGGCTCGACGGCGGCTGTTCGGCTCGCCGACGGCTGGAATTCGTCGGACATTTCGCCCGACAAGAAATGGGTCGTGCAGGCGTGGCCGGACCGCCTGATCCTGCTTCCGGTGGGGCCCGGAGAGACGAAGACGATTCGGGATAAGGATCTGCAGTACCAGAAGGCAACCTGGTTCCCGGACGGGAGGAGGCTTCTCGTGCTGGCGGCAGATTCCGGCCATGGCCGTCGTCTCTACGTCAGGCACGTTTCCGGCGGACCGCCCCGTGCGGTCACGCCCGAGGGAACCGAGCGGGCCCTCGTCTCACCCGACGGGAAGCTCGTGTTCGCCGCCGACTCCAGGACCGGCAAGTGGGCTCTTTACCCGGTCGACGGAGGCGAGCCGCGCCCGCTGCCTGAGCACGGCGCGATCGAAGAGCCCGTCGGTTTCGATGAGAAGGGCGAAAATCTCTACATCGCTGTCGGAATGCTGGCGCAGCGGATCGACCGGCTCAACCTGGCGACCGGTCAGCGGACTTTTTTCAGGGAAATCAGCCCGGCCGACCCGACGGGCGTCGCCGCGGTGGCGACTATTCAGCTCACTCCCGATGGGCGCTCCTACTGCTACAGCTACATGCGAAGCCTCTCGCGGCTCTACGTCGTCGAAGGCCTTCGCTGAATCGCCGAAGCTCCGGCCGAACGCCGGACCAAGAACCCCGAGTCCTCAACGGACCGCCTTTTCCGCTCCCGGCTGGCCTGCGATTCTGGGAGCCGACCGCAGCAGGGGATAGACTGAGCCCCCATTCCCATCTCTTCCGGCACTCGCCTGGGACCGTACGAAATCCTGTCGGCTCTCGGAGCGGGCGGGATGGGCGAGGTGTACAAGGCCCGCGACACCCGGCTGGATCGCGCGGTGGCCGTCAAGGTGCTCCCCTCGCACCTCTCCGACAGTGCCGAGTTCAAGCAGCGGTTCGAGCGCGAAGCCAAAGCGATCTCGCAGCTCGCGCATGCCCACATCTGCGCGCTCTACGACGTCGGGAACGCCAACGGAGTCGAGTATCTCGTCATGGAGCTCCTGGAAGGGCAGCCGCTCTCCGACCGCCTCACGAAGGGACCTCTCCCAACCGAACAGCTCCTCAAGGCGGGAATCGAGATCGCCGATGCGCTCGACAAGGCGCACAAGCACGGGATCGTCCATCGGGACTTGAAGCCCGGCAACATCATGATGACGAAGTCCGGGGTGAAGCTCCTCGACTTCGGACTGGCGAGGCTCCACCCGGCGCAGGGTCCCGCCAGCGGCGTGTCGATCCTGGCGACTGAAGTCTCCGCCGGCGCCCCGCTGACGGAGCGCGGAACGATCCTGGGCACCTTCCAGTACATGTCGCCCGAGCAGCTCGAGGGGAAGAACGCGGACCCGCGCAGCGACATCTTCTCGTTCGGTTGCGTGCTCTATGAGATGGCGACGGGGCGGAAGGCCTTCTCGGGGAAGAGCCAGGCGTCTCTGATCGCTTCGATCCTCGAGCACGATCCGCCTCCGATCTCCTCGATCCAGCCTCTCGTTCCGCCGGCGCTCGACCGCGTCGTTCGCACGTGCCTCGCGAAAGACCCGGACGACCGGTGGCAGACCGCGCACGACTTGACGAGCGAGCTCAAGTGGATCGCCGAGGCGGGGTCGCAGACCGGAGCGCCGGCAACCGTGCGCGCCCGGCGGCGTCATGCCCTCACGGCGGGATGGGGCATCGCGGCGGGGATGGCGCTGCTCGCGGGGGTGCTCGGTGCGTTCCTCGTCCGCGAGACCTCTCGAGCGAGGGCACAGGCGGAAAGGGTCCTGCGCACCCAGTTTCTGCCCCCCAAAGGCGAGCGGATTCTCCTGGACGCCCTGAGGGGAAGAGGTTTCGCGATCTCGCCGGACGGCTCGCGGCTCGTCTACGTCGTCGGCAAGGGCGTCACTTCCGAGCTGCGGCTCCGCTCTCTGGACTCGCGGGAATCGAGCGTGATCCCGGGGACGGACGGCGCGAATTTCCCCTTCTTTTCACCCGACGGAAAATGGGTCGGATTCACCGCGGGCCCGAAGCTGAAGAAAGTCGCGCTGGCCGGCGGTTCTCCCGTGACCCTGTCTGACGCGCCGCAGTTCCGCGGCGCCGCGTGGGGCGAAGACGGATCGATCTATTTCGTCCCGAACGTCTACGTCCCCGTCTCGAGGCTCCAGGCCGACGGGAGCGCCATCTCGGCGGTGACGAGGATTCGGACGAAGGACGGAGAACAGCAGCATCGCTGGCCGGAGCTTCTGCCGGGAGGCAAGGTGATCCTGTACGCGATCGGCTCCGGTGCCGACTGGGACGACGCGACGATCGTCGCCGAGCGCCTCGAGGGAGGGGAGCGGAAGGTCCTGATCAAGGGCGGCACGTTCCCGAGATACCTGCCGACCGGTCATCTCGTCTACGCCCGGGCCGGAGCGCTCTACGCCGTTTCCTTCGATGCCCGGTCACTGAAAATCGAAGGGTCCCCGGTGGAGGTGGCCCGCAAGGTGCTCCTCAACCCCTCGGGCTACGCTGACATGGATCTCTCCCGAGACGGAATCCTCGTGACGGCTTCGTCCGACACGGCGGCCGACGACCTGATGCTGTCCTGGGTCGATCGCGAGGGGAGGAGCGAGCCGCTGAAGGTCGAACGGCAACCGTTCCTGTCCGTGGGGCTCTCGCCCGACAATTCTCGCGTCGTGGTGAGCATCGGGAACGGGCTATCGATCCTGGATCTCGCCAGACTCTCGATGACGAAACTCACGCTTCCCGCGCGCGCCCAGTATCCCGTCTGGTCGCGCGATGGGCGCCGGATCTATTTCGGATTCGAAAAAGAAAAGTTCTACCAGACCTTCTCGAAATCCGCCGATGACAGCGGCGCCACGCAGATAGCCTTTCCTTCCCAGTCGGAGGAGGACCCGTTCGGGTTTTCCGCCGACGGCTCTCAAGTGCTGACCCTCAAGAACACCGCCGATGGACAGTACGAGCTGCGTGTCCGCTCGATGCGCAACGGATCGCCTCAGGGGGAGCCGAGGATCCTCGTCAAGTCGTTGTTCCTCGCCGATTCGACGGCGGGCTTCTCACCCGATGGCCGCCGGGTGGTTTATGAATCCCTCGAATCGGGGCGGCGGGAGATCTACGTTCGGCCCGCTTCGGGCGAGGACCGCAAGTGGCAGATATCGACCGAGGGCGGCACGGCTGCGGCCTGGTCGCCGGCGGGGAACGAGATCTTCTACGTCTGCGGGTCGAGATTCTTCGCAGTGCCCGTCGGCTCGAAAGGTGAGGACTTCGTCGTCGGAGCTCCGAGAGCTCTCTTCGAAACGCACCAGATCCTGGCCTACGACGTGGCCCGCGACGGAAAGAGGTTCCTCGTCGCGGAGGACCCGAATCCCGCGGCGCAGCCGGCGCTGGACGTCGCCGTCAACTGGTTCGCCGAGGTCCGCCGCAAAGTTCGGGAGGCCCGGGCGCCCTAGCGATCGACGAACTCCGGAGGGGATACGGGGGATACGGCGGGGGATACGGGGGGGGATACGGGGTCATACCCGAAATCCTGATTTCAAGTCACGGATTAGCGAAATCAGGTTTTCGGGTCTGACCCCGATTCCCTTAGAAGTTCTACCCGCACGGATCGAGCCACTGGGTCGGCCTGAACGTCCACGACGCCGGGAGCTACCAGTACCCTCCGGGCGTCGATCGGCTCGCGCGTTACGGCCTCGCGCAGACGAAGCTCGTACCCGGCATGGTGCTCACCGTCGAGCCCGGCATCTACATTGCCGCGGGCGCGGCGCCCGATTCGCGCTGGAACGATCTCGGCGTTCGGATCGAGGACGTCGTGGTCGTGACACCGTCGGGGATGGAGTGCCTCTCGTGCGAAGCGCCGCGCGAGATCGCCGATGTCGAGAAGGCGATTGCCGAAGGGCGCGCGAAGGGGAGAGCCGCGAAGTCCCGCTAGACGGCAGCCTCGTTCGGCCGCCGTTCCCCTCGGCGGTGTCCGTCAGCCCGTCAGCCCGTCAGCCCCGCCGCGCAGCCTCGATGGTGGCGATGTCGATCTTCTGCATCGGCATCATCGCCTCGAACACGCGCCTCGCCTCGTCGCCGCCGGCCGCGAGCGCGTCGGTCAGCACGTGGGGCGTGATCTGCCAGGAAAGGCCCCAGCGATCCTTGCACCAGCCGCACTGGCTTTCCTTGCCGCCATTGCCGACGATCGCGTTCCAGTAGCGGTCCGTCTCTTCCTGATCGTCCGTC
>JBBSGZ010000209.1:0-4221 GCA_038253555.1 Thermoanaerobaculia bacterium
CAGGCGGGCGTGGGCGATCCGCGCCAGATCCAGGTCGGGCTGCGGGTGCTCTTCTAGAAAGGTTTCGGCTCGCCTGGACGGTCCGGGGAGGCGTGCTCCATGCGGGGCATGCCTCCTCCGCCTTCCGCCCGGCTCGTTATTCAGAGAACGAAGCCGTCGGCGCGGTGCAACCTTTTGCGCGGATCCGGTGTTAGAGAGCGCGAGAGGTGACAGATGGCCGACTACGACGTCGTAGGCGTCTCCGAAGAGATCGCTTCGAAGGTGCGCAGAAGTGGAAAATCGCCCGGTTACGGCCACCCGGTCCATTCCGAGGTCGCATCGAGGTACGGCCCCTGCCGTCTCTGCCTGCGCGACTTCCGGATCGGCGTCGACAGACGACTGCTGTTCACCTATGACCCTTTCTTCGGTCTGGAGCCGTATCCGCTGCCCGGGCCCGTCTTCATCCACGAGTCGGAGTGCACGCCCCCCGGGACGACGGTTTTCCCGCGGATCTGCGGAAGCACGAGCTGACGCTGGATCCGTATGCCGTCGGGCGCCGGCTCATCGCCGAGGAACACGTGGCCAGCGAAGCCGTCATCGACGACGTCGTTGCCGGTCTCCTGGCGCGCCCCGAGGTCGACTACATCCACGTGCGCGACGCCCGGGCCGGCTGCTTCGACTTTCGCATCCAGCGGCAGCGCGATTGAAAGGCCGGTGAGGTGGCGCGGACTCGAAACGCCGGCGGGCAGATATCACGGGCCCGCGGCGGGGCCCCTCACGGGCCCCTCGGATCCCAGGGGTCCGTCTCGCTCGCCGAGAGTGAGCCGCCCGCGCGGCGCCCCGGTCACTTCACCTTGCGTCCCGGCGTGTCCTGACCGTTCTGGTGCAGAACGAGCGAGGTGACCCGGCCGCCCTCCCGGACGAATCGGACCTGCGCATCGACGACCTTCAGGAAAAAATCTGTCTCCGACTCCGCGAAGATCGGCAGCTTCGGCTGGTTCGTCGCCTGCACGAAGAGCGCGCCGCCCTCGCGCGTGACGACGATCGAGAACGTCGGAGAGAGCTGGTATTCGCCGACATAGGTTTCGAGCACGGCGGCTGGGACGGAGGCTTCCATCCTCGCCTTCGGCGGCCCGGGTATGGGGAAACGGGGCTCGACGATATGGATTCCGATGTCGTCGATGTTGCCGGCGGAGTTCGACAGAATCACGGCCCCCGCGCGTTTTTTCGAAACGAAGCCGATCCACGAGTGGAATCCGCCCGTTCCTCCGTTGTGCCACACGAGATCCTCGCCGAAAGGATGAAGGACGTGCCAGGCGAGCCCGATCTCGAGGCCGGGCTGCCCCGTGGCCTGGCGCGCGCCGTGGGTTTCCGAGAGCACGGCGACCGTCGTCGCGTCGCCCCTGCCGAGGTTTGCGGCGAGGAACTTCAGCATGTCGTTGGCCGTCGAGCGCAGCGCGCCTGCGCCTGCGAGGGCCGGCAGGTCCCAGGTCGACACGGGCGCGCCGCTGTCGTCGTGGCCGGCCGCCAGGCGCGGGGTCATCGCCGGGGAGAGCGTGATCGCGGTGTCGCGCATCTGAAGCGGCGCGAGGATGCGCTTCGTCACGAGCTGCTCGTAGGGCGCCCCGGCCCTGCGGGACAGGAGGTGGCCGAGAAGCCCCACGCCCAGGTTCGAGTACTCGTACTTCGAACCGATGTCGCGTGTGAGCTCGTATCGCAAGAGGAACTCATACAACTTGTCGACCGTGTAATCGGCGTACGGGTTTGCGGGATCCCGGGGAGCGAGGTTGTCGGGAAGGCGCGGCAGGCCGGACGTCTGTGTGGCGAGATCCAGCAGGGTGATCTGCTTACTCTTCCGCGAGGGCGCGCGGACGTTCGCGGGCAGGTACTTCGAGATCGGGTCGTCGAGCTTCACCTCGCCCCGCCTCGTCATGTCGGAGAGGAGCGCGGCCGTGAAGACCTTGGTGATCGATCCAATCTCGAAGACGGTGTCTCCGTCGAGCGGGCGGTCTGTCCCGGAGGAGCCGTAGGAGATGACGCGCTTCGCGTCGCCGTCGAGGACGCCGACGACGAGACCGGTGGCGCGTCTGGAGTGGACGCGGTCCTGAAGGATTTTGCGGATGGCGGCGTCGTCGGGGGTCTGGGCGGCCGCGGGGAGCGCCGGGAGTGCGGAGAGGAGGAGCGCCACGAGGGGGAGCAGGCCGTACGAAGCGCAGCGAATGCGCTTGTAAGAGGGGACCCCCTCCACGTCGGTTTTTACCGAAACCATTCAGGAAAACATACGTCAACCCGCTCCAGGATCGCCACGTGCGTTGGATGAAATGGAAGGCCCGCCATGGATCTCCCTCCCGCGACCGTCCGCGTGGCGTGCCTCTTCGAATTTCTCGTCGATTTCAGGCCCGCTTCTTTGTCTTCTGCCGGTGCCGCACCTCGGCCTCCTCGATCGAATGCGACTGGGTGAGAGACGAGTCCTTCTGGGCCAGACGCGCGAGTTTCTGGTAGTGCGAATGGAGCGTCGCGAGCTCGGCGCTGGAGAAATCTTCCACGTCGATCAACCGGTTGCTGGCCCCCTCGATCGCCGCCACGATCTCGTTTAACTTCAACTCCATTGCCTGCGTGTCCTTGTTCTGGGTGTTCTGGATCAGGAACACCATCAGGAAGGTCACGATCGTCGTTCCCGTGTTGATGACGAGCTGCCACGTGTCGGAGAACCCGAAAAGCGGCCCGGTCAGAGCCCATACCACGACGACACCCAGAGCGATGAGGAAGGCGTACGGACTTCCGGCTCGCTTCGTCGCCTGCTGAGCCAGTTTTTCGAACACTCCGCCTTTTCGATTTTTCGCCACGAGGTTTCTCCTTTTCCATCGGGTTCGGCCTGTAAAAAATTGCGCACGAGCTGGCAGCCTATCGTCGCTTCCGCTCGCTCCGGGACGTGCGTTGCCCCGGCCGCGAACGCACCGGCGAGCGGCTCGCCTCGTCCCTTCGCTCGCTCATGCTCCCGCTGCGAGCGGATGGATCTGCCCGGTTTAGCGTGCGTTCCCGCTCTCCCGGCGCGCGCGAGGGAAGGGGCGAGGGCGATGATGAGCAAAAGCGGGCGGCGGGCTCGGCCGGCGATCGATATAGTTCGCGGAGTGAAACGGCGAGAGCTCGGCGGCTCCGGACGCTCGGTGTATCCCGTCGGCCTCGGCTGCATGGGTTTTTCGTGGGGGTACCGCGACGAGTCCGTCGATGAAACTGCCGCCGCCGATGTGATCCGGCAGGCCATCGACGTCGGGGTCGATCACTTCGACACCGCCGATGTGTATGGTCCGTTCACGAACGAAAAGCTCCTCGGCCGGGCGATCGGGGACCGGCGCGGCCGAGTCGTGATCGCGACCAAGATGGGGCTCGTGGTCGAGGACCAGGCGACGTACCGCTTCGGGCGCAACGGGTCTCCGGCCCACGTCCGCAAGTCGTGTGACGGATCTCTCGAGCGTCTCGGCGTCGACGTCATCGACCTCTACTACCTCCACCGCGTCGATCCGCAGGTGCCCGTCGAGGAAACGTGGGGAGCGATGGCCGGGCTCGTCGCCGCGGGGAAGGTCCGGTCGCTCGGGATCTCGGAAGCGACGATCGACCAGCTCGACCGCGTGCACCCGATCCATCCCGTGACCGCGGTGCAATCGGAGCTTTCGCTGTGGACCCGCGACTATCTGGCCGACGTCGCGCCCTGGTGCGCCGGCCATGGGGCCTCCTTCGTCGCGTTCGCGCCGCTCGGGCGTGGATTCCTGACGGGCAAGCTCGCGGCGGACGCCCGGTTCGACGCCTCCGACTTCCGCTCCACGCTGCCTCGCTTCGGCCCGGAGGAAATCGCCGCGAACCAGGCGATCGTCGGCGCGGTGCGCGCCGTGGCACAGCGCCGCGGCGTGACACCCGCGCAGGTCGCGCTCGCGTGGGTGCTGTCGCAGGGCGAGCACGTCCTCGCCATTCCGGGAACGCAGCGCCGGAAATACCTCGAGGAAAACGTCGCGGCGGCCTCGATCGACTTGACCGCCGCCGAGAGAGAAGAGCTCGACGCGATCCCGGCGCCTGCGGGGGCGCGCTACTAACACGTCGCCTTCGCTCACTTCGGGACGTGCCTTCGCCGTGCGCGGCGAAGGCACCGGCGAACGGCTCGGCCGGATGCGGCCTCGACCGTTCGCCTCGTCCCTTCGTTCGCTACGGCTCCCGCAGCGGGAGGCTCCTCCTTCCCTTCGGTCAGGA
>JBBSGZ010000210.1:0-4165 GCA_038253555.1 Thermoanaerobaculia bacterium
GTCGCCCTTCTTGCCACCCGGGTAGTCGCTCGGGGCCTTGTGAGCGGCGGTCACGTGGCTGTCCGGAAAAGTCGCCGCGTAGAAGCGGGCCGCTTCGAGCACGTCCTTGTCGTACCAGAGGCAAATCGTGTTCTTGGGTTTCATGTTCGTTTGCTCCCGGTCACCGCGGCCGATAGATCAGCCCGATCGCGACCCCCACGACGACCCACTGCACGAAGTACGAGACGGCCTGGTAGAGCGTGAGCGTCGATCCGATGTTCAGCATCATCCAGTTGTGTACCACCAACGCGCAGACCACGAAGAGGCCGATGAGGGCTCCGAAGTGCGCCCCTTCGACGAGGCCGGATCCTCCCCGGTAGACCATCGCGTAGAGGACCGCGAGCACGAATATCGCCACGAGCATCGCGGCCATCCCGAACGGCAAGACTTCCTTCATGGACTCCTGCGGGCGGTAGACGCCGGGGTACTTTGCGAACTCGCGCTTCATCGGAGCGGCGGTGAGAGCGAAAACGACGAACCCCACGGCGAAATAGGCCACGAAGGCGCCGAGCGCGGCGAGGATGATCCGGGAGTGGTTCATTGGCGTGCTCCTCCTGGGACGAGATCTTGCCTCAAGATCCGGCGAGCCGACGGTGGCTTCTCAGGCCATACGCGCGGCGAGGATGTGCAGGGTCAACGCTGCGTTCCTGCGGCCCGGCGTTCGGTTGGCCCCTTCTCCGGCAGCAACGGTTTTCGCCGGAGTGACGGTTGCCCACACCGGCGTTCACCGGAACGATTGGGAGAAGCACTGAATGCAGGATTGCGGCGTTGACCCTTGGTTGACATTTTGGGGGACGGGATTACGGGGTCAGACCCGAAATCCTGTTTTCAGGGGGCACGGATCAGCGAAATCAGGTTTTCGGGTCTGACCCCGATTTCTCCGGACGCGCATGCCCATGCCGATAGAATCTCCCCCAATCCCATGCCGCTCGCACCCGGATCGCGCCTCGGTCCCTACGAGATCCTCGCGCCGATCGGCGCCGGGGGGATGGGCGAGGTCTACCGGGCGAAGGACCCGCGCCTGGGGCGCGACGTGGCGATCAAGGTCCTTCCGGCTTCGTTTTCCGCCGATCCGGACCGCCTTCGCCGCTTCGAGCTCGAGGCGAAGGCCGCCGGAGTGCTGAACCATCCCAACATCACCGCGGTCCACGACATCGGCGCCGATCCGAGCGACGGAGCGCCGTACGTCGTCCAGGAGCTGCTCGAGGGCGAGACGCTCCGCGCGGCGCTTTCGGCCGGCCGTCTGCCGCAACGAAAGACGATCGACTACGCCCTCCAGATCGTCCACGGCCTGGCGGCGGCGCACGAGAAGGGCATCGTCCACCGGGACCTGAAGCCCGACAACATCTTCATCACTAACGACGGCCGCGTGAAGATCCTGGACTTCGGCCTCGCGAAGCTCACCCACACCGAAGAGCGCGGCCAGGTCACCAACGCGCCGACCGCCACCGAGGGAACGGAGCCGGGGATGGTCCTCGGAACCCTCGGCTACATGTCGCCCGAGCAGGTTCGCGGAAGGCCCGCCGACGCGCGCTCGGACATCTTCTCCTTCGGCGCGATCCTCTACGAGATGCTCTCCGGAAAGCGCGCCTTCCACGGCGACTCGGCCGCGGACACGATGTCGGCGATCCTGAGAGAAGAGCCGGCGGATCTCTCCGTCACGAACGCAAATATTTCCCCGGGCCTCGACCGAATCGTCCGCCACTGCCTCGAGAAGAACCCCGAACAGCGTTTCCACTCCGCGCACGACGTCGCCTTCGCGCTCGAGGCGCTCACGGGTGTCTCCGCGCCGCGCCTGGAGGCTTCGAAGCCCGGTTTTCACCTCCCCGCGCGCCTGGCCTCGCGCTGGACGGCGGGGGCGATCCTCGCCGCGATCGCGATCGGAATCGCCGCCGGCCGGCTGATCTGGAAAACGCCTCCCGAGTCCCGTCCGAGCTTTCACCGGCTCACCTTCCGCCGCGGACCGGTCCAGAGCGCGCGCTTTGCCCCCGACGGAAACACGATCATCTATTCGGCGCAATGGGACGGCGCCCCGAAGGCGCAGCTCTATTCGACTCGAATCGAGAACCCCGAATCGCTGAAGCTGGCCCTTCCCGAAGGAAAAATCGAAGCGATCTCCCGAGCGGGCGAGATGCTCGTTTTAAGCTCGATGCGTTTGGGGATCGGCTACGCCGCGGCCGGCACACTGTCTCAGGCGCCGCTGTCAGGCAGCGCGTCGCGCGCGATCCTCGAGGATGTCGCCAGCGCGGAATGGTCGCCGGACGGGGCGAGCCAGGCCGTCGTGCGGGCGCCGCAATGGCGCTACCGCCTGGAATTTCCGGTCGGGAAGGTGCTGTACGAGACCACCGGCTACATCAGTCACCCGCGCATCTCTCCAAAGGGAGACGCCATTGCGTTTCTCGACCACCCGTTCGTGGGCGACGACCGTGGGTCGGTCGCCGTGATCAATCTCGCGGGAAAGAAGAAGACGCTCTCCGACGGATGGGAAAGCGCGCAGGGCCTGGCCTGGTCCGCTTCCGGCAAAGAGATCTGGTTCACGGCGAGCCGCGCGGGCAGCTCGCGCGCTCTCTACGCGGTGACGCTCGCCGGAAGCGAGCGCGCCGTCCTCGCGGCCCCCGCGGGCCTCCTGCTCCAGGACATCTCCCGCGACGGGCGCGTTCTCCTGGACCAGAGCACTGCGCGCGTCGGGTTGATCGGACTGATTCCGGGAGAGGCGAAGGAGCGGGACCTGTCCAATCTGGAATGGTCGAACTTCCCGCGGCTGTTCGAGGACGGAAAATCGATCGCGTTCAGCGAGCAGGGGGAAGCCGGCGGCCCGGGGTACTCCGTCTATCTGCGCAAGCTCGACGGCTCCGCCGCGGTGCGGCTGGGCGAGGGCAACGCCGTAACCGCCTCTCCCGACGGGAAGTGGGTGTTGACCAACCAGATCCGGACGACGCCCGCGACTCTCGTGCTCCTGCCGACCGGCGCCGGGCAGCCGAAGAGTTTTCCGAAGGACTCGATCGACCGTTCCGGATCCATCGGCTTCGGCGCGTTCCTGCCCGACGGCAAGCGCATCGTGTTCAACGGCCACGAAACGGGAAAGCCCCCGCGCGTCTTCGTGCAGGACCTCGATGGCGGCGCCGCCCGGCCAGTCACCCCGGAGGGAGTCACGGCCAGGCTGGTGTCGCCCGACGGCAAATTCCTTCTGACCCAGAGGCCCGGGCAGGAGTTCGGACTCTCTCCCCTCGAAGGCGGCGGCGCCCCTCCGCAGCCCATTCGGGGGCTCGAGCCGACCGACCAGCCCTTGCGATGGACCGCGGACGGCCACTCTCTCTTCCTCTCCAGCTCGAAAGATATCTTCCCCGCGCGCGTGTACCGCCTGGACCTGACGACCGGCGGCCGGGAGCTCTGGAAACAGTTCACGCCCGGCGATGCGACCGGCATCACCAGCGTCGGCGCCGCCGCGATCTCGGCAGACGGCAAGACCATCATCTTCAGTTACTCCCACACGCTGTCGGACCTCTACATCGCGGACGGGCTGAGGTGAGTGAGGTTGCGTCATTGCTCTTCTTCGTCTCGCAGCCTCATCGACGCCGACCCGAGCACGTCGCGACCTCTATTGAGGTGAGGGAGCGATTTCCCCCGGATGCGATCGCACGGATCCGCACTCTGCTCGCTGGAAACGACGAAGATGCCGCCCGGGTCGAGCTGGCCGCGTCGCGGCACTCTCCACTAACTTCCTGCGGCATCCCGACGGCAGAACGACGACGGTCCCTGCGCACTCGTGCGAAACGATCAGCGCGGGACTGCTCGGGAAGATCCTTGAGGGACTGCGAGACACGCGGGAGCAGTTCTTCAGCATCCTTTGAAGCCTCCCGGCAGGAGCTCCATCGTGGTCTTTCGGCGGCGCGGCTCGGCGAAGCCCCGGACCCATTTCAGCGAACCTTGGGTCGGGTACTTCGTCACGTAAGCCGCATCGACCGCGTCGAAGAGGCGCACGCCGCGCGCCGGTCGGGCGCGGACGGGGATCTCGCGGCCGCCGATCTCGATCGCGCCGGTCCGCTCGCGCAGCAACGCCTGATGCCATCCGGCCGCCTTGTCGTTCCAGGGCCGCACGAACACGCGTCCCGCGACGACCACACAC
>JBBSGZ010000211.1:0-3901 GCA_038253555.1 Thermoanaerobaculia bacterium
CGAGGCGGGCATCGTCCACCGGGATCTCAAGCCCGCCAACGTGAAGGTGCGCGACGACGGCGTGGTGAAGGTCCTCGACTTCGGCCTGGCATCTGCGCGGCCGCGCGACGCGGCCGGAAGGGAGCAAGGGGCCGCTGAGCACGATCCCATGGCGTCATCCAGCCCCACGTCGATACCGACGGTGAACAGGGGCCTGACCGAAGCGGGCTACATCATGGGCACCGCGGCCTACATGGCGCCGGAGCAGGCGCGCGGCCGCGCCGTCGACAAGCGGGCGGACATCTGGGCGTTCGGAGTCGTCCTGTACGAGATGCTCACGGGACGCCATCTCTTTGCCGCGGAGACGGTCTCGGACACGATTGTCGCCGTCCTCACGCGCGAGCCGGACTTTGCCGCGCTGCCCGCCGCCGTTCCGGCGAACGTGCGCGCGCTGCTCGCGCGATGCCTGGAGCGCGATCCGAAGCGCAGGCTGCGCGACATCGGCGAGGCGCGGCATCAACTGGAGCAGACCGTTCAAACCCCCGCGAGCTCCGCCGGAGCCCCAGCCCCGCAGGCTCTATCGTCCGCCCCGCAGGCTCTATCGTCCGCCCCGCAGGCTCTATCGTCCGCCCCGCAGGCTCTATCGTCCGCCCCGCCGGCTTTCTCGTCCGCGCCGCCGGCTCCCTCCAGTCCGCCGGAACCGTCCGCGCCGCGAGTGCGAGTGGAGGCCCCGCCGCCGCGCGGGCGCCGGCTCCGATGGCTGGCCGCCGCGGTCGGCGCTGCGCTTGCGATTGCGGCCATCAGCCTCTGGCAGAGGCGGCAGGCGCCTGCGGCGGAACGAGGACCGATCGCCTCGCAGGCGCCGGGGCCCGCTCAATCGATCGCGGTCCTCCCTTTCGTCAACCAGAGCGGGAGCAGCGATGACGAGTACTTCTCGGATGGCATGACCGATGAGCTGGCCAGCGCCTTCATGAAGGTGCCCGGCCTCCGGGTTGCAGCCCGCAGCTCGGCCTTCACCTTCAAGGGAAAGCCCGCGGACGCGAGAGAAGTCGGCGCCAGGCTCCACGTGGCATCGGTGCTGGAAGGGACCGTGCGCCGGGCCGGCTCGAAGCTTCGGGTGACTGCGCAACTCGTGAGCACAACCGATGGACTCGCGATCTGGTCGGAGCGATACGAGCGTGAGGCGAAGGACGTCTTCCAGGTCCAGGACGACATCACGGCGGCCATCGTTGCGGCGCTCCGGCTCACGCTTGGCGCGAGCGCGCCGGCAGCGGGTCAGGCCGGGCGGGCGGAGAACGCCGAGGCACACGACCTCTACCTGCGCGGGCGGTTCCTGATGTTCAAGCAGACCGAGGACAGTCTGCGGAAATCCCTGGATTACTTCGAGCAGGCGCTGTTGAAGGACTCGAACTACGCGCCCGCCTACGCCGGCCAGGCGTTCGCGTGGGCCTGGCTCGCCGACCTGGTTTTCCCCCCCAGGGAGGCGGAGCCGAAGGGGAAGGCCGCGGCCTTGAAGGCGCTCGAGCTGGACGGCTCGAATGTCGAAGCGCGCAGCGTGCTGGCTTCCATCCTGTTTTTCTACGATTGGGACCCTGCAGCCTCCGAGGAGGCGTCACGCCGCGCGATTCGGGACAACCCGAATTCGATGGACGCCCACAATTTCTACGCTTTGACCCTCTGCGCGTTGAAACGGTGGGACGAAGGCCTGGCCGAGACACAGCGCGCGATCGGTCTTGATCCCCTGTCCCCGTTCCCGAATTGGACGCGCGAGTATTGCCTGTGCCTGGCCCGCCGCTACGATGACGTTCTCGCGCAGCACAAAAAGACGGAGGAGCTCGACCCCAATTTCTTTTACCTGGATTCGTGGGCCGGCATCGCCTATCGGGAGAAGAAGATGTACTCCGAGTCGGCGGCGGAATACGAGCGCATCCGGCAGGTCACCGGAGCACCCGTCGCCGGGCAGGCGGTGACCTTTGCACGGATGGGGAAGACCGCGGAAGCCCGGAAGATCCTCCAGGAGTTCCTTGACCTGTCGAAGCGGCGCTACGTATCGCCCGATCAGATGGCGATGATCTGCGCCAACCTCGGCGAGAAGGATCAGGCCTTCGCGTGGCTGGACAAGGCGTATGAAGCCCGAACGGGAATGATGTCCCTGCTGCTTACCCCCTCGTACGATCCGATCCGCGCCGACCCGCGGTTCACCGCGCTGCTGAAGAAAATGGGGCTGTTCAAGTAGCCGATGGATGAGATTGGCGGAATTGTTCTCCTTCTCCCGGCGGGAGAGGCGGGGGCTGCGGTGCTCGACGACGCGCTCGACGCTGCTCTCGCGAAACAGCCGGGACATTGCCCGGCAAAACGGTGATCACCGAAGTCGGAGGGAGAGGGGCCCCCTCAGCCTGCCTCTCCCCCGTGCGCGGGGGAGAGGAGGTTCTTATGGCGAGAGCGCGGTGGGAAGATCTCGCTACTTCTTCTCGACCATCTTGATGTCGAACTTGCCGTCGCCCTCGAGGAAGAAGACGCATTCGGAGGCCGCGTCGCATTTCGTCGTATGCTTGTAGCCCGGCGGATCGTAGAGGTAAGAATTCGCCGGCAGCCGCACTTCCGGTTTTCCCTCCGGCCCATGGATCACGGTCCCCGAGATGATGACGGAACGGAGGCCGGCCGAGTGCCAGTGCAGCGGCGCCGAGAAGCCCGCTGGGAATTTCTGGATGGCTCCGAACCGGCCTTTCTCCGGATCTCCCCACAGGACGACCTGCTTCACACCCGGCGGGGCGTTCGGAGCATCGACCCACTTGTAGTCCCCCGCGGGCGAGATGACGGCGCCGCCCTTGGCTTTCGCGGGCATCTTGCCCGTATCAGCAGCCTGCGCGAGCGCGGTCGCGGTGACGAGAAGAACGACACAGAGCTTCCAGATTCGCGATCCGGTCTTCGACATGACATCTCCTCCTGATGAATGAGCCGTTGAATATCACTCTTCTCACAGAAACCGAGCGAGCCACGCCCTCCCACCGGATGGCGAGAGCCGACCCCCTGACCCCGCGGCTTTCTCGTGGTCCTTCCGCCCCCTCTCCCGGCAGAGGCGAGGGGGGGTCGTGACGCGTCGGCGTTCCGACGACAGATCCCCGTGCGTCATATAGTCTCGACCGGCCCAAATCCGCCTTGACGCCCACCAAACTGTCCAACCGCTACGAGATCGCCGGCGAGCGATCGAGAACCTTCCCCGGGAGATGGGGTCTGAAGCTGGCGAAGAAGAAGGGGCACGGAAACGCCCGGGTCGCCGTGGCCGCAAGCTCGCCGTTCTCCTTCACCATCTCTGGATCACGGGAGAGACGTACCGGGCCGCCGCTGGCGTTTTCTCGACACCGATGCCATCAACATCCTGCCGGTCGAGTCCGCTGACCTGCCACGAATGCGTGAGCTCATGCGAAAGTACCGGGACCTGCCGATGGATCTCGCCGACGCCGCCCTTATGCGGGTCGCGGACCGGGAAAGGACTTCGAGAATCTTCACGATCGATCGAAGGGATTTCGAGCTGTATCGATTGACGGGAGCTCGACGTTTCGAGATTGTCCCGTGATGGTTGTCTCTCAGTCTCAGGGGGCGGTCTTTCCCTGCTAGGATCCCGACGAGAAACCGACGAAGCGGTTGAAGATGGTCGATTCGTTTTACGTCGAAACGGAGGTTGAGAAACATGAAGAACACCGTCCTCCTCGCGATTGCGGCCCTGATGCTGGGCTCGAGCTATGCCTTTGCGCAGTCCCAGACAGAGAAAGAGGTTACCGAGACAATTGTCGCCTCGAATGCGTTCTCCCACAAGAACCTGAAATCCAACCCGGACGACTACTCGTCCAAGGGCGCCCTGGAGTTCTGGTCGAGCGGAGGGCTGCTGCAGGAGATCGCGCCCACGGGCCGGCCGGATGAG
>JBBSGZ010000212.1:0-3842 GCA_038253555.1 Thermoanaerobaculia bacterium
ACGGACGTGGTGTTCATTTGCGCGTGGGCGTCAATCGGCGTGCCCTTCTTCACAAGCGAGTCGACGTCGGCGATGGCCACGAGCGCCTTCACGGAACCCCCGCCCGCGTCCTCCGAGACAGAAAGCTGATCGAGGTCCCTGGAGTCGTCGTTGTCGATCGAGCACCAGAGAAGGGAGGTCAGGTCGCGGACGTCGCCGCCGCCGTCGCTCGAAGGGCCCGAAATGACGGCGAGCTGCTTTGCGATGTCCGGAGGAAAGTCGGGCTCGAGGCCGCGGTCGAGCATCGCCTGCTTCGCGATCTCTGCAAGGTCGGCGCGGGTGTGGGAGCGGGGTGGGTTCATGGCGGGGACTTTACAACGCGCGCGGAGCCCGGGCGCTTTCGGGGGCGCTCGTCGCAATGCGCCCCTCCGGCTCGCGCCCACTACGCCGGGTCTCGGCCTCGGCCTGATAGCTTTCAAAAAGGAGGGCCCATGAAGCTCAGCTCACTGCTGGCCGCCGCCGTCTGGTCGGGGACGGTCGCCATCGCTCAAACGACGTCGACGACTCCCTCCCCGGCCTCTCCTTCGCCGGCCGCGACCCGCGCGCTTGCGCCGGCTCCCCCCGCCGACGCCGCATCCGCCGATGCGGTCGTCCGGGCGCTCTATGCGGGGGTCTCGCACGCACCCGGCGAAGATCCGGACTGGTCGCAGCTGCGCACGATCTTCCTGCCGGGCGGGCGGCTGATTCCGCCCCGGCGCGCGAACGGGGATTTCACGTTCCTGACCGCCGACGACTTCATCGCGCGCGTGTCGAAGGGGACCGCCACCCGCAAGGCGGAGGGCAAAGAGGCCGGGTTCTCCGAGCGGGAGATCGCGCGAAAGACGGACTGCTACGGGAACATCTGCCAGCTCTTCTCGACCTACGAATCGCGGTATGCGGCGGCCGACCCGAAACCGTTTGCCCGCGGAATCAACGCGATCCAGCTCGTGAAGGACGGGAACCGGTGGTGGATCGTCAACGTCCTCTGGGACCAGGAGACGCCGGAAAAGCCGATCCCGGCCGCCTATTTGAAGTAGGAGGTGGGAGGGCGAAGGGCGCCTCCGCCATTCCGCATTACGCCCGCGCGCGCGGGTCGCGCAGCCTAGATCTCGATCTGCGCCCCGAGCTCCACGACGCGATTGGGCGGCAGGCGGAAGAAGAGCGTCGCGCTGAGGGCGTTTCGCGACATCAGCGCGAAAAGGCGCTCCCGCCACAGGGCCATCCCGGGCCTCTTCGTCGCAAAGATCGTCTCTTTTCCGAGAAAGAAGCTCGTGTCGCCCGGCGGAAATTCGAGGCCCGGCTGCTTGATCCGCTCCAGAATTTCTGGAACGCAGGCGTCTTCCATGAACCCGTGCCGGGCCACGACCCGGAAGAAGCCCGCTCCGAGATCGCTCACGGAGAGACACTCCTCTTCGGGCACGTGGGGGCGTTCTTCGGTCAGGACAGTGAAAAGGGCAACGGTCTTGTGCAGGACCTTGTTGTGCTTGAAATTGTGAAGGAGAGCGGCGGGAACTCCCTCGTCCGTCCGCGACATGTAGATGCCCGTGCCCTGCACCCGGTGCACGCGCCCAAGATCGCGCATGAAGGATTCCAGGGGAAGAGCCTCTGCGACCAGCCTCGCGTTCAAAATCTCGCGGCCGCGCCGCCACGTCGTCATGAGGATGAAAATACCCGCCGCGACGAGTAACGGGAACCACCCGCCGTGCGGCACCTTCACGATATTCGCGCCAAAGAAGGCCAGGTCCGGGACCAGGAAAACGCCCGCCAGCAGAAGGGAGGCCGAAATCGACCATTTCCAGAGCTCGTGAGCGACCACCGCCATCAACATCGTTGTAATCGCCATCGTCGTGGTGACCGCGACCCCGTAGGCCGCCGCCAGGTTGCTCGACGAGCGAAACCCGACCACGAGAGCAATCGTGGAAATCATCAGAGCCCAGTTGACCGATGGGATGTAGATCTGACCGATCTCGCGCGCGGACGTGTGCTCGATGCGCACCCGAGGGCTGTATCCGAGCAGTACCGCCTGCCGCGTGAGAGAAAACGCGCCGGAGATGACGGCCTGCGAAGCGATGACCGTGGCGATTGTCGAGAGGACCACCATCGGGTAGAGCGTCCAGCCCGGGCCGAGTCTGTAGAACGGATTCTCCGCCGCGGCGGGACGGGAAAGAAGCAGCGCACCCTGGCCGAAGTAGTTGAGCAGAAGCGCGGGGAGCACGAAACCAAACCACGCGAGCCGGATCGGCTTCGCTCCGAAGTGACCCATGTCGGCGTAGAGGGCTTCTCCACCGGTCACGACGAGGAAGACCGTTCCGAGGGCGAGGAACCCGTGAACCGCGTTCTCCCGGAAGAAACGCACCGCATGAAGCGGGTTCACCGAAGCGAGGACGCCCGGCTCGCGGAGGATCTGATTCAAGCCGAGGGCGGCGATACTCAGAAACCAGACGATCATCACCGGCCCGAAAATCGCTCCAACGGTCTGCGTGCCGCGCTTCTGGATCAGAAACAGGCCGATCAGGATGAGGATCGTGATGGGCTCGACCCAGTGCTCGAAGATGGGCGTGGCGATGTTCAACCCCTCGACGGCGGAGAGCACGGAGATCGCGGGCGTGATGATCCCGTCCCCGTAGAGGAGCGCCGCTCCGAAGAGACCCAGCATGACGAGCGCGAAACGGAAACCCCGGGACCCTTTGCGGTGCGGCCGGATGAGCGACATGAGGGCAAGAATCCCACCCTCGCCGCGGTTGTCCGCTCGCATCACGAACACGAGGTACTTGATCGAGATGACGACGAGAAGCGACCAGAAGACGAGAGAAAGGACGCCCATCACGTTGCCGGGAGTCGGTGGAACCGCGTGCGGGCCATGGAAGCACTCACGCAGCGCATACAACGGGCTAGTCCCGATGTCGCCGTAAACGATGCCGAGGGCGCCGAGCGAGAGGGTGAAAAGGTATTTCCCCCCTCGCGCGCCATGATTTGCCGGCCCGTCCTCCAGAGACCCTCCTTGCCCTTGCGGGGATCGGTATCCTACCGTCGGCTCTCTCAATGCGCGTCAGGAACGAAAAGGCCGGGGCGAGGACGATGACGAACAAGCCTGCGCTGGATCGAGGAATGCGGGTCTCCGCAGCGGGAGATCTCCTTCGCCGTGAGGGCGTGCGCCGCGCCTGGGCGCTCTTCTTCGCCCGAGCCGTCCTCGGTCTGATCTTCCTCATGGCGGGAATCTGGAAAGTGTTTCAGCTCACCCCCGCGGGGCACGCCCACCGATTCTTCGTGGACCCTTACTCCGGCAGCTTTCTGCCTTCCTGGGCGCTCTGGGCCGCGGGAGTGACGGTCCCCATCGTCGAGCTCGTCGGAGGCGCGCTCGTCCTCTTCGGGTGGCGGACGCGCGACGCCTCCGTCGCGCTCGGATGCGTCCTCGTCACCGTGACGTTCGGGCATCTGGTCAAAGAGCCGCTGTACGCCTTTCACGAGCACGTCTTTCCTCGGCTCGCGCTTCTTCTCTTCGTTCTCGCCGCGCCCGAGGCGTGGGATCGCTTCTCCGTCGACGCCCTGCTCGCGCGCCAGGGCGGGCGCAAGGCGGCGGCCAGCTGAAAACGACGGATGGGCTTCCCGACGGCGCTATCACCCGAACGGCAGATGCGTTCGACCTGCCTGCGGGCCTCCTCACCCCAACCCTCTCCCCGAGCCCGGGGCAAGGGGGCAGAGCTGCGCCTCCACCACGGGGGTGGCTACGCTCGCAGCGGGAGGAGTCTCCTGACCGAAGGGAAGGAGGAGCCTCCCGTTGCGGGAGCCGTAGCGAACGAAGGGAGCAGGCGAGCGGTCGAGCC
>JBBSGZ010000213.1:0-3780 GCA_038253555.1 Thermoanaerobaculia bacterium
CACTGCGCAAAGGCTTCGCAGAGACCTCGAATCCGAAGCTTCTCCGCGGGCACGCCCGCTTCGTCGGAAAGACGCGCAATCTCTTCCGCCTCCGGGTCGCGGATCTGGACGTCACCGCCCGCCAGGTCGTGCTCGACACGGGAACGCGCAGCCGCATCCCGAAGATTTCGGGGCTCGATCTCGTCGATTACCTCGAGGCGGGCAACTGGCTGCAGCACTCGGAGCTCCCGCGCCACCTCGCGGTCCTGGGAGGCAGCTACACGGGGCTCGAGATGGCCCAGTTCTTCCGGAGAATGGGAAGCCGGGTGACGGTGATCGAGGAAGGCCCGGGAATCATGGCGCGGGAGGACCGGGACGTCGCCGACGCCATGCAGCAGTTCCTGGGGGCCGAAGAGATCGCCTTCCGACTGAACTCGAAGCTCGATCGGGTCGACAGAAAAATGGGGACTCTTCGCCTGACGCTGCGAGAGGGAAGGAAGTCCTCGACGCTCTCCGCCTCCCATCTCTTTGTCGCGACCGGCCGACAGCCGAACACGGACGATCTCGGTTTGAAGAAGGTCGGCGTGCGGGTCAGCCGGGAGGGAATCGTCGAGACGGACAAGCGTCTCGCGACGAACGTCCGGGGGATCTGGGCTGCCGGCGACATCCGCGGGGGTCCGATGTTCACCCACACCGCCTGGGACGATTTCCGAGTCCTGACCTCGCAGATCGCCGGCGACCGCTCGAAGACGACCGACCGCATCGTCCCTTATGCCGTCTACACCGACCCGCAGCTCGGCCGGGCGGGCTTGACGGAAGTGGAGGCGCGCCGGACGGGACGACGAATCCGCATTGGCCGTTTCGAGATGAAGAAGAATGGCAAGGCAAAGGAGATCGGAGAGCCGGACGGGTTCGTCAAAGTCATCGTCGACGCCCGGACCCGGCGCATCCTCGGCGCGTCCGTGCTCGCCGCCGAGGGAGCCGAGCTCATCCACCTCTTTATCGAGATCATGAACGCGAAAGCTCCGTACACGGTGATTGAGGAAGCCATCCACATCCATCCGACACTGGCAGAGGCGGTGCAGAGCGCGGTCGCGGCGCTCGAGTGAAGCGCAAGGTCACGGCAGCATCCCGGTTGCGCCGAGTGCCTGGAAGATCCGCGGACCTTCCGCGGCTAGAATCGGACACGTTCGGGTACTTCGTCCACGAGGCCAACCCGGGCAACGGCCTCGTCAAGGACAAGACGCGCTACAGCTCTCCGTCGAGCATCGCGGCCGTGGGACTCGCGCTTTCCTGCTATGTGGCGGGTGTGGAGCGCGGGTACATGACGCGGGACGAGGCCGTCGAGCGAACCTCCACGACCCTGCGGTTCTTCGCGAAGAGCCCCCAGGGGCCGGAGCGGGACGCGACCGGGCACCGGGGCTTTTACTACCACTTTCTGGACATGAAGACGGGAGCTCGCGCGCACGACTGCGAGCTCTCCACGATCGACTCCGCGATCCTCTTTGCGGGAATGCTCTCTGCGGCGGCGTACTTCGACCGCGAGTCCGCGGGCGAGCGGGAGATTCGCCGGGTCGCCGACCGTCTCTACCGCCGCGCCGACTGGCGGTGGGCGTTGAACGGAGGGAAAGCGGTCTCGCACGGATGGACTCCGGAAAGCGGATTTCTTCCCTACCGGTGGGAGGGCTACAACGAAGCCCTCGTGCTGTATGCGCTCGGCCTCGGATCTCCGACCCACCCCCTGCCGAGGGACAGCTTCGCGGCGTGGTCCGCGACATACCGCTGGCGGAAGATTTACGGCGTGGAGTTTCTCTATGCCGGCCCCCTCTTCATCCACCAGCTCTCGCACGTCTGGATCGATTTCCGGGGGATCCAGGACGCGTTCATGGCAAAGAAGGGGATCGACTACTTCGAGAACAGCCGCCGCGCGACCCGCGTGCAGCAGCAGTACGCGATCCGCAATCCCCGGAAGCTCGAAGGTTACGGGGAGTTCGCCTGGGGAATCACGGCGAGCGCGGGGCCCGGCGAAGGGGTCCGGCGCATCCGAGGCGTGCGCCGCCGGTTCCACGATTACCTCGGCCGCGGGGTGCCGTCCGGACCGGACGACGGCACGCTCTCGCCGTGGGCGGTGGTGGCCTCGCTCCCGTTCGCGCCCGAGATCGTGCTTCCGACGATTCAGGCATTCACGAGCGAGTATCCCGACACGCGCAGCGAGTATGGGTTCCTCTGCAGCCTGAACCCGACGTTTACCGACGATTCCCAAACTCCCGGTTCGAAGGATGCCGTGTGGGTCGCAGGGGGCTACTACGGTCTCGACCAGGGCCCGGTCGTGCTGATGATCGAAAACTTCCGCTCCGGCCTCATCTGGCGGCTGATGCGCGGATGCCCCTACCTCGTGCGAGGTCTCCGGCGCGCCGGTTTCACGGGAGGCTGGCTCGAAGGGTGATCTCGGAGCGCGGCGTGGCAGTTCTTTTCTCGACTCCCGGGTCTCGCACGCCGTCGAGATCTCGACGCGTCAGCCCCGCGTCGTTTCCTTCGACGTGATCTCGTACCGGAAGCTGTCGGGATCCAGGCTGTCGAGCCGCCCTTGCGCCGTCTCGGCCTGGGGGTACATGAAGAACGGGACCGGCGGTCCGCTCGAGCCGGGCAACTCCACGTCCTGGGCGAAGTTGAAGGCCATCCAGTTCATTTCCCAGAAGCCCAGCAGCTGCTTGCGCGCCGAAGTCACCATTTCGTCGGTCAGGGGGCGGTTGCCGGGCGGCTCCTCCAGAACGACCTTCCGAACGTCCGCGGGATCGACCGGAACCCAGCCGTAGCCGGCGAGGTAGACCTCCGCGCGGCAGTGCTGCGATTTGGTGACTTTCTCCGACGATGTGCCGAGGCTCCTGTATCCGCGCTCGGACTTTGCGACGCGGATGCCGTAGACGTCCCGCGCGGGAAGGCCCGACGAACGGGCGAGACCCACGTAGAGCGCGTTCAAGTCCGCGCACTTGCCCCCCAGGTCCTTCGATTCGAGCATGAAGCGGATGTCGCCGGCGCCGCACCCGCGGGTCTTCGGGTTGCGGAAGGTGTTGTCGACGATCCAGTCGTAGATGGCGCGGGCCTTCTCGACGTCCGTCTTCGCGCCCTTCGTGGCGGCGGCGGCGGTCGCCTGAACGATTCCGTCGGTGGGGACGTACTTCGAGGGCGCCAGGAAGTGCGCAAGTTCCGCCGCGTCAGCCTTCGGAGCCTTGCCCTTCCGGGGCGACGCGAGGTCGACTGAGTAGTCTCTCGTCGAGACGCGGCTCGTCATGGTCAGGACGGGCTTTGCACCCTCCGGAAACGTGGCCGCGACGATCCCGAGACCCTCCGTCCTGTTCTCGTTCTCGACCATCCTCGCGGCGCCGCCCTGCGCCTCGAATTGGTTCGAGAGCGTCTTCTGGTACGCCGTCTCGCGGAGGAGGGCGGCCGGCAGCCAGACTCGAGTCGGCCCCGATGGCTTTAAGACCTCGACCCGGGTCGTGACCTCGAAGGTGCGCCAGTCTCCGGTCGAAGGAAGATCCCCGGCGAAAAGCCGACGGGTGCCTGGAAACGCCAGGCTCGCCGACACCGCTCCGGCCGTCCGCAGGAAATCGCGACGGTTCATGGAAGGACCTTTCTCGTTCGTCAGCCCGTCCGGTCACGGGGGCCTGACTGACAGGGTAACAACGGGACGAGTCGACTATTTCACGGCTCCGGTCGTCATGCCCGAGATGAAGTAGTCGAGAGACAGCGCGTATACGATGACCACCGGGATGGATCCCAGCACCGCCGCCGCCATCA
>JBBSGZ010000214.1:0-3738 GCA_038253555.1 Thermoanaerobaculia bacterium
CTCGCGAGCCATGGGGAGCTCGAGTACGCCCCGAAGGCGAAGAACGTCCGGGTGGCCGATCTCACGTTCCGCGGCATGCACCTCGACTACATCCACACGCCCGCGACGGCTGGCGCGGAAACCGCGCGGAAGGAGAAAGTCGCCAGCGCCGCGAAAAAGGCGTCGAACCGGTCGGACCTGACTTTGAAGCTCGAGAAGTTTGAGATCGTCAACAGCAATCTGGGTCTGGTGAACAAGGCGAAAGACCCCCCTTATCGCGCCTTCCTCTCGGACGCCAACGTGACAGTCACAAATCTGTCCAACCAGTTCGTTCAAGGCCCCGCGGTCGCGCGTGTCTCCGGAAAGTTCATGGGAAGCGGACAGACGAAAGCCTCTGCCACCTTCCGGACCGAGAAGAACGGACCGGACTTCGACTTGAACGTCGCCATCGAAGGCACTCAGATGACCACGATGAACGACATCCTGCGCGCCTATGGAAAGTTCGACGTCGTGGCGGGCGTGTTCTCCTTTTACACGGAGCTGCGGGTCAAGAACGGGCAGATCACCGGGTACATCAAGCCCCTCTTCAAGGACATGCAGGTCTACGACAAGCGCCAGGACAAGGACAAGAGCCTCTTCAAGAAGCTTTACGAGCGACTCGTCGGCGGGGTGGCGAAGCTTCTCGAGAATCGCCGCGATGAGGTGGCCACGAAGGCAACGCTGTCAGGTCCCGTCGGCAATCCGAAGTCGCATACCTGGGAAGTCCTGGTGCGCCTCTTTCAGAACGCGTTCATCCGCGCGATCCTGCCCGGGTTCGACCAGGAGCTCTTGCACTTCGGCAAGGGACCGAAAAAAGGGGCGGGACAGAACCCGGACGCGAAAGCGAACAGGTCGAAACAGGCCCCGGCGAGGCCGGCAAAGGCGGCATAGCCCGGACCGGCCGCCCGCCAGCGCCGGCGCCGATCACAAGCGCCACGGCGGTGCCCGAAATCCCGCCCGAAGACAACATCACGTCGACCGCCCTCCCGCGGAGTGGGAGCTCCACCTCGCTAAAAAGGCGGTGACGCGCCGGGCATCTTTCGAGCGTCGGCTCGAACGTGATTCCTGGGATCGGGGGGTTGGGAACCATTCCTCGTCCTCTTCTTCGTCATCGTCCTTCTGATCGTCGTCGTCGTTCTGGTCGACTTCAGTCAGCGCGACCGGGTCTTCTTCGTCGTCATCATCTTTGTCGTCGTCTTCTTTGTCTTCTTCGGCGGCTTTGTCTTCTTCGGCGGCTTTGTCTTCTTCGGCGGCGCCGTCTTCCTCCCAATCGTCTTCCGTGTCCTCCGAACCCGAATCCGCAATTTCGTTCATTCTGCCCGTCGAGCCCTCCTCACCGCGACGGCCTGGATGCCGCGCGATTGGAAACCCGTCCTCCGCCGACGCCTCACCTGCGAATAGCCCCGACTCGAGATTCCTCTCGCGCAGTCGGATCGTCCAGTTCGTCTCTCATGAATGCTCCCCAAAATGAAACTCGGGACAGAAGCGCCCCGGACCGGAATCGTGCAAAAGCCATTCCGGTAGAACCAACGTGATTGACTCCGAAACAGGATGTGACGACGGGCCTGCCAGGGCCGCGGGCGGTCCGGTGTTCCCGGCAGCCCGGCAGAATCAGGAGGAGGGTCTGACGCCGGCGGTCGGCGGCCTGCCGCGAGGGAAGCCTGACCGATGTGGATCGAGACGGGGCGGGTCCGGACGGTTCGGATCGGGCTGGCCTTCGATTCCGGCAGGCTGATTCTTCCGTCGACCTGCCTTTCAGAGACCCGCTGCGCGGTACAGGTCGAGATAGTTCGAAGGCGGTTCGCCCGTCCACGGAGAGAGCCCGGAACGCGAAGCGTCTTCCATCCTTCGAAGAACGGTCGTCAGAGACCGTCGGCCGCGGGAGAAGAAAAAGATCGCGGCCAGCAGGACTATCAGTCCGGCGCCCGCGCCGAGCCCCTGGGCAAATCGAGCCCCGTCTCTCATCGTCCCTCCATTAATGTCGGCTGTTTGAGAACAGAAACGAATACCGAAGCCGTTCAGCGGCCCGAGCGCTGCGGCCTGGTGCAAGGGTCGTACCCGCAACTGAGCGAACAAAGCGCGGCGGCGGGCGGACCGGCGCCGAACCGGGCCGTCCCGGTTCGAACCGCCGATCGCCGGAGCCGTCGCAAGCAGGGGCCCCCTCATTTTCGGCACTCTTGTTGCTGCGGAAGAGGGAACGGAGGAAGCTTCCATGAAATGCGAACACCAGGGTTGCCGCTGCGAAGAAACTCGTGTCGAGCGTGGAAACAGGAAGTTCTGCAGCGACCGATGCGCCGAGATGGAGATGTCCGGCATGCCCGAGCCGATGTGCGTCTGCGGTCATCCGGACTGCGCGGCAGCCTGACGTCTCGCTGAGAGGACCGGCCCCGGGGCGCCTCTTTTCACCAGCACCAACGCCAGCCACGTGTCAGCGGCGGCGCACCTTCCGATCGCGTGACCGGCGCCAGATGGTGTACCCGAACCAGAGACCGAACACGAAGAGGAGCGAACCCGCCCCTGCGGCGAGCGCCAGCGACTGCGAATGCAGGGTGCTCACGCAGACGACGTAAAGATCGAGCGAGAGCCCGAGGCCCAGAAAAAACAGGGCGGCGAGGAGAAACCGTCCGGCGACTTTTTCGACGCGCTCCGTGTCCCGCCCGCCTTCGACGATCCGGTGCCACGCGGAAGGCGCCAGAAGAAAAACCGTGGAGATGGCGATCGCGGACAGTTCCGCCAGGTGGACCCATTTTGTGGACTCGGGAAGCCTTCCGAAGGTCTCTTTCATAACCGCGATGAACTGGAACCCGAGGAGCGCCTGGGCTCCAGGGAGAGCGACGCGGGTCTCCTTGAGGACGTTCTTGATCCTGTCCTCTGTGCCGGGATTCTTTCGCTCTTCCTCCCGTTTCATATGTCCCTCTCCTCTCCTTCTCCAGAGCTCCACTCCGTACCAGAAAAAAAGCGCGAAACCCCCCGCGGCACACCCGATGACCAGCCCTCCGCGCTCACTCGAGATTTCCCGGCCCACGACGGCAAAGACGATCCCGAGACCGATCGCGAAGGGAAGAAGCGCCGCCGCGGAAACCCGCGTGATGAACCGGTGACACCGGTCGCTCAGCTCTCCGGCCTCGACGATCCGGTGGTACGCCGCCGGCCAGATGAGAAGCCCGACCGCCACGATCATCAACGCGAGATCGCCCAGGATGAGGAGCCGTGACGACTCGGGAAGACGGTCGAATCCCTCCTCGAGAGTCGCATGAAACTGGAATCCCAGCAGCACCTGGGCGCCCAGAATCAGAGTGCGCGTCTCGTTGAGCGCGTTTTCGATCCGGTTCTCGAGCTTAGACACGGTCGCCCCGAGTTGCGAGGACCGTGCCTCGTTGGCGCGATTTCGGCAATCCGCCTCGGCGTCGGCGAGAGGAACGGCTCGCGGCTCGATGGTTTGCCGTTCCCTGTTGCTCGGCGGACCCGGCGTGTGATGGCGGCGCGCCGCTTCGCCGCTTGCCCCGGGCCTTTCAGAATCCCGATCCGCGCGCGAGTCACCCGCGCGGTCGCCCTCGACGAAACCCGGAGGAGCCCGAACCTAGGTGTCGCTGCTAAGGAGATTGTTCACCCTTGAGGCTGGTGGTTGATCACCGAGGGAAGAGTGACGGCGATGGAAATTGTAGTAGTGAAGCCAGCGGGGTAGAGCGCGGCGTCGGCGGGCTGAGGAAGGGTAGGGGC
>JBBSGZ010000215.1:0-3718 GCA_038253555.1 Thermoanaerobaculia bacterium
ATGACAACGCCCGGAGGTCATCCGGGCGGTTAAGGGACTTGGTTGCGGGGGCAGGATTTGAACCTGCGACCTTTGGGTTATGAGCCCAACGAGCTACCAGGCTGCTCCACCCCGCGTCAGGGAGGCGAACCTTATCGGAGCGGGGAGGCGAGGTCAAGTCGCTCCGTGAGGAAACCCGGCCTGCCCTTCCGCCTTTCCACCGGGCACGTTTCCCGCACCGCGTTCCTCGATGATCCGTGTCGGCCTTTGCGGGTTCACGATCTCGATGGAGGACTACCCGCTCTCCTTCCCCGTCGTCGAGCTCCAGCAGACCTTCTACCAGCCGCCTCGCGACGAGACGATGCAGCGCTGGGTCTCGGCGACCCCCGCGGGATTCGAGTTCACGCTCAAGGCGTGGCAGCTGGTGACCCACCCCGCGGCGAGCCCCACCTACCGGCGGACAAAGAGGGTCCTCGATCCCTCCGAGCGGGCGGGTTGCGGGTTCTTTCAGGACAGCCCGGTCGTCGCGGAAGGGTATCGTCGCTCGGTGGCGTGCGCGCGCGTGCTCGGGGCGACGGCGCTGCTGTTTCAGTGTCCCTCGAGCTTCAGCCCGGACGAGGTCTCGATCTCGCGGCTCCGCTCCTTTTTTCGACGGATCGAGCGGCCCGCGGGGCTGAGCCTTCTCTGGGAGCCCCGCGGGGCCCGGTGGGTCGCGGCGCGGGAAACGGCTCGGGACCTTTGCAGGGAGCTCGGACTCGTCCACGTGATCGATCCGTTCGTGACAACGCCGCCGACCGCCGGCGGGGGACCGGTCTACTGGCGTCTTCACGGGATCGGCGGCGCCCGTCACTCCTACTCGGACCCGGAGCTGCGGCGCCTCCACGAGATGGTCGCCTCGGCGACCCCGGACGAGGAGGGCGCCGCGTACGTGATGTTCAACAACCTTCCCCGGGTGGGGGACGCGAGGCGCTTTTCCGCGCTCGACTCCTGAAAATTTCGTCGCGCCCGCCGCGCGAATTTCGATCGTCCTTTTCTTCCAGGCGCATCCCATGTATTTTGCTTGAGTGATTCCTCGCCTCGCGGCGTCTGTTCTTGCCACCTTCGCGATCGTCGTTCCGGTCCCGGCGGCTGAGGGAAAGGCGCGCGTTTTCACGGGGACGATCACCGATACCGAGTGCGGGCCGAGTCACCGGCGGATGCTGGCGCGCGGAGGCATGGGAGAGACGGCGACGTCCTGCACCCGGGCCTGCGTCGCGCGCGGCGCTACGTACGGGGTTCTGATCGGAAGCCCGCGGCGTTTCTGTCAGCTCGACGATCAGGAGAAGCCCGCTGCTTTCGCCGGGAAGCGGGTGCGAATTCTCGGCCGGCAGCAGGGAGATACGATTCTGGTCGATACGATGGAGGGCATTCGCTGAGCGCAAGCCGGCGCTTTAGAGCGCCCGTCGCGAGGCACGAAGCTCGCAACAGTTTTAAACAGGTGGAGTAACTCTCCGGCCGGGCCGAGCAAGACACGGCTGGCCGGTTTCCCGGGACCCTCTTTCATGAGCCTCAATCAAAAGGGGAGCGGCACACCAGACGGCACCAAGCTCTTCTGGTGGCCGTGTCCGAACTGCCGTCTCTGGCATCAGACCCGGGTCGCAACCGAACTCCTCGAGGGCGACACGATCGAAGTCCGCTGTCCCGTCAACGGCCGGCTGGTCGAGCGTCCCATTACGCACCGGCGTCCTGCGGGCGAGCCCTGGGTTCCGCCGCACCGCACGGGTCTGTTGACGCGCATCCTCCGCCGCTTCCGCACCTCCCGGTAGGACCTCTCCGGACTCCCACCCGCGTCGCCCCTCCCGTCTCTTTGCCCGGAGGCATCCGTGCGCAGATAAGATCCCGCCAGGGCACTCTTGAACAGCAACGACAGGAGGAAAAAATGACGAAGCGTTTTCTGGGAATCCTTCTCACGGGTCTGGCAGCAGCGACCATCGCGACGGGCGCCGACAAGCCGAAGGCCGCGACGAAACCGGCGCCTGATGAAAAGGCACAAATGGAAGCCATGATGAGGGCGTCTACCCCCGGCGAAAATCACAAGAAGCTCGAAGCGTTCGTGGGGACGTTCGACGCGAAAGTCAGGATGTGGGACAAGCCCGGAGCCCCGCCGCAGGAATCGACGGGAACCTCGGAGGGGAAAATGATTCTGGGCGGCCGCTACGTTCAGGAGGATTTCCAGGGCACTTTCATGGGACAACCCTTCACCGGGATGGGGCTGACCGGCTACGACACGTCCTGAAGAAGTTCGTCTCGACCTGGGCGGACACGATGGGAACGGGCATCATGACGAGCACGGGAACCGGGGACGCTTCGGGAAAAGTCATGAACATGTCGGGGTCGATGGCGGATCCCATGAGCGGAAAGATGATGACGATGCGGCAGAGGATGACCATTGCCGACGACAATCATCACAATTTCGAGATGTGGGCGCCGGCGCCGGACGGCAAGCCGTACAAGATGTTGGAAATCGAATACAGCCGAAGGAAGTAGACCCTGGTCCCGGGCCCTCTCCCGGCACGGGGGAGGGCCCGCGCGGTTCCGTTGTCCCCGACTGTGGCCAGGCCGGTGTTTCCTTACGGTCCCGGCGTTCTCTCCTGGCGTTCCTGCGGCGGCGGCGGCCGTGGCGACGGATTTCCCTGCCCCGACCCATCCCCCGGGAGCCGGGCCGGGAAGATGATCGAGCCCGACGGACGGTTTCGGCTCCTGAATTGCAGGAGACCTCTGAAAACGGAGGTCTCTACGGCGACCGAACCGATTCCCTCGATGCCTTCGCGAAGGATTCTGATCATCGACGACGATGCCGAGGTCCGCGCCGGCATTCGCGATCTCGTGATGCAGCAAGGGTTTATAGCGGACTGCGCGAAAGATGGGACGGAGGCCCTCGCATGTCTGCTGGGCCCCGAGAGGCCCTCCTTGATTTTCCTGGACCTGACCATGCCCGGGATGAGCGGATGGGAGTTCCGCCGCGAACAGCTGTCGGACCCGCGCCTTGCCTCGATTCCCGTCGTGGTCACGACCGGTCACACGGAGTACGGGGAAGACATGGTCTCTCTCCGGGCAGACGGGCATCTGCAGAAGCCGATCCGCCCCGAAGAGGTTCTGGGCGTCCTGGATCGCTTTTCGTAAAATCGAGGGGCGTCGCGAAAAGAGATCGGAAGGGGCCCGATGGATACCTGCGTTTTAGTGGTGGAAGACGATCCTGAGCTCCTCGAAGCCCTGAGTGACGCGCTCGAATCGGAAGGGTACGGCGTCGGCCGCGCCCGGCACGGACTCGATGCGCTCGGCCAGCTGCGCGCCGGCAAGCGCCCCTGCCTGATCCTGCTCGACCTGATGATGCCGATCATGAATGGCTGGCAATTCCGGCACGAGCAGAGGCAGGACTCCGAGCTGTCCAAGATTCCCGTCGTGGTGGTCTCCGCAAAAACCGACAGCGCGCAGCATGCCGCATGGCTCGAAGCCGACGCCTACATCGAGAAGCCGATTTCGCTCCAGACGCTGCTCGAAACGGTCCATCGATATTGCGGGGGGGCGCACTAACCGTCGCCTTCGCTCACTTCGGGACCTGCCTTCGCCGTGCGCGGCGAAGGCACCGGCGAGCGGCTCGCCTGTTGGCTCGACCGCTCGCCTGCTCCCTTCGTTCGCTTCGGCTCCCGCAGCGGGAGGCTCCTCCTTCCCTTCGGTCAGGAGACTCCTCCCGCTGCGA
>JBBSGZ010000216.1:0-3670 GCA_038253555.1 Thermoanaerobaculia bacterium
CAGCACGAGAGAGGACACCAGCGATCCCGCCACGAGCACGGCGGACTGCCGGTACCCGAGGATGTACCCGACCGCGATCAGGGCCGGCGCGAGCTCGAGCGCCAGGACCGCGTTCGGAAGCACGGGCAGCCGCGCCGAGATCTCGCTCGGAAGGAGAAACGCGAGCCCGAGCGCCAGCTTCAACGCCGCGCCCACGGCGATCCCCCGGAAAATCCAGACCCCGGCGCCCGAGCGGCGGGCGGTCGCCTTCAGGACCTCCGCGCACGCGGTGCCTTCCGGGTAAGGCAACTCGTTCCGCGCATCGACGATCAGCAGCCGCCTCAGGGGAATCATCGCGGAGAGCCCGAGCACGCCCCCTAAGAAGCAGAGCGCGACCACCTGGAGGTACGGGGGCGTCATGCCCCAGAGGAAGAGCGCCGGGATGGTGAAGATCGTCCCGGTCGCCAGCGCCGTGGAGGCGGACCCGACCGTCTGGGACATGTTCGCCTCGAGAATCGTGCCGCGACGGCCGAGCAAATTGAAAATCGCCACCGCCATGACGGCCGCCGGTATGGAAGCGGAGACCGTCAGGCCGACCCGCAGCCCGAGGTACGCGTTCGCGGCCCCGAAGATGACTCCGAGCAGGACGCCGATGACGACGGCGCGCAGGGTGAACTCCCCCGAAGGGCCGCGGGCCGGAGCTTCCGCGCTCGAAGGCATCCCGGGATTCTAGTGCGCCGCCCGGCGATCCGGAACGACGGGCATATTATCGGCACGCAACTTCTATCCGCGCACGCGGTTCGACATTCAATCCAAGGACGGCAACATGAGTCTCCCTTCCGGCTCGCGGCTCGGCCCCTACGAAGTCCTCGAACCGCTCGGCGCCGGAGGGATGGGCGAGGTCTACCGGGGTCGGGACACCCGCCTCGAGCGCATCGTAGCCTTGAAGATCCTCCCGTCCCACCTCTCGGCGAGTGAGGAGGTCCGCCAGAGATTCGAGCGCGAGGCGCGGGCGATCTCCGCGCTCTCGCACCCCCACATTTGCGCGCTCCACGACATCGGCCGCGAGGGCGACACCGAGTACCTCGTCATGGAGTACCTGGAGGGAGAATCGCTGGCCAGCCGGATTTCCCGCGGCCCACTCCCGCTCGAGCAGGTCCTCCGATACGGCGGCGAGATGGCAGACGCGCTCGACCGCGCCCACCGGCAGGGCATCGTGCACCGGGACCTGAAACCGGGCAACGTCATGGTGACGAAATCCGGCGTCAAGCTCGTCGACTTCGGCCTCGCCAAGGTGGCCGCACCGGCCGGCCCCGGCTCCGGGATTTCAATCCTGCAGACGCAGGTTGGGACCAACCTCACCCAGGAGGGGACGATCCTCGGCACGTTCCAGTACATGGCGCCGGAGCAGCTCGAGGGGCGGCAGGCGGACGCCCGCAGCGACATCTTCGCGTTCGGCGCTCTCCTCTACGAAATGGCGACGGGGCAGAAGGCGTTCTCGGGCGCCAGCCAGGCGAGCCTCATCGCGTCGATCCTGGGATCGCATCCTCCCGCGATGGCGGCGGTCGCGCCGATGACTCCGCCCGCTCTCGATCGCGTCGTTCGCACGTGCCTCGCGAAGGACCCGGAGGACCGCTGGCAGAGCGCACACGACGTCGCGAGCGAGCTCAAGTGGATCGCCGAGGCGGGCTCGCAGGCGGGTGTGGCCGCCCCCGTCATTCTCCGGCGGAAGAACCGCGAGCGGATAGCCTGGGCCGCCGCGGCCGCGCTCGCGCTCGTGGCGGCCGCCGCGATCGCCGGGTACGTGCGGCGAGCGCCTCGTCCGTCACCGACGGTGGTCACCTCCATCGTGACCCCCGAAAAACGCTTCGTCACCTTCGTCGCCATCTCCCCGGACGAGACCCGGGTCGCCTTCGCCACGACGGTCCCGGGCGGGAAGAACCAGCTCTGGGTCCGGTCTCTCGAGACCGGCGCGACGCAGCCCTTGCCCAACACGGAAGGGGCCGACCACCCCTTCTGGGCGCCGGACAGCCGCTCGATCGGGTTCTTCGCCGACGCGAAATTGAAGCGCACGGATGTCGGCGGCGGACCCGCGGTCGTGCTCTGCGACGCGTCTCCGAACGGGATTGGAGGCGCCTGGAATCGCGATGGGACCATCCTCTTCGCCAGTCCCGGCTCCCCGATCTCCCGCATTCCGGAAGCGGGAGGCACTGCCCAACCGGTCACCCGGCTCGATTCGGCCAGAGGGGAGACGACGCACCGTTATCCGTCCTTTCTGCCGGACGGGCGGCACTTTCTCTACCTCGCGGCCAACCTCGCGGGAGCGCCGGGCGACCGGGCCAATCGCATCCGCGTGGCGTCGGTCGATTCCAAAGAGGACCGGGAGGTCATCGCCGCCGAATCGAACGCCGTTTATGCAAACGGATATCTCTTTTTTCAGCGTGGACCCGACCTCCTGGCCCGCCGGTTCGACCCCCGGTCAGCCGCCGCCCGCGGAGCGCCCATCTCCGTCGCCGAGCACGTCGCGCAGAGCGGCTCCTACTGGAACATGGGCCTCTTTTCGGTCTCCGCGAACGGGGCTCTCGCCTACGCGAGCGCCGCGCAGACATCCTCGCGTCTGCTCTGGTTCGACCGGAGCGGGAGGCAGATCGGGGTCGCCGAAGAACCCGCGGCCTTCACCCCGCAGCCGCCCCGGATTTCCCCGGACGGGCGGCGCGCGGCCTTCGCGGTGACCGATCTCTCGACGCGCAAAACGGACGTCTGGATCCGGGACCTCGAGCGAGGCACGCAGACCCGCTTGACCACCGGGCCCGGTGACAACGGAAGCGCAAGCCCGGTCTGGTCGCCGGACGGCAAGGGGATCCTCTTCGACTCGGATCGCAAACACCAGGGCGATCTCTACCGGAAGTCGATCGGGGGCGGAGCGGAGGAGGCGGTCCTCGCCGGCGAGGGGCAGCGACTGGCTGACGACTGGTCGCGCGACGGACGCTTCATCGCCCTTGAATTGCGGCAGGCAAAGGGAGATCGCCGCGTAGCGCTCTCCATCTTGAACGTCGCCGCGGGAACGATCACGCTCTTCCATCAGCGCGGAGTAGACATCGGCGACGCCCGTTTTTCTCCCGATGGACTCTCGCTCGCCTACTCGTCGGACGAGTCCGGCCGCTCGGAGGTCTACGTGGCGGCCTTCCCGGGTCCCGGAGAACGGACGCAGGTTTCGACGTCCGGAGGATACGGAGCGGTGTGGAGGCGCGACGGAAAAGAGCTCTACTACCTTTCGAGCGAAGGCAAACTGATGGCCGTCGAAATCCGGGCTTCCGCGAATTCTGCCGAAGCCGGCCCGCCCCAGCTCCTGTTCGAGCCGCATCCCCGCCCGATCTCGTTCGACGCCGTTCCGGACGGACAACGGTTTCTCGTCCTCGCCGGAGATCTCGAGCAGTCGCCGCCGATCACGCTGGTCCAGAACTGGGTGCCGCGCGAGGCGCGATGAGAACCGCCGGCCGACCCCGTTCGAAAATGGCGATTCATTGAATGCGCAGCGCTCAGCGCTTGACTCTCAACCCGCATCGGTGGGAGCGAAGGACCAGCCTGCAGTCCCGCTCACACAATTCCCGTGATTCCATCCGAGGGACAAAAACCATGAGTCTCACTTCCGGCTCGAGGCTCGGCCCGTACGAAATCGTCGAAGCGATCG
>JBBSGZ010000217.1:0-3653 GCA_038253555.1 Thermoanaerobaculia bacterium
ACGACTTTCCAGCCGTTTTCGCCGATCGCTCGGTCGATGGCAGCGAACCGCGCGTTCCCGCGAGCGAGCTTCTGTATTCTCTCCCGCGCCGCGTAGCGGGCGATGACGAAAGCGAGCGCCGCGGCGATGGTCGAGGCGATGGAGACCACGACCGTTCCCCAGACGATGCCGAACGCCAGTCCCGCCGCGAGCGTGAGAGCGGCGCCGGGCACAAAAAGGAGCGCGGCGATAACGTAGGCAAGGCCGAAGACCACACCTCCGAGAACGCCCATCCCGCCGATCCAATCCTGAAAGGCGCGCAGCGAGTCCGCGAGGGGCAGCAGCCGCCATGCCGCGAACAGCGCCGCCGCCGCAACGCCGAGGCCGATCCATTTCCAGGCGGCGGAACTGCGATTCTTTCGATTCATATGACCGGACGCGGCGTTCCGCTTCACCTCGAGCGCCCGACCCCGCACGATCCCTGCAACGGCATCTCTTTGATACGAGTCGGAACACCGCTCTGGATCTATCCCCCGTCACGATCGAGGCGGGTACGCCGATTGCAGTTGCATCCGCCATGATGAAAAAGTCAATCGGGTTCCTCGCGGCTGCGGCGTGTCTCGTCCTGTCGGCGTGCGGCACGCGCATCCCGCCGCCCCGGACTCTGAAAGAAGGCGTCGAGTCTCCCGACAAGGCGTGGTCGCGGGTCCTGTCGAGGCACGTGAACGACAAGGGGCAGCTCGATTTCGCGGGGATCGCCGGAGATCCCTCCGATCTCGAGACGTATCTCGCCTGGGTCGCGAAGGTCAGTCCTGACGCAACGCCGGATCTGTTTCCGTCCCCCCAGGCGAGGCTCGCTTACTTCGTCAACGCGTACAACGCGCTGGCGATCTACGATGTGATCCGCTCCGATTTCCCCGCCAACCTCGCCAAGGTCAAGAAGAAATTCTTTTACACGAACAGATTCGAGATGGGCGGGCGTTACGTTTCGCTCTACGCCCTGGAAAACTCGACAATCCGTCCGATCGGAGACCCCCGCGTCCACTTCGCGCTCAATTGCATGGCGCGCAGCTGTCCGCGCCTGCCGCGCGAGCCCTTCGCCGCGGAGACCCTGGACGCCACGTTCGATCGCGACGCGAAATACTTTTTCGCGGAGGAGCGAAACGTCTCGCTTCAGCCCGCGAAGAAGACGGTCCGCCTCTCGTCCATCCTTCAGTTCTATGAAAAGGACTTCCTGGCAAAGGCGCCTACGCTCATCGCATACGCGAACAGATACCGTAACGAGAAGATCCCGGGCGACTGGAAGGTCGAGTTCATTCCCTACGACTGGAGCCTCAACAAACAGGGGAAGTAACGTCGTCTCCCAGGGGGACGTTCACGTTCGCTCTCTGAGAAGACGGCCGGCAGCCGGCCATCTCGTCACACCGGCCTGTCGGCTCCCGGCTGAAATTTCACGGGGAGAGACTCCATTCCTCGAAGGACCAGCCCGCGTTCGCCAGCGCATCATCGGAAGCGAGGCGTTGAGCTTCAGGTTCGGCGCGCGGCGGATGAGCGTCTCGAGCGCGATCCGACCCCTCGAGGCGCGCGAGCGGGGCTCCCAGACGGAAATGGATGCCGAGGCCGAACGCGAGATGACGATTCGGATCCCTCGAAAGGTCCAGGTTGTTCGGGAGAGGAGCCTTGCCGTTTCGTCGCGACTTGCCGGAGCGAGCACCGCGTAGACCAGGGCGTCCGCAGCCGCTAGACGCTCGTCGGGACCGCCCTCTACGACTGGTCCGACAAGGTAGACGTTGCACGTGCGGCCGTCGTCCGTCGTCAACTCTCGCAGCGGAAGATGTTTGCCGAGGCGTTCGAAGGCGAGTTCCTCGGCATGCTCGATTCGACGTTGGCCCGCGGGGATGAAGCGGATCTGCGACACAGAAATCACGATTTCCAATCCCCCATGCTTGCTCAACGGGACTCCCTGCTTCTTCTCTTGGGCTGTCCCGAGCGAGGAAAACGCCGTCCGAGCGGCGGACGCGGGCCGATCCGCCGTCGAAATAGCGACTGGACACGGGGCCGGCGGAGCCGCTTCGGCGGTTAGAATCCCGCCGCCGCGCCGGCATCTGCCGGCCGGCGCAGGAGATCCGCATGAAACCCGACGACGCGAACGGCAAGCTTCCCACCGCACAGAGGCCCTTTCGGGTCCTGATCCTCTCGGGATCCAATCGGCGCGAGTACAACTGCCCGGGCGTCGACTCCAAGTCGCGAGCGCTCATGCTCCGCATGGCCGACCGGCTCCCGGCGGAATGGGAGATCGACTACGAGGACCTCGGCAACGTCTACGGGCGAGCCCGCATCCAGAGCTGCAACGCCTGCGTGTCGACGTCGATGGCGCTTTGTGTCTGGCCGTGCAACTGCTACGAGAAGGACAACTCCAAAGAGTCTGATCTCATGTGGGATCTCGATCTCTACGCGAGGCTGGACCTCGCGGACGCCTGGGCGATCATCGGCCCGATCAACTGGTACGGCCCGACCAGCAATCTGAAACTGATGTTCGACCGCCTGGTCTGCATGGATGGCGGCAATCCCCGCGAAGACCTGATCGAGCACAAGAATCCGGAGCTCGCGATGAAGCTCGAGCACTCGCCCGAGTGGGAAGACCTGTCGGAGGCGCACCTGCAGGGCCGCACGGCCGCGTTCTTCTGTTACGGCGACGGCGGCGGAGACGAGCTCGACGCCAGCGGGCGGCCGCGGAAAATCCGGAACCCGGGGTACTTCGACCCCGAGAAAGAGCCCGACGACGACCGCGAGCTCTACGCGCCGCTCGTCTGGCAATGCCGGTACAGCGGGATCGAAGTGCCGGACGAGCTCTGGACCTATCGGCTCTTTGGCGACGGAAAAAAGTACAGCGACAACCAGGCCGAGGACATGACGGCGGAGACCGTCTACGCCGAGTTCGATGCCTGGACGGACCGATTCGCCGACTTCGTGAGAGTCAAGGGGAAGATCGAGCCCGGCCGGTACCGCGCGTACGGGCACGAGGCGCCCGGCCACCGCTGGGCGGACTGGAAGCTCAAGTGGCGAGAGATCCGGATGCGCACCGGGCACGCGCCCGACGGATCTTCGCCGGAGAAGCAGCAGACCGCGGGATTGAACCGCGACGACACGCTGAAGCCCGCGCGGTCGGAGGGAGAGAAGCTGCGGGAAGGAAAGTGACGGGGTGTCGGCGCCGCCGAACTCGCAATTTTGACCGGCATTCCGCGGTCGTGACGATCACGGTCGGATGCCCAGGATCTCCGCCACTGGGCCAACAGGCCGCACACGAATCACCACCAGAGCCGGGCACGGGTTGGTGCGGGGCGTTGGGAGGCGGGCCGCTAGCGCTGAGAATGTTCGTCCGGGCGGTTGTACCCTAGCGCACCGTCGAACAGAATACAATAGGCAATATGCACCTCGTCGCTGACCGGCCCAATTTGAGCGAGGAAATCGCCGCCGCTTTGCGCGAAATGATCGTGGACGGCCGGCTCCCGCCGGGAGGACGGTTGAACGAAGTCCATCTCGCGGCACGTCTCGGGGTCAGCCGAACTCCGCTCCGTGAGGCGCTCGGCCGGCTCGCGTCTGAGGGAGCGGTGACGAGTTCGCCGCGGATCGGGTTCTTCGTGCGACCCCTGAGCGCCTCGGAATTCCAGCAG
>JBBSGZ010000218.1:0-3653 GCA_038253555.1 Thermoanaerobaculia bacterium
GCCCGACAAACGCCTCACGCTGGCCCATGATGGATACCTCGCTCCATGGCATCGGATCGGCCCTCCTGAGCCCAATCTTCCGCCCGTAAAGGTGTCCACCATGTCCCCGAACACCTGTCCACCATCTGTCCGGGCTGAACACCCCCGCCAGAGGGTGGGTCCGGCTTTCAGTCGGATTTTTTGGCGCCGGGCTACAGAGCGCGCCCCACACCCCAACCGTCTCCCGCCGGGAGAGGGAGCAGAGGCGGAATCACTTCGCGGCGGCAACCAACTTCTGGAATCGCGGGTTTTTGCGCAACGGGTCGAAGTTGGGGTCGATCTCGAGCCACCCCGGCGACAGGAGGTACGGGATTTTAAGCAGCGGCTCGAGGTGGTCGAGCGCCTTCTCAAGCTCGCCCACGCGGATGTAGATCCGCGCGAGTTGGTGCTGGTAATACGGGCCATCGTACGCATCCCTGGCCACGGGCACGAGGGCCACGCCGCGCTCGCCTTCCCGCACCGCCTCCGCCTTGCGTCCCAAAAAGGCCAGGGCGACGCCGAGGAGGACATGTCGGTTCGCATCGTCCGGGGTATCCCGAAGCTGGGCCTCCGCGGCCGCGCGTGCCGCATCCGCGTACTGCCGCGCCTTCTCCGAATCGCCGCGGAGCGAGGCGCTCTCGGCGAGCGAGATTCCCCAGGCCAGGCGGTCGTCGCCGAAGTTCGCCGGAGTCAGGCCCAGGAGAAGGCTCTGCTGCTCGTCGTTGAGGACCCAGGTCAGGTGGTTGTACGTCGCCAGGTACGCCACGAGCGCCTTCGGGTCGACCTCGCGCGGCGCCGCCTCGAGAACGGACCGCGCCCCCGCCAGGTCTCCCTGCACGAGGAAGAGGATCGCCTTGGTCTCCAGGATGCCGAGTGATTGCGGCGCGAGAGCCAGGCCGCGGTCCGCCGCCTCGCGCGCCTCGGAATAGTGCCGGAGCAGGAGCAGTGTCCGCGCAAGGCGCCGCGCCGTCAAGGCCGAGCGCGGGTCGATCGCCTGCGCCTGACGAAGGGACGCAAGACCCGCTTCCCACTGGCCGCTCCTCTGCTGCACGAGCGCGGTTCCGACGAGCAGGTCGGCATCTCGCGGCGCCTTCTGCCGTCCCAGAGCGTATTGCTCCGCCGCTCGGAGCAAATCCCCGCGAGTCGCCTCGTAATAGTCGCCGAGAGCCAGATGAGAGGCCGGGAGGTCGGGTGCGAGCGCCAACGCCCGCTCGGCGGCGGCCCTGGCCTGTTCGCGCTCCGCCGGCATCGGAACGCCGTTGGCATAGTGGAAGGAGTGGGCGCGCGAGAGCTGCGTCCACGCCTGCGAAAAGCCGGGATCGAGCGCCACCGCCTCTTCATAGTGAGCGATGGCCCGCCGCAGGCTGGCCGGATCGGCGGCTGCCAGGCCTTTCGACGCCTCCTCACCCTTCAGGAAGGCGTCGTAGGCGGGGAGGTTGTGAGCGGGCTTTTCGGAGAGTCTCTTCTCCTCGCTCGCTCCGAGCGCGACGCCCAGGGCCTGAGCGACTCGTGTCGCGATGTCCGACTGCACCTGAAAGACATCGGTGAGGGCCGCGTCGAACGGCTGCTGCCACTTCGAAGTCGGGGCGTCCGGGCGCGTCAGGTCCACGAGCTCGGGGCTCACATGCACCCGGCTCGTGGTTCCCCTCTTCTCCCAGCGTATCGTGGCCGTGAGGAGGTAGGAGACATTCAACTCCCCGGCAATCTGCTCGGGCGTCTTCGTCGTTTTCTTGTAGGGCGTCGAGCTGCCGCGGGCGATGACCTGGAGACCCGGAAGCGAGGTGAGCTTGCCGCGGACTTCATCCGCGATGCCGTCGGCGAAATAGTCGTCCTCGGGCGCGCCCAGGTTTTCGAACGGCAAAACAGCCAGACGTTTCACGCCCCCTGATTCACCTCCGCCCCTGTGCGTGGGCCGCAGAAGCAGGGCGCCCGCGATCGCGAGAGCGGCGACGACGGCGGCGGCGACGAAGAGGCGCTTCTTTCCGAACGGGGGAGCCGTCCTGGCCTGCGGGCCGCTGGTCGAGCCCGGCGAGGATGCAACCGAGAGAGCGAACACGATGTCCTTCGCCGACTGGAACCGGTCGTCCGGACTCTTCTCCAGACAGTGTCGGACGACATGGTCGAGAGCCGGCGAAATACTCCTTCCGGATTCCGACAGCTGCGGCGGATCGTCGCGAAGGATCGCGGCGTTCGTGTCTCCCGCGGTGTCGCGCCGGAACGCTCTCTTGCCCGAGAGCAGCTCGTAGAAAATCGTCCCGAACGAGAAGATGTCGCAGCGCTGATCGACCGGAAGCCCGCGCACCTGCTCGGGCGACATGTAGCCCGTCGTCCCCATGACGACGCCGGGCTGTGTGAGCGGAGTGTGGATAACAGGAACCGCCGTGAAGGCGTTCTCCGCCATGGGATCGTGCTCAGCGGCCGCCTGGTCCCTCCTGGCCGCGTCGAGCGGCCGCCGGCTTGCCAGCCCGAAGTCGAGGATCTTGACGTGGCCGTCTCTGGTCACGAACAGATTCTCCGGTTTCAAGTCCCGGTGGATCACTCCCTTCTCGTGGGCGGCGGAGAGGCCTTTCGCGATCTGAAGGGCGTAGTCCATGGCCTGTTTCTGCGGGATCGCACCCGTGTCCAGCTTGCCGCGCAGGGTCTCGCCTTCGAGAAGCTCCATGACGGCGTACGCGATTCCGTCCTGGCTGCCGAAGTCGTGAATCGCAAGAATGTTGGGATGCGACAGCGCCGCGACCGCCTTCGCCTCGCGCTCGAACCGCGCCAAGGTGTCCGGATCGCCGGCGACGGAGACCGGCAGGACCTTGATCGCCACGTCGCGATCGAGCTTGGAATCCCGCGCCCGGTAAACCTCTCCCATCCCGCCCGCGCCCAGAGACGACAGGACCTGGTAGGGGCCGAGGCGAAAGCCGGCGGGGAGCGTCATCGGCTGTCGAAGACTACAACGCGGCGACCCGGACCGTGACCCGGATACCGGCACGGCGGGTGCCTTCGAAGGCGAGGACTCCTAAATCTACTTTCCCGGGGCGACGAGCTTCTGGAACCTCGGGTTGTTCCGGAGTGGATCGAAGTTGGGGTCGATCGCCAGCCACCCGGGCGAGAGGTAGTAAGGGATCTTCAGGAGCGGCTCCAGCCTGTCGAGCGCCTTCTCGGGCTCACCGACGAGCATGTAGATCCGAACGAGCTCGTGCTGGTAGTAGGGACCTCTCTCCCCATCCTTCTCCACCGGATCGAGGGCGACGCCACGCTCTCCCTCCCGAATCGCTTCCTCTTTTCGCCCGAGGTGCGCCAGCGCGAGGCCGAGAGCGACGTGGCGCCGCGCATTATCGGGTGTCTCGCGAAGCTGCTGCTCGAATGCCTCCCTCGCCTGCTGCGCGTAGGCGCGTACGTTCGACGCGTCGCGCTCGAGGGCGTACGCCTCGTTCAAGCAGCGGGCCCATGTGCCCCGGTCGTCGTCGAACGCGCTCGGCGGGAGCCGCAGGAGAAGCTCTCGCTGCTGTTCGTCGAGAACCCAGGTGAGATCGTTGACGTTCGCCACGTAGGCGACGAGCTCGGTTGGCGCGACATCTTTGCGAACGGCATGGATCACCGCCCTGGCGCCGGCGAGGTTTCCCTCGCCGAGAAACGTCATGGCC
>JBBSGZ010000219.1:0-3648 GCA_038253555.1 Thermoanaerobaculia bacterium
CGACAAACGCCTCACGCTGGCCCATAATGGATACCTCGCTCCATGGCATCGGATCGGCCCTCCTGAGCCCAATCTTCCGCCCGTAAATGTGTCCACCATGTCCCCGAACACCTGTCCACCATCTGTCCGGGCTGAACAGGGAGAGGGGTGGGGTGAGTGGCCATCCCCCCACTTTCTCTCCGGCGAAAAGTTCCCAGGCCTGCGCGCGGAGAACTTTGCGCCCTGGGGCATTCAGAACGAACCCAGGATGCGTTGGGTTCGAATGGCGCCTCCCTCTCGATACGGCCCGGCGCGGAGGCGCGTTTCGAGAGATAGGATGCCGGCGCCGCCACGAAACCCGAAAGACGTTAATAGCGACCCGACCACTCGCCATGTCCCGATACCGCATCGAAGAATATGTCCGCTGGGAGGACATCGACGCGGCGGGGATCATCAACTACCAGGCGTATCTGCGGTTCTTCGGGCTGGCAGAGGCGGAGCTCCTGCGATCCGCGGGCCTCAATTACAGCTACCTGTTTGAAACACTGGGCATCTGGCTGCCGCGCGTGCGCGTCGAGTGCAACTTTCGCAAACCCGTGAAATTGGATGAGCTCCTCGTCGTCGAAGCCTTCTTCAGCCGCATCGGCCGGACTTCGGTACACCTCGATTTTGAAGTCCGGCGGAAGGCCGAGCTGACCGAGGTGGTCGCGACGGGACGGTACGTGCTCGTCTGCGTGCGCCAGGGGACCTTCGCGCCGATACCGGTCCCGGAGGAGATCCGCACCCGCATCGCGCCGTTCGTCGAATAGCCGCGCTCGCGGACCCATGGCCGTTCTGGCGGGGCCCTCGCCGCGCAACGCTAGAATCGGCGTCGTCCTCAAAGACACTCATGGCCACAGTCACATTCCGAAGCGTTTCGAAGTCCTATGGCGGAGCTCCCGTCATCGAGAACCTGAATCTTGCGATCGCCGATCGCGAGTTCATGGTGCTCGTCGGCCCCTCCGGGTGCGGGAAGTCGACGGCACTGCGCATGATCGCCGGACTCGAAGACGTCTCAGGCGGCGAGATCGCCATCGGGGAGCGCGTGGTCAACGACGTCCCCCCGAAGGAGCGCGACATCGCGATGGTGTTTCAGAACTATGCGCTCTACCCGCACATGACGATCCGGCAGAACCTCGAGTTCGGATTGAAAATGCGCAGGACGCCGAAGGGCGATCGTGATCGCCTCGTCTCCGAGGCGTCCGAGATGCTCGGCCTCGCGGGCGTGCTCGAGCGGCGGCCCGCGCAGCTCTCTGGAGGACAACGGCAGCGCGTTGCCCTCGGCCGCGCGATCGTCCGGAAGCCCGCGGTCTTCCTCTTCGACGAACCGCTGTCGAACCTCGACGCGAAGCTGCGGGGCCAGATGCGAGGCGAGATCAAGAAACTGCAGGACCGGCTGAAGACGACCACGGTCTACGTCACGCACGACCAGGTCGAGGCGATGACGATGGGCTCGCGCATCGCCGTCATGAAAGACGGCCGGATCCAGCAGGTCGGCGAGCCCCTCGAAATCTACGATCAGCCCACGAACCTTTTCGTCGCGGGTTTCATCGGGACGCCTCCGATGAACCTTCTTGCGGCGACGGTCGCGGGCGGGATGCTCCGAGGCGAGGGGTTTGCCATCCCCGTGCCCCGATTTGCTTCGCAGCTTCCGGAGGGGCGGAAAGTCATCATCGGGATGAGACCGGAAACCCTTCGCCGGCGGGTCTCGGGGGATGCGGCGGGCGCCGCCTCTCTTCCGCTCGTCGCGGAGATCGTCGAGCCGCTCGGCGACGAAGTGATCGTCCATGCCCGGATCGGAGAAACGGCGGTGATCTGCAAGTTCGGCCCGCGAGAGCGGCCCGCGATGGGCGAGCGCTTCGATGCCGTCCCCGATCTGGACCGCGTTCATCTTTTCGACCCTGAAACTTCCGAGAGGATCGCGTCCTGACCGCAGGCGACTTTCTTTTCCCCCCCGGTTTCCTCTGGGGGGCCGCGACGTCGGCCTACCAGGTGGAGGGGTCGCCTCTCGCCGACGGCGCCGGCCCGAGCATCTGGCACCGCTTTTCGCACACGCCGGGAATGGTGCGCGAAGACGAGAACGGCGACATCGCCTGCGACCACTACCGGCTCTGGAAATCGGACGTGGCCCTGATGCGCGAGCTCGGGCTGACCGCGTACCGGTTCAGCATCTCCTGGGGCCGCATCCTCCCCGACGGCACCGGCACCGTGAATCAGGCGGGACTCGACTTCTACCGCCGTCTCGTGGACGGGCTCCGCGACGCCGGAATCCGTCCCTTCGCGACCCTCTACCATTGGGACCTGCCGGCCGCGCTGGACGACCGCGGAGGATGGCTCAACCGGGACGTCGCCGGTTGGTTCGCCGACTATGCGGCTATCGCGTACCGGGCTCTCGACGATCGCGTCGAGACCTGGTCGACGTTGAACGAGCCCTGGGTCGTCGCGGACGGCGGATACCTGTTCGGCGCCCTCGCCCCGGGACACCGCAACCTCTTCGAAGCGCCCCTCGTCTCACACAACCTCCTGCGCGCCCATGGCGCCGCGGTACAGGCGTATCGGTCCACTTCTTCGCGCCCGGCGGTGGGGATCGTCGTAAACCTCGAGCCCAAATACGCGGCGTCGCAGAGCCCCGGGGACCTTGCCGCGACCCGCCGCGCCGACGCGTACATGAACCGCCAGTATCTCGACCCCGTGTTCCTGGGGAGCTACCCGGAAGAGCTCCCGGAAATCTTTGGCGAAGCCTGGCCGCAGTTTCCTTCGCCGGACTTCGACCTGATCCGTACGCCGGTCGATTTCCTGGGCATCAACTACTACTCGCGCGGCGTGATGCGCGCCGAGGCGTCCGACATACCCCTTCGGTCCGTCCGCGTCCGGCAGAAGCAGCACGCCCACACCGATACGTCCTGGGAGGTGTATCCGGAGGGTCTGGCGGTCACGCTCCGGTGGGTGCGCGAGCGCTACGGCAACCTTCCGCTCTACGTGACGGAGAACGGCGCCGCCTTCTACGACCCGCCGTCCGTGGACGCCCTCGCGCGAGACCCGCTCCGGGTCGAGTACTTTCGGGAGCACCTGCGGGCCGCCCGCCGGGCGATGGCCGAAGGGGTCAACCTGCGCGGTTACTTCGCGTGGTCGCTTCTCGACAACTTCGAGTGGAGCCACGGGTACTCGAAGCGATTCGGAATCGTGCACGTCGACTTCGCCACACAGAAGCGCACTCCGAAAGAGAGCGCCCGGTTTTACGCGGAGGTGATCCGCACGAGCGGCGCATCCCTGACGCCAGAGCCGCCGGAGAAGTAGCGCGTCCGACGGGCGGCTTCCGAGGAGGGCGGTGCGATCGTGAGCCGGCGGAAAGGATTTTTTCGAGTACGGCGAGAATCGGCGCGATCAGCCGCTTTCCGAAGACTCATCACCTACCTGAGGGCCCCTCACCCCAACCCTCTCCCCGAGCGCGGGGCGAGGGGGCAGAGCTGCGCCTTTACCTCGATGGTGGCTAAGCTCGCCCCGAGAGGAGTCTCCCGACCAGAGGGAGGGAGGAGCCTCTCGGGGCGGGAGCCGCAGCGAACGACGGGACCAGCCGGACGGTCGAGCCAACAGGCGAGCCGACCGGCGGTGCGTTCGCCCGCAGGCGAA
>JBBSGZ010000220.1:0-3633 GCA_038253555.1 Thermoanaerobaculia bacterium
CAGGTCCGAAGTGCGCGCGCCGTCGCGGGCGCCACCTTTCCGGAGTCTCTGGCCGCGGAGCTGAGGGAGCGGTTTGGAGAGCCCGCGGTCGATCTGCAGGCGACGCGCCGGCGCTTTCTGGCCGACCCCGCGGCCGTGCTGACGAAAGACGGCGCGGCGCGCCTCGACCAGTTGGCGCGAATCCACGCGACCAGCGAGTTCTACCGCCGCGTTCTTCCTCATCTTCAGGCGCGGTTTGCAACCGATCTGCTCGCCGTCTACTTCGAGGGCGTGGATGCCTGCCAGCACCTCTTCATGGAAGACGCTCCGCCGCGGCTTCCGGGTGTGTCGGACGCCGACTTCCGCGCCTTCTCCGGCACGGTGGACCGTTACTACGAGTATCAGGACGAGGTGCTCGCGGATCTCCTCCGCCTCGCCGGCCCCGGCACCGTCACGATCGTCGTCTCCGACCATGGGTTCAAGAGCGGTGCCGAACGACCACGAACTTCCGGACGGGCGGACACCGGCCGGGCCCCGCTGTGGCACCGGCTCCATGGCGTCGTTTTCCTGGACGGCGGCCCTGTCGTCCCGGCCCGCCTCTCGGGGGCGTCCATTCTCGACGTCGCCCCCACGGTGCTCGCGCTGCTCCGGGTGCCGCAATCGCGCGAGCTCACGGGACGCCCGCTGTCTGAGGGTTTTCGGGCGGGCGCGCTCCGTGAGGTTCCTTCCGTCGCGCGGTACCAAGCCCTTCCGAAAGCCCGGCCGGCGCCTTCGGGAGGGGAGGACCCGGAGGCCGTTCAGAAGTTGATGGCACTCGGGTACCTCTCGGGAAACGGGCGTGGCGCGGCTCACGACGCGGACGGGAGGACGGCGGCGTCCTTCGTGAACGAGGCGACGGCGCTTTCGGGTTCGGGCGACCTGGACGGCGCTCTTCGCGCGTTCGGAAAAGCCGTCGCCCTCGATCCGAAAAACGTCAACGGGTTGCTTGCCGCGGCGGCGATCTACTTAAGACGAGGCGAGGCCGAGCGCGCGCGCCCTCTGATCGAGCGCGCCTCGGCGGCGGAGCCGGACAGCTTCTGGGTTCACGTGCAGCGAGCCTCCTGGGCCGTCGAGACCGGCCGGTTTCCGGAGGCCGAGCGCGAGCTTGCCGCCGCGGGGAAAGCCGACGACCGCCTCCCGATCCTCTATTTCGGGAAGGCCCGGCTCGCGCAGGCGCGCGGGGATGGGGTGACGGCGCTCCAGGAGCTCGCGCGGGCGCGATCACTCACCGACGCGGACGATCTGAATGCCGAGATCCTGCTGCTGCAGGCGGAGGCGCATGCGATTCTCGGCCGCTTCGCGGAGGCGCATCGGGATCTCGATCAGGCGGCCCGCATCGCGTCTGCCGCGTCTCTCTCCGCGGCGCGGGGAGAGCTCGCGTTGCGGGAAAAGGACTACGGCGCCGCGGCGAGACACTTTGCCAGTGCGCTCCGCTCGTCTCCGCAAAGTTCGCCGCTGGAGCGAAAGCTCGGATCCGCCCTGGCGAGCGGCGGTTCGCCCGCGGAAGCGGAGGCTGCGTTCCGGAGGGCCATTTCCTCGGCGAGGACCGACCCGGAACGGGAGAATGCGTACGGGGACCTCTCCCTCCTGCTTCAGAGCGAACGGAAGGAGGCGGAGGCGCTCGCCACGCTGCGGCAGGGCGTCGACCGCCTGCCGCGCTCGCACGTTCTTTTCGGAATGCTGGGAGCCGCGGAGGGAAGGAAAGGCAACATCGATGGGGCGATCGCCGCCTACGAACGATCCATCGCGCTGAAGCCGACGGCGCTCGCCTGCAAGACCCTGGCGGCGCTCCTGGTGGGGAAAAAAGGCTTCCGGGACCGGGCCCTCTCCCTGTGGAAAGAATCGCTCGAGATCGACCCTGACCAGCCGGATGTTCGAGACTTTTTGCGCCAGTTCGGGGCGGAGATATTCCCCCTTCCTGATTCCACGTTGTCATTGACACCCCTCGAATCCCGATATACCGTGGCTCGGCCAACCGTTAAGACACCCATCGCCTCGCGGTTTCCTCGTCGAGTGAACCGCTAAGGCCACATCCTTCAAAAAGGGCCATACGTTGTACAGCAAACGAACCCTCTTGCTCGTCCCCGCGGCTATTTTTGCCGTTGTCTTCGGTGTTCATGCCGCGCATCGAACGACCCCTCAGCAAACAGCCGCGCGACCGTCCGCTGCCGCCCTTACCGCCTCCGAACCCATCGCGGCCACTGCCGGGCCGATTCTCGTCAGCAGGGCCGCCGGCGCACCCCGCAAGCGAGGCGCCCGTCGGGCCCGCGCGAAGGCCCCCGCCGCCCGGGAGGCCATGAAGCCGCGCAGCACCGCCTTACGCGACCGGTTTCGGGAGGAGATGGAATCGACCGCCCGCGCGATGGAAGGCGAGGGCAATGTGGAGAATCGGGACGCCTTCGACCGGTGGTTCTACGGGCAGCGTGCGTATCCGGCAATCGAGATCCCCGAAGGCGCGATCGCGAACGCGCTCGCTCAGACGGCTGCCGCGAACGGCCGCCTCGACGGCAGACCCGACGACTCTCTCCCTCCCGGGACGCCGCCTCAGCCGACCTGGAATGCGCTCGGGCCGGCCACGATCCCTAACGGACAGACCGACACGTCCGTCGGCCCCGGCACGGCGGTGAGCGGACGACTGACGGCGGTGGCCGTCCATCCGACTCTGCCCGACGTCGTGTATGTCGGCGGTGCGCAGGGCGGCGTCTGGAAAACGACGAACGCGACCGCGGACAGTCCCACATGGACGCCCCTGACCGATCGTCAGGCCTCACTTGCAATGGGCGCCATTGCGGTCGACCCGGTGGATCCGAACATCGTCTATGCCGGAACGGGGGAGCCGAACGGATCCTGCGACTCCTATTACGGCCAGGGAGTCCTTCGCTCCGCCGACGGCGGGTCCACGTGGACCCTGCTGACAGGCGGCGGAGGAAGCGTCCTCGGGAACACCGGCCCGTTCGTCGGAAAGACCGTGGCGAAGATCATCATCGATCCGTCGACGGCGGGATCGACCACGTCGACGACGCTCTGGGCGGCGACGACGAGCGGCGCCTACACGAGCGGCACTTCCGCCGCGTGCAGCTCCCCGAGTGGCGCCGCTCGCGGCGTCTGGAAGTCGACGGACAGCGGCGCAACGTGGACGCTGCAGACGGCGGGGTCGGGTGCGCAATCCATCAAGGACATGGCGATCGATCCGACCAATCATGACGTGCTCTACGCTGCCGTGGTCGCGAACGGAGTCTGGAAGTCGACAAACGCGTTCTCGGGCGCCCCGGCGACCTACGCGCGCCTGGCGACCGGCTTTCCCAATAACGCGACCGTCTCGCCGACCTGGGGCCGCATCAGTCTAACGATCGGCGGAAGCGGCGCGCCGGGAACACTGTACGCGGCGATCTCGAGCTCCGGGTCCATTCTGTGGGGCATCTACAAGACCACCAACGGGGGCACGAACTGGTCGCACCTGGACAACGGATTCAACGGCACGGCCAACGTGGCCGGGACGTCCGTGACGTGGGTCTCGGGTCCGACCTTCGTGACCGGAAGCGCCTGGGTGAACCGCCGGATCATCCTGAACAACAACGTCTCGGCGACGATCGCGAGCGTCACGAGCTCGACCGC
>JBBSGZ010000221.1:0-3622 GCA_038253555.1 Thermoanaerobaculia bacterium
AGGCGGAGCTGCGCTTCCACCCCGAGGGTGACTAAGCTCGCAGCGGGAGGAGTCTCCTGACCGAAGGGAAGGAGGAGCCTCCCGCTGCGGGAGCGGGAGCGAACGCAGTGAGCGGAAGCGACGTGAGCCGGGCGGTCGAGCCGACAGGCGAGCCGCTCGCCGGTGCCTTCGCCGCGCACGGCGAAGGCAGCTCCCGCAGTGAGCGAAGGCGACGGTTGGCGACGGTTGGCGACGTTCCTAGCGAACTCGAATCTGCCGCCGGATCTCGGTCCGGCCCCCGTCTTTGGCGATCAGCGTGATCGTCAGGGTGTGCAGGCCCGGTTCGACTTTCGGCACCGGGAAGCCGAAGCCGGCGTGGTCCGGGTTGGGAAAATTCGGATAGCTCTGCGCGACTCCCGGAAACGTCTGATTCAGGGCCACGGGGCTCGTCACGCCCGTTTCGGAGGCGACGGTGATCTGCGAGATTCCGGAGTCATCGAGCGCCCATCCGAACGCCCAGCTCCCGGGCACGACGGTCGCTCCTTCCTTCGGGGTATCGAGGAAGCCAAACGGAGGCTTCGAGGAATCGCCCGCGGCGGCCGGAGCGCCTCCCGGCGTCGTCGCGACGGCCGCCACCGGCGTTGAACCGGCCGCGGTGTCCGAAGCGACCGCGTTTTCCGATTTCTGACATCCGGACAGCAGCAGAGCCGCCATCCCCACACCGGCCATCAACGTCTTCCATTGCGAGATCACGATCGTCTCCTTGTCTTTTCGCTCGAAGTTCTGGGGCATTCTAGTGCCATGGCAATTCCACCGCGGCTTTCCAAGCCCTCCTCGAGGGATGGCGCCCCCGACTACGGCCTGACGCCGCGCGAGGCCGGCTTCCTGCGAAGGCTGTCGCCTCCGTGGCGGATTCAGCGGTACCTGGATTCGATCGAGTACGACATCGAGGCCTCGGGGTGCCGTTCCCCCCGCCGCGTGCTGCGGGAACAGACGGTCCAGTGCATGGACGGCGCTTTGTTTGCCGCCGCGGCGCTCCGGCTTCAGGGGGAACCGCCGCTGCTTCTGGACCTCGAGGCGGACGCCGACGACGATCACGTGCTCGCGCTCTTTCGAGGCCCGTCCGGATGGGGAGCCATCGCGCGGTCGAACTACTCCGGCCTGCGGTATCGGGAGCCCGTCCATGCGACGATCCGGGCGCTGGCCCTCTCGTACCTGGAAGGCTATTTCAACCTGCGCCGGCAGAAGACGCTGCGGCGCCATTCCGGCCCCGTGCACCTCGGACGATTCGACCGGCTGCGCTGGATGACCGCGGAGGAAGACCTCTGGGCCATTCCGGAGGCGCTCGTCGGCGTCCCGCATCGCGTCCTCTTTCGACCCGCGGTCTGGAGGGCATTGGCACCCGTCGACTCCCGAACCTTCCTTGCGGGGCTCGTCGGGAGGAAAGAAAAAGCCTCGAGTCGACGGAAACGGGCCGCGAATCTCGCGGCGCTGAAAAAGACGCGCGCGTGAAACTGAGGCACTACTGGCGGCGGCAGCTCCGGGCGGAGTCCCCCGGCCTCGTCGCCGTTACGCCGTGCGATTCTCCCGGAACCCTCGCGATGCTTTCAGGCGAGCCGCGGCCGAAGCTCTCCTGGCTCGACCGTCTGCTCTCTTTCGTGACCACCCCGTTCAAGCGCCTCGGACTCTCCGGGTGGACCGAAACGGGTTGCGAGGGACGCGGCCGCGGCTCCCCGGTGCGGGACGCGCAGCATTCCTCCGACGGCTTCTGGACGATCGACGTGGCGCTCTCCGCCTTTCATATCAGTGCGCACGGGGCGGATCTTTCTCGTGCTCGCTTTCTCCGTCTCGAGGTCGAGCCGGACACCCTGGCGCACGCGGCGTGCGAGGAGCGTCCGGTGCGCGCAGGCGACCTGCTCTCTTTCGGAGGAGCGGTCGTGATCGACCGGGACGCCGGCTTTCTCGAAATCCACCCCGAGGGAGACTTTGCGGTTTCCGCGCGGGCATCGTAGGCGCCGCCGCAGAGTTGACGGTTCGGGGGTCAGCCCCTCGTCGCCTCCGGGTCGTCGGCGGGGGCGTGACGGAGGATCGCTTCCATGAGCAGCCGAAACTGAACCGGCGTGTGCTCCTCGTCGAACGTCACGGAGTGTCTCGCAGGCCCGTCTTCGACGGAGAGCGTGTATCGGAGCCGATCGGGTCCCGTGCGCAGCGTCGCTTCCGAGAACCGGGCGAGGTCCGCGTTCGCGACGAGCCGCCGCATCTCCCCGTCCTGGAAGGTCCCGTGCTCGGTGTCGACGACCGTTTTGCGGCTCATTCCCGCGACCCCTCCGCTGCGCACGAGCAGAAGCCTCATGGCCGGGCGGCTACCTCCGCTCCGGGCGAGCTCTCGTCCCGGACGGCGACGGGCTCCCCCAGAACGCCTTCCCAGCGCGCGACGACCACCGAGGCGACGCAGTTGCCCATCACGTTGATCGAGGTCCGCGCCATGTCCATGAGCTCGTCGACGGCCAGGATCATGGCGACGCCCGCCTCTCCCGGGAGGTTGAACGCGGCGCAGCCGGCGGCGATGATCACCAGGGACGCGCGCGGAACCCCGGCGACGCCTTTCGACGTCAGCAGGAAGGTGAGCATCATCAGCAGCTCGGTCTCGAGCGACATTTTGATGCCGGCCGCCTGCGCGATCGTCAGGGCCGCCAGCGAAATGTAGAGCGTCGAGCCGTCGAGGTTGAACGAGTAGCCGGCGGGGATCACGAAGCCCGCGACGGACTTCGGCACCCCGAACTCGACCATCTTCTCGAGAGCCCGCGGGAGTGCCGCCTCCGAAGAGGCCGTCGAAAAGGCCAGGAGGAACGGCTCCCGGATCTTCTGGAAGAACTGGCGTATGGGCGCGCGAGCGATCAGCAGCGCGGGGATGAGAACGATGAGCGTGAAAAGGACGAGCGCCCCGTAGAGAGAACCGACGAGCTTGGCGTAGGAGCCGAGCACCTTCAACCCGTGGTGCGACACCGCGCCCGCCATCGCCCCGAGAACTCCGAGCGGGGTCAGCGCCATGACGTAGTCGGTCAGCTGAAACATGACGGCGACGACGGAGTCCATGAGATTCAAGAACGGGGCGGATTTCCCCTTCACGTGCGCGGCTGCCACGCCGAGAAGGGTCGCGAAGACGACCACCTGCAGGATGTCCTGCTTCGCCATGGCATCGACGACGTTGGAGGGAAAGAGATGGAGGAGGGTCTCGACGAACGTCTTCGGCTGTACCAGAGACTCCCCCGAAGGCGGGAGCTTCAGTCCGTCGCCCGGTCGAACGATGTGTGCAATGGCCAGGCCGAGGGCCAGCGCGATCGTGCTCGCGACTTCGAAATAAACGAGGGCCTTCCACCCCATCCGGCCGACCGCGCGCACATCGCCCGTCTTGCCGATTCCGACGACGATCGTCGAGAAGATCAGCGGCACGATCAGCATCTTGATCAGGCTGATGAAAGCCTTGGAAAGGAACCGGAAAGCCTCGTACGCCGCCGGGTGGGTCTCGGCGGGGAGCAGGGCGCCGAGGACGACGCCCAGAATCAGGCCATAGAAGATCAGCGCCGTCGACGAGAGCCAGCGGGGGCGCCGGGACGAACGCATGACGCCGGTCAGCCTACAC
>JBBSGZ010000222.1:0-3612 GCA_038253555.1 Thermoanaerobaculia bacterium
CCGAGTAATGCTAAAAACCGAGATCTCGGGGGTACTGAAACCCCTCGGCACGTGACGATCGGGCGTTAGGGGCCAACTGTGGCGAAAAAGAGTTTTCACTTTCTCTCGTTTTCGATTACCTGGACGGGCTCCTAGCCTGTCGGACGTCGGTTTTCAATTTCGCCGACGGCCCATCAGGACAATCCTTTTCATACGACTCTCCGCGCCTCGGCGCCCGCGCCCCGCGGCCTTTCCCCTCCCATACAATCCCCCTTCCAGTTTTCATAAGGAGGACTCTTGAAGACTCTGCGTGTTCTCTCGGCCGCGCTGAGCGTCCTTTCGCTGGCGGGCGCCGCTCCCGCCGCGGCCGCCAGGACGGAAAAGAACGTTTCCGCCTCGTCCTCTCTCGCGAAGCTCTATGAGGGGCTCGAATTCCGGAACATTGGCCCCTTCCGCGCCGGGCGCGTCACCGCCGTCGCGGGGGTGCGGGGCCAGCCGCTCGTCTACTACCAGGGAGCCACCGGCGGAGGCGTCTGGCGGACCGTCGACGGAGGCTCGAACTGGCAGCCCATGTCCGACAAGGACTTCAAGACGGGGTCCGTCGGCGCGGTGGGAATCGCCGAGTCGGACCCTAACGTGATTTACGCCGGGATGGGCGAGGCGCCGATCCGGGGCAACGTCTCGCACGGGGACGGCGTTTACAAATCGACCGACGGCGGGAAGACCTGGAAGAACGTCGGGCTGAAGAACACGTACCAGATCTCCCGCGTGCGCGTGCATCCGAAGAACCCGGATGTGGTGTATGTCGCGGCGCTCGGCCACGTGTGGGGCACCAATCCGGACCGAGGCATTTTTCGCACGTCAAACGGCGGCCGCACGTGGGAGAAGGTCCTCTTCGTCAGTGAGAAAACCGGCGCCTCGGACCTCTGCATGGACCCGAACAACCCGCGCATCCTCTACGCCGGGCTGTGGCAGGTGTCGCGCAAGCCCTGGACGCTCGAGTCGGGAGGATCGGAGGGCGGGCTCTACCGTTCGCTCGACGGCGGAGACACCTGGAAGAAGCTCGCCGGCGGCCTGCCGGAAGGCGTGGTGGGAAATGTCGGGGTGGCAATCTCGGGCGCGCGCCCGGATCGGATCTGGACGATCATCGAGGCGGAGAAGGGCGGCGTCTACCGGAGCGACGACGGCGGAGAGAAGTGGACGAAGACGAACTCCGAGAACAAGCTCCGCCAGCGCGCCTGGTACTACTCGAAGATCTACGCCGATCCGAAAAACTCGGACGAGGTCTATGTTTTGAACACCGGCTTCTACAGGTCGAACGACGGCGGAAAGAGTTTCAACGCGATCCGGGTTCCGCACGGCGACAACCACGACCTGTGGATCGACCCCGATGATCCCGAGCGGATGATCGAGAGCAACGATGGCGGAGCGAACGTCTCGTTCAACGGCGGGCGCACGTGGTCGTCGGTGATGAACCAGCCGACGGCGCAGTTCTACCGGGTGATCACGGATGACCGGTTTCCCTACTGGATCTACGGCGCGCAGCAGGACAACTCGACCGTGGCGATCGCGAGCCGCGGGCGTGGGCGAGGCATCGACCTGACGGACTGGCACGACGTGGGCGGGGGAGAGAGCGGGTGGATCGCGCCTAAGCCGGGCACGGGCGGCAATGTCGTATACGCCGGATCGTATGGCGGCTCGATTGACCGCTACGACCATGTCCTCGGTCAACGGCGGCAGATCGTCGCCTGGCCCGAAAACGCCATCGGCCAGGCGTCGAAGGACACGAAGTATCGTTTCCAGTGGAACGCGCCGATCGTGCTCTCGGCACACGATCCGAACACGATTTACCATGGAGCCCAGGTGCTCCTCCGAAGCCGCGACGAGGGCCAGAGCTGGGAGGAGATCTCGCCGGACTTGACCCGCAACGACAAGGCGAAGCAGGGCAAATCCGGCGGACCGATCACCAAGGACGACACGGGTGTCGAGGTGTACGACACGATCTTTTACGTCGCCGAGTCGAAGCAGGAGGCGGGGACCATCTGGGCGGGGACAGACGACGGGCTCGTGCACGTGACGCGCGACGGCGGCAAGAACTGGCAGAACGTCACGCCTAAGGGCATTCCCGAATGGATCCGGATCAATGCCATCGACCTGTCGCCGTTTGATAAGGGAACGGCGTACGTCGCGGCGACGATGTACCAGTTCGACGACTTCCGGCCCTACCTGTACAGGACGTCGGACTATGGAAAGACGTGGGCGAAGATCGTCGGGGGCATCCCGGACAACGCGTTCACCCGCGTGGTCCGCGTGGATCCGAGCCGGCGCGGCCTCCTCTATGCGGGAACCGAGCTCGGCCTCTACGTCTCGTTCGACGACGGCGGCAACTGGCAGCCCCTGCAGCTGAACCTGCCGGTGGTCCCCATAACGGACCTCACCATCAAGGACAAGGACCTGGTCGTTGCGACGCAGGGCCGGGCGTTCTGGGTGCTCGACGACCTGACGCCGCTGCACGACTACAAGGACGCGATCGCTTCCGAGGCCGTGCACCTTTTCCCCCCGCGCCCGACGGTCCGCATGGGCGGCGGAGGGTTCGGCGGCGGCGAGGACGAGGATTCGACGAACACGGCGTTCGGGAAAAACCCTCCCAACGGGGTGCAGGTCTCCTACTTTCTGAAGGCGAAGCCGAAGGAGAAGGAGATCCTGACCGTGGAGTTCTTAGAAGGCGATACGGTCCTGCGCAAATACACGAGCGAGAAGAAGGACCGCGACGGGGCGGATGCCTCCCCGGCGCCCGAAGATGACCGCGCCGACAAGCCGATCGAGCCGAAACAGGGGTTAAATCGCGTCGTCTGGGACATGCGGATCATGAAGCCGACGCTCGTCCCCAAGGCGATCATCTGGGGGAACAGCCAGGGACCGCGGGTCTCTCCCGGCAAGTACACGGTGCGGTTGAAGTACGGCGGCGAGACACTGACGTCCCCCTTCGAGGTGCGCCCGCATCCCGGTGTCTCAGCCACGGCCGAGGACCTCCAGAAGCAGTTCGAGCTGCTGCGCGACTCGCGCAACGGACTGACGGCGGCGCACGAGGCCGTTGCCTCGATGCGCGACGTGCGCGCGCAGATCAAGGACGTCAGCGAGCGTGCCGAGAAGCTCGGCAAGGGCAAGGATCTCAAGGAGAAGGGCAAGGGGCTCTCGGACAAGCTGATGGCGCTCGAGAAGAAGCTCGTCAACCCGGATTTGAAGAGCAGTCAGGACGTCTTGAACTTCCCGCCGGCGCTCGACCACCAGTTTGCGGGCCTCGCCGGCGTGGCCTCGGGCTCCGACTCGAGGCCGACGGACGCCTCGTGGGTCTACCTCAAACAGGTGCAGGGAAAGCTCGACGGAATCCTCGGGGAATGGAAATCGCTCCAGGAGAAGGACCTCGCGGACTTCAACAAAGCCGTGCGCGAGAAGGAAATCCCGCCTGTGGTGGTCGTGCCGAAAAAAGAGGACGCTTCCTAGGTGTAAAGGCTCAAGAGGTTGTTCACCCGGGCTCAGCGGTGGGAAGCTGTTGGTGCGAGCCGACAACTCATCGACCAGGAGGCCCGGATGAACCTGCATAGCAGAGCAAAGACGACCCCACAAAGTCGA
>JBBSGZ010000223.1:0-3481 GCA_038253555.1 Thermoanaerobaculia bacterium
GGCCGGATGCGGCCTCGACCGCTCGCCTGCTCCCTTCGTTCGCTTCGGCTCCCGCCCCGAGAGGCTCCTCCCTCCCTCTGGTCGGGAGACTCCTCTCGGGGCGAGCTTAGCCACCATCGTGGCGGAAGCGCAGCTCTGCCCCCTCGCCCCGCGCTCGGGGAGAGGGTTGGGGTGAGGGGGGGCCCGCAGGCAAGCGCTGCGTCCTCGGCACGGCGGTGAACAAGACCTCTCTCGCCTCGCGCCCGCGGAGAGGGCTCGGGTGAGTGGGGCCTCGGGTAGTTCGAAAAGATTCGCGTCGCCTTTTCGGCGAGTCGGTCGCCATTGATGTGACCCGGCCGAACCGTCGCTCTGTGCGGCCCGCCTTTCCTCCCGGCCGCCATGAGAGAATTGAAAAAATGAGCGACCCGGGCCCGTTTTCGTCCATCGAGGAGGCCATCGCCGACCTGCGCGCCGGAAAGTTCGTGGTGGTGGTCGACGACGAGGACCGCGAGAACGAGGGCGACCTCGTCATCGCCGCCGAGAGAGTCACCCCGCAGGCGATCAATTTCATGGCCCGCGAGGGACGGGGACTGATCTGCCTCGCGTTGACCGAGGAGCGCTGCGAGGCGCTCGGGCTGCCTCCGATGGTCGAAGAGAACACGTCCAATTTCGGCACGGCGTTCACGGTTTCCATCGAGGCCCGGGGCCGGACGACGACCGGGATCTCCGCCGCCGACCGCGCCGCGACCGTTTTGACCGCCATCGACCCGAAGACGCGGCCTTCGGACCTCGCCCGGCCGGGTCACATGTTCCCGCTCCGAGCCCAGGCCGGGGGCGTGTTGAAGCGCGCCGGACAGACAGAAGCGTCAGTCGATCTCATGAGGATCGCCCGTCTCGATCCCTCGGCGGTGATCTGCGAGATCATGAACGAGGACGGCACGATGGCGCGTGTTCCCGACCTCGCCGCGTTCTGCGAGAAGCACGGGATCCGGATGGTCACGGTCGCCGATCTGATCCGTCACCGCATGGAAAACGAGCGGCTCGTCCAGCGGATTGCCGCTCCGCACCTGCCCACATCGTTCGGAGACTTTCGCCTGATCGCGTACCGAAGCGACGTCACGCACGAGGAGCACATCGCGCTCGTCTACGGCGAGATCGGGGAGGAGGATCCGGTTCTGGTGCGGGTCCACTCGCAGTGTCTGACCGGCGACGTGTTCGGCTCGTCGCGCTGTGACTGTGGCGCCCAGCTTTCGCTGGCGATGGAGAAGATCGTCGCTGAAGGCAAGGGCGTTTTCCTCTACCTCCTCCAGGAGGGCCGCGGGATCGGGCTCATCAACAAGCTGAAGGCGTACGAGCTGCAGGACCAGGGACACGACACGGTATCGGCGAACGAGAAGCTCGGTTTCCCGCCGGACATCCGCAACTACGGCGTCGGATCCCAGATCCTGAGGGACCTCGGCGTCCGGAAGATCCGGCTGATGACGAACAATCCATCCAAGTACGTCGCCATACGCGGGTTCGGACTCGAAATCGTCGAGCGGGTCCCGCTCGAGATCCGTCCGACGGAGGGCACCCGGAAGTACCTCGAGGCGAAGAAGAACAAGATGGGGCACCTCCTGAAAATGGTGTGAGGGGATTCTCAGTTCTGAGATCCCGGCCTTCAGTCTCTGCCCGCCCGCTCCTCTCGCCTTAGAATCCTCTTCAAATCCGTTCCTTCAGCTCCCCCGACCCCGCGATTCGCAGGGGCGGGAACTGACAATTGATAACTGATGACTGACAACCTTCAAGGAGCTCCATGGCTACCAGATTGTTTGGCGTCGCGAGTCCCGAGATGCCGGGCGGCACCCACGGCATTCGCATCATGGTGATCGGCATCGTCGCTCTGATACTTTTTCTGATCGGGAATCCGCTGACGGTGATCCCGGCGGGTCACGTGGGCGTCAAGGACCTCTTCGGCAAGGTGTCGCCCGACATTCTGACGCCGGGCGTCAACTTCGTCATCCCCTTCACCCGGGTCGTGAAGTTCTCGGTCCAGACGCAGGAGCTCAAGGAGACGGCGGACGTTCCCTCGCGTGAAGGCCTGATCATGGATCTGGAGGCGTCGTTGCTGTGGCGGCTCGATCCTTCGAAGGCGTCGCTGATGTACAAGACGGTCGGGAGCGAATATGCCAGCCGGGTCGTCGAGCCCCAGATCCGCGCTGCGATCCGCGAGATCACGGCCTCCTACGACGCGAAGGCCCTCTACTCGGCGCAACGGGAGAAGATCGCCCTCGAAATCTTCACCCTGTTCAACCAGATGTCGCTTCCCCGCGGAATCATCGCGGACGCCGTGCTGCTGCGAAAGATCGGCCTGCCCGCGGTCGTGGCGAACGCCATTCAGGAGAAGTTGAAGCGGGAGCAGGAAGCGGAGCAGATGAAGTTCGTTCTGCAGAAGGAGTCGCAGGAAGCGGAGCGCAAGCGCATCGAAGCGCAGGGAATCTCGGACTTTCAGAAGATCGTCGCCGCCGGGATCAGCGCGCAGCTGCTGGAGTGGAAGGGCATCGAGGCGACTGAAAAGCTCGCGATGTCGAACAACACGAAAGTCGTAGTGATCGGGAACCCGAAATCCGGGCTTCCCATCATCCTCGGCAACGACACGACAAAGTGAGAGCTGGCGCGCCGAGCGGAAGTGGGAACGCCGGCGGCTACTTGCGGTTGTACCAGCGCTCGAGGGTGCTCGGCGACACGCCGGCGAAGTAGCCGGCCTGCACGCGCCAGTTCACCAGAACCTGCGAGAGTTGCCCTCGTTCGCGGTACCGCCGCGGGGAGGTGGTCGTCTTCTCCGCGAGGATCGTGAGCGGCGCGACCCGCCGGAGCCGGCGCACGAAGTCGAGATCGTCGCAGACCGGCAGATCGCGGAACCCGCCGGCGAGCTCGTAGGCTTCTTTGCGGCAGAAGATGCCCTGGTCTCCGAAGGGGAGCTCGAGCCACCGGGACCGCAGGTTCGCCCACGCGGCAATCCAGCGGAGACCGACCCCCGCGTTTTCGTAGGCGAGGGAGAAGGCGCCGGCCGACCGCCCGTTCGAAAGGCACCCCGCGACCGCGTCGAGCGCGCCCTCCGGGGGCCGCGAGTCGGAGTGGAGGAACAGGAACTGATCTCCGCGGGCCTCTCGCGCCGCGGCGGCCAACCGGGCGCCCCGGCTCCCGTCGCTCGTCAGCACGCGGGCGCCGATCCGCCGGAAGGCCTCCGAGGTGTTCGCGTCCCCGCCGCCATCGGCGACCAGAAGCTCCGCCCGGGGATCCGCGGCGAATTCGCGGAAGCGTTCCGCGATTTCGGGAAGCTCCCCCCGCACAGGCACGATGACGGAAATCACGCCCGGGATGCTAGGAGCGTGTCCGAGTAATGGCGGACGAGGGATGTGATGTGAGTTTTGGGTGTCTGGACATCAGTGGTCAGCCAGCGATGGAAGCAAGTTGTAGGGAGATCGCGATGGTGAGGGATCGAGAAGGTCGCGTCGAAGGA
>JBBSGZ010000224.1:0-3417 GCA_038253555.1 Thermoanaerobaculia bacterium
CTGCGTCGCTGGCCGTTTTGTCTCTGGCTTTGTCGGGCCCTTCACCCTGGCGCAGGTGATCAGCACGGTCCTCGTCGTGGTGGGATGCGTCTTTCTCGTCAGCCGGAGGCCGGACACCCGCGTGACGCTCCCCGTCGGTCCGTTATGAGGCCTCCGACGACCGTCTCGATTCGAGCAGGAAACGCGTCAGCCGCGGGGGGTCCCCTCGACGGCCGCGGGGCCCATCCCTGCGGCGACCGCGACCGCGGTGCGCTTGCGCAGCATCAGGAGCGACGCGACGAGCGCCACGACCATGACGGTCAGGAGCCCGAGCTCGAGCATCGCGTGTCGAAAGGGGACTTCCTCCATCGTTTTCTCGGCTGAAACCGCGAGTTGAGCGGTGACGATCAGGATCCGCCGCGTCGCGGCGATGAGGCCGACGACGAGAAAGGGCTCCGGCACGAGGGCGTGCTCCTGAAACGAGACCTTTACCGTGTAGAGGAGCTCGATGATCATGAGCACCAGGAGAATTCGATCGAGAACGCCGACGATTTCGGCCGGCGAAGCTCCCGATCGCAGGCTCTGCACGAGGGCGGCGGCGCCGCCGACCACGAGCGCTCCGGCGCTGACGGCGAGGAGAAGCCCGAGGCTGACGTACACGACGTCTTCGGCAACGGTAAAGCCCACGGCGATGAACCCGCGGAGCGCGCCGGCGGGCTTCTCCACCCGGGTCGTCCCGCTCTCCGGATCCCGCTGCCTGGTCATCTTTTCTCCTGAAGTTGAATCGCCATTCTATTTGTACCGCCTTCGTCGACCTCTTGAGGGGAAAGGAAACGCCGGCCCGCCTCGCCGTCCGTCGGGGTTGACACGAACTGCCTTAGAGAATAGCTTATCTGGTAAGTGACTGTGAAACGCACCCGGACGGCTGGCCGAAGGCCGGGGGTCATCGGCCGCCATCGGCTGTCGGGAGAGATCGTGGGGCGGCTGGTCCGCCGCCACAGCACCGCCGCCGTGCTCTTTCACCAGGGGGTCGCGGAGCACCTGGGGCTTGGCCCGGCCGACCACAAGTGCCTCGACCTGCTGCGCGAGCGCGGAACCATGACGGCCACTGACCTGGCGGCGATCACCGGCTTGACGAGTGGGGCGGTCACCGGGGTGGTCGCGAGGTTGGAGGAGAGCGGATACCTGCGCCGCGAGCCGGACCCCCACGACGGCCGCAGGCAGACGCTGTTTCCGTCAACGGAGCGCGAGCGGGAGATCCAGGACGTGTTCGGCCCGATACGAGGAGATCTGACCGCGTTGCTCGACACGTTCGACGCTCACCAGCTGACCGGCATCGCCGGGTTCCTCGCTGCAGCCACCGACCTCGCCTACCGTCACCTGGCCCTGCTCCGCGCTCCATCGCTGCGCCGGCCACGTTCCGCGCAAAAGACCGCGAAAAAGTCCCAGCCATGACACCGGCCCTGACTCGGCTCAACTTCACCGCGCATGTCACCTCTTCGGTCGCCTGGATCGGGGCGGTCGGCAGCTTCCTGGTGCTGAGCATCGCCGGAATTCGCAGCCGGGATGTGGAGACGGTGCGCGGCGCCTACGTGGCGATGAACCTGATCGGCCAGTTCCTCATCGTTCCGTTGAGTCTTGCGGCGCTCGTCACAGGAATCGTCCAGTCCCTCGGGACGCGGTGGGGCCTGTTCCGGTTCTACTGGGTCGTGGTGAAATTCGCGCTGACGATCGGTGCGACGATTCTCCTGCTCCTCCACCAATTCACCGCGGTGGCAGCAGCGGCGAAACGCGTCTCCGGAGGCGCTGCGGGAGCATTCCCCGACGTCGGTCAGGTTGGGGTGCAACTCCTGGCGGACTCTGGCGTCGCCGTTCTGGTGCTGCTCGTGATCACGACGCTGGCGGTGTACAAGCCGTGGGGCAGAACTCCCTTCGGGCTCCGTCAGCAGCGGCAGGAAGGCATGCGACGCTCGGCGGATTCGTCCGCTCGTTCGTCGTCGCTCGATTCGCTACAGGAAACGGCTGCGGGCACGAGCCTGGGACTGAAGATTTTTCTGTCGCTCGTCGCGGCGATCGTAACGGCGTTCGTTCTGTTGCACCTCGCGGGCGGAGGTCTCGGGAACCACGGTCACCAGGTCCCCTGACTCGATCCGGGAGTCGACTTGAGGGATCACGGGGCCAGCTCGAGACTCTCCGAAACAGGATGCGCTCGCTCGATCCGCAGGTCTCCGGCGGGGTCTTGCCAGTCTGCTCTCTGGCGCTGAAAAGGACTCAGCAGGATCTTTCGGAGGGTCACGTCCGCCTCGCGCCGGTGCGCGGGAACCCCGATCCCGATTTCGGACTGCGGGACCGAGAGGACCGCGGTTCCATGAAGGTAGTCCCAGACGGACAGCAGGCTCGACCAGTTGCTGTCCGTTTCGTTTCGCCAGTCCGAATGGTGAATCCCGTGCATGCGCGGCGTCACGACGATCATCACGAGAACGCGCTCGAGAGCGAGCGGAAGGCGCGTGTTCGAGTGATGGAACAGGATCGACACGAACAGAAGCAGCTGGTAGAGCCAGATCGCGGCCGGGCTCGGTCCGATCGCGAGGATCTGAAGAAGGCGCCATCCGACGGACAGCGTCATTTCCGCGAAGTGAAATCGCAGCGCCGTCGACGCATCCATGTCGCGGTCAATGTGATGAACGAGGTGGAATCTCCAGAAGAAGCCGACGCGGTGGTTGATTCGGTGCCAGTGCCAGAGGGTGTAGTCCATGAGAAGGATCCCGAGGACGAGCGCCGCCGCCGCCGGCAGATTAACGAGTCTCAGAATTCCCCATCCGTGCCGCTCCCCCCACGCGGCGACCGGCGCGATGAGCGGCGCCTGCAGCAACGTGATCACTGAAAGCGAGAGGCCGCCCATCGTCACATTGCGGGCGGTCCGCCGGAGCCTCGATTCGACCCGATCTCGGAGAGGCCGTGCGGTTTCCGTCAGGGCCGTCGCCAGAAACGCGAACGCCACTACGGCGCCTGTAATGGCCATCGATCTCGCGGGCATTCCTTAGAGTAACGCCGCGGACGCCCGTTCGTCCCAGGCTGGAGATTCGCCCTCCGCTAAAATCCGAAGGCGAGGAGTTCCCATGGCGGCTTCCGAGGACTGCGGCTGTTCTGTCGAAGACAAGGAAATCGGGTCGTGTTACTGCGCCCTCGAACCGCTCGTACAGGCCGTCGGACGGCGACACGCGCTGCAGGTTTTGAACGTGATCGCGGACGGAGAGCAGACCCACTTCAATGAGATCCAGGAGCGTCTCCGCGGCCTGTCCTCCTCGACGCTCGCCGAGCGCCTTCACGAGCTCGAAAGGGTGGGCCTCATCCTTCGCCGCATCGAGACCGAGGAACCGCTCCGGTCCGAATACCGGCTCACCGGAAAGGGCCGGACGCTTCGGGAATCTCTCCGCC
>JBBSGZ010000225.1:0-3356 GCA_038253555.1 Thermoanaerobaculia bacterium
CGTTGCGCGTCGCGTCGATCGCCTCGAGCCACGACTGCACCTGCGCCGGCGTCTCCCCACGCGCCGCCGCCGCGGCGAGCAGCAAGAAGGCAAACGCCGCGCGGAAAGCTCTCATGGAGTTCACAACGCAATCGCGACCAAGACTCTTCCGAAGAATGCCATCCCGACGCCGCCCTTCGCCTTTCGCCTTCGCCCCACGCCGCGCGCCCAGCGCCTAACGCCCAGCGCCTAGATATGCGCCAGCGCCTCGACGATCGAGAGCCGGGCCGCGCGCCGCGCCGGGAAGTACGATGCGATCGCCATCGTCGCCACCATCACCACGAGCCCGGCGGCGTAGGCCAGAGGATAGAGCTGGACGTGGATCGCCTCCCCGTGCGTCCCGCCGGGCGGGGGCGGCAACGTGAATCCCCAGGCGTTCAAGACCGCCCGCACCAGCAGCGCAAACAGGGCTCCCGCTACGCAACCGAGGAGCGCGATCGCCACGCCTTCGGCGAGAAACATGCGGAGCACTCCGGAGGGCCGCGTTCCGAGAGCGCGGAGCGTGCCGATTTCGCGCGTCCTCTCCGTGACTGCCATCGTCATCACGATGGCGGCCGAGAGGATGACGATCACGACGAGAACCGTTCCGACGAATCCGAAGATGCCGACGTAGAGGAGCTTCACCTGCTCGTAAAAGACGGCGAGCTGTCGCCACCCGCGGAGAAGGACCGAGTACCCGGCGCCTGAGAGCGAAGACGCGATCCGACGACCGGCGGCGGCTTCGTCGGCGCCAGGCTTCAAAAAGATGACGAGCTTCGAGACCGTCCCCGAGCTCTGCAGGAGCCGCGAGACCAGGCCCGCACCGGCAGCGAGGTAGCGGTCGTTCAGCTCCTTGATGCGCACGTCGACCAGGCCCCGGACAACGCCGTCGACCGCATTCAGGGACCCGTCGGGCGTCGTCGCCATCAGCGTGACCCGATCGCCCGGATGGACGGCGAGCGCGGAAGCGAGCCCCGTTCCGAGAAGCACGCCGTCGCCGCCGTCCCCCGAGAGATACGAGCCGACGGTGACGAGCTCGCGGGCCCCTGTCGCGGCGGCTTCCGGCTCGGGGTCGACGCCGACGCCGAGGTACGGGATCGACTTCGTCCCGTTCGTCGCGAGGCCGACGAAGTCGATGCGCGGCAGAACGGACGAGACCGCGGCATCCCTGGCGACGATCGTCCGCGCGCGTGCGGCGTCCGGGATCCCGAATTCGAGCGTCGTCTCCTCGCTTGTCGAAACCGCGCGCCGATCGACCGCCTGCAGCTGCCCAACGCTCCGGATAGTCCCTTCCCGCAGGCCTTCGAAGGACTGCGCGATGAACCCTCCCGCGAGCGCGAACGCCGCGAACCCAAACGCCACCACCACCCCCATCAACGCGGTGCGGCGCCGCTGCCGGACCAGGTTTCTCCAGGCGAGGGCGACCGCGCTCACGCCGGTGCCTTTGCGGAGACGTCGGATTCGATGCGTCCGTCATGCAGTGAGACGACACGGCGGGCGCGGGCGACGACGCGCGGATCGTGCGTCGCAAAGAGAAAAGCGACCCGATGCGAATCGCAGAGATCCCGCATCAGGTCCAGGATGTCCTCCGCCGTTTTCGAATCGAGGTTCGCCGTGGGCTCGTCGGCAAAAACGACGGCGGGGCGATTGGCGACCGCCCTGGCGATGGCGACGCGCTGCCTCTGCCCTCCGGAAAGAAGGTCGGGGCGGACGGAGGACTTCTGTTCGAGGCCGACGGCCGAGAGCAGCTCCTCCGCGCGGGTCCTTCGCTCGCCCGCCGGCACTCCGGCCAGTGCCATAGGGTAGGCGACGTTCTCCTGGGCGGAGAGCACCGGGATCAGGTTGAACGTCTGGAAGACGAAACCGAAACGGTCGCGCCTCAGATCGGCCCGGTCGTTCTCCGAGAGGTCCGCCGCCTCCAGCCCCGCAATCGAAAGGCTGCCGCTGTCCGGGCGGTCGAGGAGGCCGAGGATGTTCAAGAGTGTCGTCTTCCCGGAGCCGCTCGGCCCCTGAAGAGCCACGAATTCCGCTTCGCCGATCGTCAGTGAGACGTCCTGCACCGCGGGCACCCCGCCCGCGCCCATTTTGTACGTCCGGGTGACGCGACGCGCGTCGAGAAGCGGCGGAAAGTTGGTCAAAGGGCCGGAGGACGTGGCCATGGAGGCGCATCTTACGGCCTCCGTCGCCCCGATCTGGCACGCCGATTGCCTTGAATCGGCACCTGGAGGAATCTTGTCCACTCAACGCCAGCCTGAGCCCGAACGCGCCTCGAAGGCGCCGCGAAGCAAGCGAAAGAGGGATCGCGCGCTCGCGGGTCTGAAAAGAGCGGGCCATTTCTCCCGTAAAACACTCGTGCGGGTCGGAGCCGGCATACTTCTTCTCATCGTCGTCGTGATCATCGCGTCCTTCTTCGTGGACGAGCCGCTCCGAAAGAAGATGGAGCGGCGGATGAATGAAAGTCTCAAGGGGTACTCCGTCCAGATCCCCAGGCTTCATTTCTCGCTCTTCGGCGGATCGATCGCGCTCCGCGGCCTGACGATCCGACAGCAGGCGAACCCGGAGCCCCCGGTCTTAGTCGTTCCCCTGGTGAAGGCGAGCGTGCAGTGGCGTGAGATTTTCACGTTCCACCTCGTCGCCGATTTCCTGATGGACAGGCCGCAGCTGCACATCAACCTCCCTCAGCTTCAGACGGAAAATCGGGATTCCGTGCCGATGAAGGACAAGGGGTGGCAGAGTGCCCTGCAGCAGATCTATCCGCTCAAGATCAACCTTTTCCGGGTCAACGAAGGAGATGTCGTCTACATCGACCGGGACCCGAAGCACCCGCTCCATATTTCGCATCTGACGATCCGCGCCAGCAACATCCGGAACATTCATTCGAGAGAACACGTGTACCCCTCGCCCGTGTTCGCCGAAGCCGTGGTGTTCGAGTCGGGGCACGCGGTCTTGGACGGCCACGCCGATTTTCTGGCCGAGCCCTTCCCCGGAGTCCACACGAACTACAAGCTCGACCAGGTCCCTCTGAACGCCGTGGGGCCGATGATCGCGCGGGTCAATTTCCAGGTCCGGGGTGGAACCCTCGCGAGCCATGGGGAGCTCGAGTACGCCCCGAAGGCGAAGAACGTCCGGGTGGCCGATCTCACGTTCCGCGGCATGCGTCTCGACTACATCCACACGCCGGCAACGGCGGGCGCGGAGACCGCGCGGAAAGACAAAGTCGCCAGCGCCGCGAAGAAGGCGTCGAACCGGTCGGACCTGACTTTGAAGCTCGAGAAGTTCGAGATCGTCAACAGCAATCTGGGTCTGGTGAACAAGGCGAAAGACCCCCCTTATCGCGC
>JBBSGZ010000226.1:0-3338 GCA_038253555.1 Thermoanaerobaculia bacterium
CGGCCGGAAGGACGAGTCTGCGGCGACGATCGCCGACTTTCGGCGGCTCGAGGCGAAGGACCGCGGAGGAGTCGTCGCCAGCGTGGAGGCGATCGCCGCGGCGATGGCCGGCGATGCCGCGTCGGCGGAGCGGGCGATTGCCCGCGCCGAGGAGAGCGGAAAGGGCTTCGGCCACTTCCACCACGCGGCTTACGACATCGGCTCCGCCTATGCGTTGCTCGGACGCGCGGACCAGGCGGTTCGGTGGTTGCGCACGGCCGCCGAAAACGGATTCCCGTGCTATCCGCTTTACGCGAAGGATCCGAATCTCGACCGGATACGAAGCGATCGCACCTTCTCGGAATTTCTCGGGCAACTTCGGAGCGAGTTCGAGAAGCGGCGCAACCTGCCGTCCTGATCACTTCTCTTATGGCAGCGGCGCCACGTCTCCTCCGCTACGCCGCAATGATTCCGAGCCGCTTCTTTTCGTCGATCGCGTAGCCTGGGAAGACCGGCTTCAAATCCCGCACCCCGAGCCGCCCGGCGAGGATCTCCGCGAAGACGTCGCGGAAATCCGTCGTGACGGCGACGTCCCGGTTTTCGTAAAGCTGCCCGGAAGCGAGTCCGGGCCAACGGCCGTAGACTTTTCCGCCCTTCACGCCCCCGCCGGCGACGAGCATCACGTTCGCGTGGCCGTGGTCCGTCCCGCGGTTTCCGTTCTCGCGGACCGTCCGCCCGAACTCCGACATCGTGACCAGAGTGACGTCCGCCATGCGCGAGCCCAGGTCCCTCGCGAAGGCGGCGATGCCCTGGCCGTAGTCACGGAGTCGGTTGGAGAGCTGCCCGTTGGCTCCCCCTTCCCCGGCGTGCGTGTCCCACCCGCCGATGTCGGTGAAGGCGATCTCCATCCCGACATTCGCTTTGATCAGCTGGGCGATCTGTTTCAAGGAATTTCCGAACGGGCCCTTCGGATAATCGGCCCCGTTTTCCGGGCTGATTTTCGAAGGATCGGCTGACTTCAAGATCTTCACGGCCTCGAAGGAGTCCCGGGCCGTCCCCTGAAGAGTGCCGGCCACCGCGTCGGAGTACATGGATTCGAACGAGTCCGACGCGGCGCCGCTCGACGCTCCGCCCCGGATCCCGAACTCGGAGACGTTCGTCATGGAAACGGCCCCGGCGGAGCCCGACAGGATGCGCGGCAGGGAGGGTGAGACGGCCAGAGCGCGGAGAGGCGAAGGTTTCGGCACCGTCTTCCCGGCGATCGCGCGCGAGAGAAAACCATCCGTGGTCGACTTCACGCCGGGGGTCCCGGACTCCATGAAGTCCTGGGCGTCGAAGTGAGAGCGGGTCGCGTCTGGGCTTCCCACCGCATGCACGAACGCCGCGGAGCCGTCCTTGAAGAGAGGCAGCACGGGCGAGAGAGACGGGTGAAGGCCGAAGAAGCCGTCGAGGTCCAGGGCCGCGCCCTCTCCGGAGCCGGGCCGCGGAATCGCGATCGAAGGGCGCGCGTCGTAATACGCCTTTTCCGCGAACGGGACGACCACGTTCAACCCGTCGACGGCGCCCCGCTGAAAGATCGCGACGAGGACGCGCCGGCTTGCCGGTGTGCCCGCCGAAGCCATTCGGACGAAGACGTTCGGCAGGAACCCGCCGGCCACGACCGCGAGTCCCGTCGATTTCAAAAACAGCCTGCGATTCAGCATGGGTCTCCCGGTTCTCTGGTTGCGCGGTCGTTCTCGTTCATTGCTTCTGGAACTCGGGGCTCCCGAGGATCAGCCCCGCGATCAGCGGGACCTGCGTGTTGGCAGACGGATTGTCGGAAGGAGCGGTCTTGCTCTCGAGTTGCTTGGCGATGGTGGCCCGGGTGGCCGGCGTCAGGTCCCCGGCGATCAGGACCTTCGCCAGCGCTTCGAGCGAGCGAGCGGGATCGGCCGCGTCCTCGGCGGGAATCAGACGAGCGACGTCGACGGAGGTCCCCGGCAACTTGTTTGCCGAAAGGGCGAGGGCAAAGTTCAGCCGCGAAACGAGGGAACCCGTGTTGACCCAGGCTGACGCGGCGTCCGAGTAGCCGGTGGGCGGCTGGCACAGATAGAGCGGCTCGCCCATCTGCGCGATCTGCTTCAACAGTGGAACTCCTCCGTTCGTCTCGCCGCCCGTCGCGCGGATCGCGGAGACGACGTATTCGAACGGCGACTTGACCTTGGCGCGGTAAAAAGCCCGGTCGAAGAATTCGGGGCTTTCGACCACGGCGCGGACGGTCTGGCGCAGATCGCCGTCCGTCGCGAGGAACTTCTTCGCCACGCGATCCACCAGCGCGGCCGGGGGCGCGTCCGAAACGAACCGCTGCACCAGCTGCCAGGCGATGTGGCGCGCCGTTGCCGGGTGCCGCGCCAGGCGGCGGATCATCGCTTCCCCCTCTTCGATGCCACCGCCGGAGGGAAAGGCCTGCCCGAGCACGGTCTTCGCTCCGGCGTCGTGCACGCGCGCGCGGAAGACGAATCCGCCCCCGTCGCGCTCGATGGACCAGCCGGTCAGCACGCGGGCGAGGTCCGTCACGTCCTTCTGCGTGTAACCGCCGTCGACGCCGAGCGTGTGCAGCTCCATGATTTCTCGCGCGTAGTTTTCGTTCAGACCGCCTCTGCGGACCGGGGGGCGCGCGGACTCCGGGCCGGCGGTATCGGTCATGGTTCCCGTCGCGAACCGCGCCGCGGCCCACGGCCGCCCGTGCGGACGATGCTCCGGATCCGCGACCGACCGGGCGTTGTCGAGATAGAACAGCATCGCGGGCGACTTGGCGGTCGCCATCAACAGGTCCTCGAAGCGTCCCCAGATCCGCGGCCGCACGACGTCCCGCTCGAATGAGGTGATGAACACCCGGTCGAGGCCCTTCGGCGCATAGACGTTGAAATGGTTCATCCAGAAGTCGACGAGGACTTCGTTCAACTGGCGCTCGGAATACGCCGCGCGGAGGACGCGCGCTTTCGAGAGCTCCTCGATGACCCGCCGCGGCCGCTTCTCCGGGGCGATCCTCTCCTTCTCGTCGCCTGCGCGAAGATCTTCGGGTGCCGGGGCGGCCTCGCTCATCGCTCCATTGGCCGCGGCCAGCCTGCGCTCCCGCCTCGCCGCCCGGACCGGCTTTTCATAGACGTCGAAGATCTCCTGGCTCGACATCGTCAGAGTTGGCAGGCCCTGGAGCCTCGCCGAAAGGAGCGTGTCGGGACTCGTGTCGGGCCTCAGCTGCGAGTCGATCCACCGGGAGACCCCCATCTCCAGAACGCGATCGACGTCGCCGGGACGCGGGCCGAAGGCGAGGCGGTTGAGCGCCTGCAGGGCCTGTTCGCGGCTCGACATCGCCGCCG
>JBBSGZ010000227.1:0-3316 GCA_038253555.1 Thermoanaerobaculia bacterium
CACCTGATGCACCTTCCCGATGTCCGGCCGACGTCCGGTCAGCATTCCCTTCGCGACCTCGAAGAGGACGACGGGCTGTGGCTTGTCCACCGTCATATAGCGAGCAGAGGTCGCGCGCACTCCGATCAGCACGATGCGCGGATCTTCCGGCGTCCCCACTCTCGAATCGTTTGAAGTCCCGTCATTGAACCAGGCTTTCCAATCTGGCTTGTAGAGCTGGCGGATTCGCTCCCGGTCGTTGGATACTTCCGCCGTGCCCGCGATCGAAACCCACTCCCGCGTGCGGTCCTTGTAATAAGTCAGATTGACCTGCGGATCCGCCCGAATCTCCTCGACCTTGTCAGACCCGTCCTCCGCGGCGAACCAGAAGTCGGCCCCCGGAGCGCGATCCTGGTTCGCCATCGGGCGCGACACGAGGCTCCCGTCGGCCCGCCGCGTCACGAGCATCGCCGTTTCGATCTCGTGAACGAGCTCATAGAGGCGGTCGACAGTTTCCAACGTCTTCTCAGCCATGGTTCCCTCCTGGTGGATTTGAAGGGGATCTCCGGGCCGGCACTTCTCGCGAACCCGATCCCCGGCCCACCCGAGAGCAATAGCCGCACCATCGCGGCGGGTCCGTAGCCCCTGGGATGGACACTACCTCTTGCGGATCAGAAACATTCCGTCCCGCACCGTCAGCAGCACCTTTTCGACGCGCGGGTCCGACGCCACGCGCTCGTTGAACGCGACGATCGCGCGGTCGCTGGTCTCCTTCGGTTCGAGCACCTTGCCGCTCCAGAGCACGTTGTCCGCCACAATCAACCCTCCTCGAGAGAGCAGGGGCACGACGGCGTCATAGTAGCGGGAGTAGTTCTCCTTGTCCGCGTCGAGGAAGACGAAGTCGAAGGGCGGTTGCAGCGTCGCGATCGTGTCGAGCGCCGGCCCCATCCGGATCTGAATCTTCGAACCGTGGGGGCTTCGCGCGAAGTACCTCCGCGCGATTTCCTCCGCCTTCGGGTCCACGTCGCAGGTGACGAGCTCGCCGTCTTCTGGAAGTCCGGCGGCGATCATCAGCCCCGAGTACCCCGTGAACATCCCGATCTCGAGCGCCCTTCGAGACCGAGAAATCGCGACCAGGGTCTTCAAAAACGTTCCCTCGACCCTTCCGACCTGCATCCCGGGGGAAGACATCGACCGGTACGTTTCTTCTCGCAGCTCCTCGAAAAGGGGATCGACTGCTTCCGTGTGCGCCTCGGCGTACTGTTCGATCGCTTCGGAAATCAGGTTCATGATCCTGGGATTATCTGTCGCCAACCGTCGCCTCCGCTCACTGCGGGAGCTGCCTTCGCCGTGCTCGGCGAAGGCACCGGCGAACGGCTCGCCTCACGTCGCTTCCGCTCACTGCGTTCGCTCCCGCTCCCGCAGCGGGAGGCTCCTCCTTCCCTTCGGTCAGGAGACTCCTCCCGCTGCGAGCGTAGCCACCATCGTGGTTGAGGCGCGGCTCTGCCCCCTCTGCCCCCTCTCCCCGCGCGCCGGGGGAGAGGGTTGGGGTGAGGGGCAGCTCTTATCTGGAAGGCGGCGCCGGGAATCCGAGCTGGCTTACGGCGTCCCCGCGCGCCGGGGGAGAGGGCTGGGGTGAGGGGCGGGACTCGCGTGGAAGACGGCGCCGCGAATCCGCCTTGCTTAAGGCGTCCCCGGGTCGGGGACAGAGGCGGTGTGAGCGGGAGTGCGGCGATGCCAGAAGGGCAACGGGCCGCACCCGAGGCTCAGCGTCGCCGGCGCTCCGCGCCTTCGAGGAGCCGCCGGCCGTCTACGACAGCGCGGTGGTGAGTTCCACGGCCGATCTCTCCCGCCTCGTCGGTGGCGACGACTTCGAAGGCATGGAACTTCCCCTCGCGTCCCATGTATGTCGCGTGAGCGGTCACGCGCGAGCCCGGCGGGGTCGCGGCGGTGTGCGTAACGTGAACGAGGACGCCAACGGACTCCTGCCCGGGCTCCAGCAAGGGTGCGAGGATGCGAGACGCTGCGAGCTCCATCAAGGCAATCATCCGCGCCGTCGAAAAAACGGCGGGAAAGGATTCCGCGTCCCGCTCCGCGAGCCGGCTCGCGAGATCGGCCGTCCCGACCAGCCAGCTCGCTTCGCCCTCTGCTCCCGGCAAAATCTGTTTCGATTTCTGCATGGCACCCTTCGTTGTCTGTCGTGCCGTCCTGTCGCCCGGTGACCGCCCGCCCCTTTCCTCGACGTTAAGAGGTGAAGCGGCTCGCGACGAGAAGCGCCGTTCCGAGAAGACCGAGGTACACCGCGAACGGGCGCAGGGTGTGGGTCCTCAGATATCGAAGCAGAAACGCGACGGCCATGTACCCGACCACCGCCGAGGCCACGAACCCCGCCACGAGCGGGGCGGCGCCGATGGAGGGGCCGTGGTCCTTCCGCAGGTCGAGGAGCGTCTTCGCGCCGGCCCCGAGGATGATCGGGAGGGCGAGAAGGAACGAGAACCGGGTGGCATCTTCGCGCGTCAATCCGCGCAGCCGGCCGGTGCTGATCGTCATCCCGGACCGGGATAGCCCCGGAAAGAGGCCGGCGGCGGCTTGCGCGACCCCGACTAAGAGGGCGTCGAATAGATTGATCCGCGAGAGATCGCGAGCGCTCGAACGGCGGGCCTCGCCGATCCGCTCCGCGACGAGGAAATAGACGCATGCGATCAACATGGCGACTCCGATCGACGCGAGCGTGCGAAAGGCCTCGAAGCGCTTCAGGAGGAAAAGCCCGGCGAGCACACCGGGAATCGTTCCCACGATGATGGGAACGACCAGGGCGCGGTCGGCCTCGTGGACCGCCGGCTGACCGGTGACCGCCCGCAGCGCCTCCGAGACGATTCCGACGAGAAGCCGCCAGGTGGCGATGATCAGGGCGAGCGCCGTTCCGAGGTGGAGAACGAGGTCGAACGAATGGGCGATATCGGCGTCGCGGATCTTCAAAAAAAACTGAGCGATCGTGAGATGCGCCGTGGACGAGATGGGGACGAACTCCGTCAAACCCTGAATCACGCCGAGCAGGATCGCTTGGAAGACGGTCATGGGCCGGCAGAATCTAACAGAGGGCGCCGTAGGCGGGGTCAGATTCTCGGCGCTGCCCTCCCTTGAGTCCCGCCCCTCACCCCAACCCTCTCCCCCGGCGCGCGGGGAGGGGGGGCGGAGGGGGCAGAGCTGCGCTACAACCTCGAGGGTGATTAAGCTCGCAGCGGGAGGAGTCTCCTGACCGAAGGGAAGGAGGAGCCTCCCGCTGCGGGAGCCGAAGCGAACGAAGGGACCAGCCGGGCGGTCGAGCCCTCAGGCG
>JBBSGZ010000228.1:0-3273 GCA_038253555.1 Thermoanaerobaculia bacterium
GCTCTCGCTGCGTAATTAACGCGCAGTGACGGTGTCCGGGAACCGCACCCGCCGGGTCTCGTACGCCGACGCCAAATGCGGGTGTAGCCGGTCCGGACCCCCGGACGGACCGGCGAAACCTATTCGGGGTTGTCCGACCGCCGTTTTGCCTCTTCTTGAGGCGACCGGACGAAACTTAAGAAGAGGCTGAGCATGGAGTGGCCTTTCCCGTGACGCTCCCGGACGCGGGTTCAACTCCCGCCGCCTCCACCACAAAGGTCGATTCTGGTTTCTTCACGCTGAAGTCTCACAGGAACTTGATTTCGAATCGCCTATCCCAGAGAGCGTTCTTGGGAATTGACGAAAGGAACCCCTCTGCCCAGGAACGTGCAGGATCTCATCGCGCTTCGGCCAATTGCGTTCCATACGTCGGATGAACTGAATTTCAAGTCGATTCAGGGCAGCCGTCAGATTCGCTCGGCTGAGAGATGATCGCGGACAGAGATCCGACCATCGGGCAACTCGATCTCCTCCGTTTTGGCGCGTCGACCAAGGAGCAGGTCCTCGCGTTTGCAGCGCTACCTCTTCGTCCTGGTAGCGTGCAGCTCGAAGCAGGTTGTTCATTCGAGGCGTACATCGCGCTGCTAAATCAACGGGTCTTCTTCTGGCTTGGAACCCTCGCCGGCCCAAGTCGTACGGCTCGGGCCCCTCGCGATTCCTTGGGGCGTTTCGGCCCCACCTTCACACTTCGGGTGCCGCTTCGATCTTTATTGGAAGCGAACCACGAGAGGTCCCCGTATCTAGCGAAATGCAATTCCGGCTCTGCGCGACACAACAAGGGCCTGCGTGTTCCGCGCGGGCCGAGCACGTTTCAACTTCTTCGGGAGGCAAGCTTCCCCTCCTCGGAGGCGGTCGAGCTCTCGTTCTTGGGCTCAGTCGAGCTCCCCGCGGACACAGAGTTTGCGTCCTCACCCCAAGGACCGTGGCACCGGTTCTAGTTCAGGGCCAGCCGCGGACTGGATTTCGAATCAGGACAGGATTCGGAACGAAGAACTCCTCAGCCAACCTCGAAGGCAATCGGGAGATCACTTCGATCGTAGGGTGAAAGTTTGAGCCCGTGCCCTCCGTCCTCAACGGGGTCGGAGAGATGGTCGAGGTGGCCCCTGACGCGTTGCCGCTTCTCTTCTTCGGACCCTAGCCTGTCGATTCTCGCCGCCATCGCCGATAGAGAATGCGTTCCTTCCAGAAGCATCTGATCGATCTTCGTATTCTGTTTCCCGTTGTGACGGAGCCAAATTCTCCCTCGTTGATCAAGACGACTTGGAGATCGCAATTCCTGTTGAGTCCGATACCAGTCCTCGCGTGCGCAACGATCGTCGCGCGTCATGCGGGGGAGATGATCAACGAGATCTCCCTGGCCATGGTGGCGGGGATCGGCTTGAAGACTCTGTCGCGAGTGATCCATTCCTATCCAACCCAGGCCGAGGCGATCCGCAAGGCCGGCGATGCCTACAACCGCACGCGCCTGAGCCCATTCCTGAAGGCACTCAGCCGCCGCTGGCTGGCATGGTCGCAAGGATCGAGAGGAAGGCCACAGAGCCTTCAACGAGGCGCGCATCCTCGCCATCATTAAAGGCCATTTGCCGTGAGCGCCGTCTCGATTCATCGGCCAATCTCGGTGCGCGAATCTTAATCGAGGCCGTCAGGGTTCTGCCCTCTCCGGCCAGATTCTGCCGCCCGGATGGAATCGGGCCCAGACGTACCAGTACATCCGTCTCGGCGCAATCCTTCCCCCCGGCGAGACGAGGAGGCGGGTCCCCCGGCGCCGGATCTCGAAGGACGCGCCGTCAACGTCGAGGGTTTGAGCGCTCTCCTCGACACGCTGCTCGACGATCGCGACGGCCTTGCCCTGAGCGACGAAGCCCCAGACCCAGGTCTTGCCGGGAAGGCGCTCGTCCGGGTTCTTCGTGCCGAGCACTCCCAGTTCGAAGGGCCTTGCGAAGTACGCCTCGTATGGACTGCGCCGCGGCCCGGGGTCGGAGCGCAAGACGAGCGTATCGGGGTGCTCTCTCTTCCACTCCCGCCAAGTTGTCACGACAGATTGGATCTCCGCGAGCTTCTTGCCGGCGAGCGGGCCGCGAATCGCCTCGCCCGTCACCTGCGACCAATATGAGCCGGTCTCCCGGTCGTACAGGACGAGCGCGTCGCGGTAGAGCGCGCCGGAAACGCCCAGATCGAGCACCTTGCCGTCGACCTCGCGGGCGTAGACCACGCCCGTGCCCGCCAAGGGTCACCAACTCGCCGCGATCGGCCGGCCGCCGACCGTGTCGTCGACAACTTCGTGCCGGTCCAGGTCGATCAGCGGATAGGCGTGCGATTGTCCTTCGACGACGACGCCCAGGACTCTCTCCTCGTCGTGAAGCGACGCCTTCGCGGCCGGGACAAGAAGCGGGTTTCGGATCGCGGGGATCGCGTCGCGCGGGAGGAGCTGAACGATGTGGTCCTCACTCTTCTCCGGCTGGCCAGCGCGCAACGCCTCTCCGGCCAGCCCGGCCAGAAGGGCCGCTCCCACCAGAATGAGACGGCGGAACATTCTTCCCCCTTTGACGTCCAAAGTCGCGGTCTTTTCCGCCAACGCCCTGCCACTGCCGGCGCGGGGGGTGCTAAAGAAGCGGAGTCGCAGCGGCAGGCCGGCTTTACGACGGGAAGGTCCACGGGTTTTCTTCATGCAAAAGTACGACGTCGCTCGATCTCCGGCGTTCCCACCCGGCCGAAAGAGCGGGATCGAGGGCTGAGTCTCTCCGAAAGTTTCGTCTTGCTATCTTTCAGGATCGACCGCGGCGCGAAGATTCGTCTTTGCGCGGCGGATCCGTGTTTTTACCGTGCCGAGGGGTTGTTTGAGGACCCTCGCTATTTCGGTGCGCGACCTTCCCTCGAAATACGCGAGCTCGATCAACTGCCGCTGGTCCTGCGGGAGCCTCCGAATCGCGGCACGGAGGACCATTTCAAGCTCGCAACGGCGGTACGCGGCCTCGGGAGTGTCGCTGCTGGCGGGGAGATCGACGGGATCGAAAGGGAGGGAGTCTCCGAAGCGACGTTGCCGGTGCCGGGCCCGGATCCGGTCGGTCGCGCGGGACCTCGCGATCATCTGGAGCCAGGTGCTTCCCGAAGCTCTCGACCTGTCGAACCGCCCCGCCTGTTCCCACGACTGGACGAACACTTCGAGCGTGACGTCCTCGGCTTCCGATGGATCGCGGAGAATCCTCAGCACGACTGCGAACACGATCGGGAAAA
>JBBSGZ010000229.1:0-3258 GCA_038253555.1 Thermoanaerobaculia bacterium
CAATCTCAACACTCAACGATAACCTCCCTGAAAACCGTCCACCATGTCTCCGAACAACCGTCCAACATGTCTCCGGTCCATACACTCCCCGAGCGCGGGGCGAGGGGGCAGAGCTGCGCCTCCGCCCCGCTGGTGGCTAAGCTCGCAGCGGGAGGAGTCTCCTGACCGAAGGGAAGGAGGAGCCTCCCGCTGCGGGAGCCGGAGCGAACGAAGGGAGCAGGCGAGCGGTCGAGCCAACAGGCGAGCCGCTCGCCGATGCCTTCGCCGCGCACGGCGAAGGCAGCTCCCGCAGAGAGCGGAGGCGACGTTAGCTTCCCAGCTCTCCCAGCGGCACCAGCGTCACGCAGAGCAGGAAGACGGCGAGGCAGACGAGCGCGATCGTCAGGCGGCCGGTGCCGATCGGGATGTCGTCATCGTCAACGGGCGGATGCCGCACTCCGAAGACGGCGGCCACGATGCCGGCGAAAATCGCCCAGGAATAACCGCCCTTCAACGCCGCCGCGAACGCGAGCAGAAGGGCCGCGATCGATAACGCGGGCTGCCGCTTTCCGAGCACCGCCCGGGCGACGTGTCCTCCGTCGAGCTGTCCGATCGGTAAAAGGTTCAGCGCCGTGACGAATAGACCGAGCCACGCGGCCATGAACGTCGGGTCCTCATGCACTGTCGCGCTCGTGTACAGCGCGGTGCCCGTCCACTGCTGAGCGAGCCTTACTGCGAGCGGGTACCCGAACACCTGAGTGTCCGCCGTGGGAGCCGCGGCGATCGGAATCGCATGACGCACTCCGTAGAAGAGAAAGGGGAGCGTCATCAGGAATCCGGCGAGCGGACCCGCCGCCCCGACATCGAGCAGCACCGCCTTGGTCCGTATGGGCTCCTTGATGCGGATCACCGCTCCGAGCGTCCCGAAGATCGTCGGCGCCGGCAGGAAGTAGGGCCGCGTGGCGGCGAGACCGTACCTGCGGCACATCCAGTAATGCCCCATCTCGTGCGTTCCCAGGATCAGCAGCGCCGGAATCGAGAAGCGCAGAGCGGAGGGCAGCCGCGCCGCCAGCGTCGCGCCGCTGGTGAAAAAGAGCGCTCCCGCCAGGGTCGTCGTCGCGAACGTGAGCAGGAGGAGACCCAGGTGGACGAGCGGATGCTCCGCGTGCTGGAACTGCCATCGAAACCAGCGCCGACGTGGCCCGGGCGAGTCTCTGTCGTGCGGCGGGGGCTCGAGAGGCGTGGGGTCCATGGGAGAGTGTTTATCTCACGACCGCCGCCGGCCGCGAGAGGAGCGGACCGCGAAAGTCTAGGAGGAGGCCGCGGACCCGCGCGCAGGCTGGAGGACGAAGCGGGACAGGACGCTCGCGGCCGAGGCCGTTGCCCGGGCGACCATCGCAAAATCCTCGTAGTGCATCGGCGCGCCGGCGCGATCGGCGTAGAGAAACGCGGCGACGGCGTCGAGGACGCGGATCGGGAAGACCGCGCAGTCGGGCGGCACGCGGCCGAAGAGCTCCTCTAAAGCGCGAGGCCATTCCGATTTGTCGATGGCCCCGAAGTGGGGGACGCCGGATTCCTGCACCGCCGAAAAAATGGAGAGCTCGGAGAAAGGAACGCGGATCGAGGCCACGACCTCGGCGGACAGCCTTTCTCCTCGACCCCTCCAGCCGGTCACTCCCGCGCCCCCGCAGCCGAGCAGCATCACGCGCGGGAGGGGGAGAAGGGGGCCTTCGAGAATAAAGTCGGCGAGCTCCTCCCGGCTGTGAGCCATCGCCGCCGCGTCGGCCGGCTCTTCCGGAGGAGCGGGACGCCACATGTCCGCGATCGTGTCGTCGACGTCGTCGCGATCGAGGTCCGCAATCGGGGTGCGCGCTCGCGCGAAGGGAATCGTCGGATCCGTCGCCCGGCGAAACGGCGGAATCGAGGATGGCACGTCCCGGGTGTGCGCCTCGGAGAGAGGGCGCTCCGAATCCGGCCTTCGGGTCCGAAAGGCGTTGGTCGGGGGAAGATCGTCCTCGCGAAAGTCAATGGACCCGGGGTGCGAGGCGGCATTCTCGCGGCCAAAAAGGGCAGGGTTCGAAATGCCGGCGGGCGAGAAGGGTTCCGATTCGTAGCGCTCGGTACCGGTGAACGCGGAAATTGCCTCCCCGACCCAGTCGGAAAGCGAGTCCTCTCCCGAAAACGGGGATCGCCGCGGAAAACCGTGCGTCTCCGGCAGTTGCCCTTCCGAACTCTCCGGCCCGTTCTTCGCGGTCGGAGCCCCCGCGAAGGGTACCGACGGGAAGTCGGGAAGGCCGAGCCCTGCCGCCGCGGCGGCGGAAAACCCCTCGACGGGGATGCGAACGGTGGTCTCGTCGATCCCGGGGACGCTGGCAGGCCCGAAGGGGTCTTTCGGGACGGCGGGAACCGCAACGGGAGCCGGACGCGATGTGACGTGGGCACGCGGCAGGACCGGCGCCGCCGAGGCCGGCCGGCGATCGAGCTTCTGCAGAAGCGTGCGGTATTCCATGGGGACGTGCCTCCCATAGAACTTCTGCTGCGCCTGCAGGAGGCGCGCCTCCGTAGCGACTCCCGGCGCCACGCTTCGCCCCGTCAGAGCGGAGACCTCGTCAATGGCGGCGATGTTCGAGGGGTTCACGAAGGCGACCCGGAGCAGCCGCCGCTCATCCGAGTAGGGGATTGCGGAGAGACGGGCGGCGTGAGACGCGGGCAGGAGGCGTACGACCGCCATCGGGGCGTCCTGGAGCGAAGCCCAGCTCACTCCCGGTCGCCTGTGAAGCTTGGCGAGCCCCGCCAAGAGAGATTCCTCCGAAAGAAGCTCCCAGTTCAGAAGGATGCTGCCGAGCTTCACGCGGTCGCCGCCGGATCTCTGGAAGCCGAGCGCGCGTTGAACCGAGGCCTCGGTCAGGAAGCCTTCGGCGATGAGGATCTCGCCGATGCGGGGCGTTGCCATCATGATGGTGTTCCTGTTGCTTTCCGGCAGTCGCGACGCGTGCTTCCGGGTCTAGGTGTCAATTCTCAAGAGGTTGTTGACGGAGGCGTTGGAACGGGGTTGGATGATTGAGAGAGGCATGAGGTCTCCTTGGATTGTAGCGATCGAGGTAGGGAGAGAGTCGGTCGGTTCTCTGGACTGAGGTGGAGTAGGGCCGTTTGTAGGCCCATTCGCGAAGCAGGGTCTGGATGAAGCGTTCGGCCTTGCCGTTGGTTTTGGGGCTGTACGGGCGGGTGCGCAGGTGTCGCAGCTGGAGGCTCTGGCAGAGCTCTCTGAAGCTGTGGGAG
>JBBSGZ010000230.1:0-3249 GCA_038253555.1 Thermoanaerobaculia bacterium
CTTCTCTCCCGCATCCCGATTCTCCTTATCTGATCCGCGGTTCCTTCGCGGCGCCCGAATGACTCGGGTGCCGACTTTTCGTGGAACCTGAGGAGAGTCCTGGTATGCGGTCTCGTCAACAACCAAATTGTCGGTCCCTTGCCCTGCGCAAACGAAAACGAAACACCCTCCGCGGGGCGTCGGCGCTCTTGTGGATTTGGTGGGGGGCTGTTGGAGCAGCCGATCCGCTTCAGGGGCCGGCTCACTCTGGACAACGCGTCTCCCTGCCCGACGTCCTCAGAGCCGCGACGAGGAATAACCCTCTCATCGAGGCGGCGCTCGCCCGAGTTCGAGCCGCCCGCGGATCTCGGCGCGCAGCCGGAGCGTTTCCCAATCCCACCATGACCTATCAGGTGGAAAACAGCGCGTATCCTGGTCGCGAGTCCCCCCCGGGCCTGGACAAAGAGACCTCGACCTTCGCGGCGTTTCCACTCGAATTTCTCTATCAGCGCGGCCCGCGAGTGAACCGCGCGGAGGCGGAGATGCGGGCATCCGAAGCGGCGTTCGATCGCGCGCGCTGGTCGGTGGCGCTCGACGCGGGACGCGCCTACTACCGTCTCGCTCTCGCGCAGCTCGCGCTGGGGACGTCTTCGGAAATCCGAAAGGGGCTTCAGGATCTGGAGCAGTACAACAGGGTTCGCGCAGAGGAGGGAGTTTCCTCGGAGGGGGATGCGATTCGAGCGCGCGTCGAGCTCGACCGGGCGCTCATGAATGAGGCCCTCGAAAGCATCGACCTCAGGCGGGCCCAGGCCGAGCTGGCTCCCTTCATCGGCGTGGAGTCCGGGGGCGTGGCCGCAGCCGACATCGCGTCAGAGATGAACGCTGCCGAGTTCAAATCCCTGTCGATTCCCCCGCGACAACAGATCCTGGAAGAAGCGCGCAGTCGACACCCCGAGATTCGCGAGGCTCGAGCCCGGCTCGATGCCGCTCGATTCGAGGCCGCCTATCAGCAGACCCTCCGGGTCCGTCAGGTCGGGTTCACATTCGGAAACAAACGGATCGCCGGGTCCAATTCGATGATCGCCGGAATCACCCTGCCGCTCCCCTTCCTGGACCGGAATCGGGGCGAGATCGAGCGCGCGTCTGCCGAGCGTGAGGCCCGGGAAATGGAGCTCGCGTGGACGGAGCGCACAGTCGTTGCGCGACTCGCCGCGGCCTACGATTCGCTCCAATCGCTCCCCGGACCTCAAGACGGAAAGATTCTGGAGCGAGCCGATGAGGCCAGAAGAATCGCGCTGGCCGCTTACAGGGAAGGCGCGGTGAGCCTGCTTCAGGTGCTCGACGCCACGAGAGGGGTCGGGGAAACGCGGCGGGTTTATTACCGGACCCTGACGGTCCGCGCCGAAAGTCTGCTGGAGCTGAAGACCGTCACGGCGGGAGGAATCGCCGCTCTTCTGGACGCAGCGGACGCGACCCCGCCGTCGAAAAAGGAGAAGCGATGAAGAGCCGGGCCGTATTCCTCCGCCGGATCGCGGGAATTGCGATGATCGCTTTTCCCCTGTACGCCTGTCGCCGGACTCCCAGCTCCTCCGAGACGAAAAAGCCCGATCCGACGCCGGGTGCCGATGCGATTGTCTTCTCCGGCGCCCAGGTTCAGCATGGCGGAGTCCAGTGGGCTCCCGCCGTCGCTACCGACGTCACGCCGTCGGCCGAAGTCTCCGCGGAGCTCGTCCCGGATGAAGATCGCACGTCGCGCCTGGGCGCTCCGGTTGAGGGCCGCATCATCAAGGTCCACGTTCGCGCCGGGGATCTCGTTTCCAAAGACCAGGCGCTCGTCACGCTGCGAAGCCCGGAGGCGTCGACCGCCCGGGCGGAGGTGGACAAGTCGGTCGCCGAAGTGAGGTCTCGCGAGGCGTCCCTCGCGTACGTTCGCGCCGCGCGGGAGCGTGCGGAGCGCCTTCTGGATGCGAAGGCCGCAGCGCGGCAGGAGGTGGAGCGGGCTCGCTCCGACGAAGAGGGGGCGAGATCCGCCCTTCGGCAGGCGCAGTCGGAATCCGAACGCGCACGAGCCGGGATGACATCCATCGGGTCAGCCGCCATATCCGGGGAGGTGACGCTTCGATCGCCGATCTCGGGGGTCGTCCTGAGCCGCGAGGCGACGCCGGGCTCCGTCGTGGATTCCGGGGCGCCGCTCGTCAGCGTCACGGACTCGAGGACTCTCTGGCTGGAGATCTCCGCGTCGGAGCGGTTGTCCGGAGCGATTCGGCCGGGACAGCGAATCACCTTTACGGTGCCCGCGTTTCCGGGTGAGGCCTTCCCGGCCACCGTCCGGAGCGTGGGAGGAGCGTTGGACGCGAAGACCCGAACGCTGCCCGTGCAGGCGGTCGTGGACAATGGCGCCGGCCGCCTGAAGCCCCGCATGTTCGCCACGGCCCTCATCGAGGCAGGGCCGAAAGCGAAAGCGGTCGTCGTACCCGATACCGCAATCGTCCTGGTAGATGAAAAGCCTGTCGTCTTCGTCGCCACGCCGGACGGCTCAGGTGGCGCGCGATTCGAAAAACGCGAGGTCGAGCTCGGGAACCGCTCGTCGGGCCGCGCGGCAATCCTCCGAGGGATCAAGGCCGGCGAGCTGGTCGTGCGGGAAGGCGCCTTCGCCGTCAAGTCGCAGTTCGAACGCTCGAAGATGACCGAGGGCTGAGACGATGGCGCGCTGGATCGCTCTCGCCCTCCGCTTCCGGGCAGCCGTCGTGGCCGGAGCCCTGCTCATCGCGGTCGCCGGGGTCTGGTCGCTCGGCCGGATCAACTTCGACGCATTTCCCGATCTGACGCCCAACCAGGTCCAGGTCATCACCGTGGCTCCCGGTCTGTCGCCGAACGAGGTGGAGAACCTGGTGTCGTATCCGATGGAAACGTCGATGATGGGCCTGCCGTCGACCCTCGGGGTCCGATCGATCTCCAAGGCGGGAATCTCCGTCGTGACGATCTCCTACGAGGACGACGTGGACCTCTACTTCGCCAGGGCGCAGGTTCAGCAACGCATGCAGGACGCGGTAGCGGCCCTGCCCTCCGGATATCAGCCCTCGCTCGGCCCTCCGGCGACGCCCATGGGCGAGGTCTTCCAGTATCTCGTCGAATCCCCGACCGTTTCGCTGATGGAGCTGAAGAACATCCAGGAATACACGATTCGACCGCTCCTCCGAACTGTCCCCGGAGTGGCCGACGTCAACTCGTGGGGCGGCATGGTTCAGCAGTTCCACGTTCTCGCCGACC
>JBBSGZ010000231.1:0-3233 GCA_038253555.1 Thermoanaerobaculia bacterium
GGCCGGCGCCGTCATCGCGGGTACGGCTTCCGGAGTATTCATAGCGCTCTCCAATGGAGGAAGCTGGGTGTTTGCCGGACCGCCGGGTATTGCCGCGAACGGCGTGTATCACTTAGCCGCTAGCCCGGACGCCCGCGTTCTTTTCGCGTCCACGAGCTCGCAGATTCTGTACCGGAGTTTGGACGGGGGCGCTACCTGGTCCGTGCTAGCGGCGCCCTCGGGATTTCTAACCGATCTGAAGCTCGACGCGTCAACGGAAATCCTCTATGCAACGGCGGCGGATGGGATTTACCGGAGCGTCGATGCCGGCGCGACATGGAGCCGGCTGTTTCAGGCACCCAACGGCGTCTCTTTCATGGTCGTGGCCATGGACCCTAGCAATCGAATGGTTCTCTACGCTGGAGCGGGACCGTTCCAGCGCATCTTTCGCAGTACCGACGCGGGAGCCTCGTGGAGTCTCTTCGACACGGGGCTGCCAAACGTGTTCGTTCCAACGATCCTCGTCTCACCGGATGGTCAACGCGTGTACGCCGGCACTTCCAATGGCCTCATCGGTGGCGCAGGAGTGTACATTTACGCACCGGCAGGAATCTGCGTTCCGGATCTGAGTCATTTGTGCGTGCTCGGCGGCCGATTCCGGGCGAGTCTGACGGCTCTGGATCCACGAACCGGCAATACCGGAACCGGTCAGGCGATTCCGCAGGGCGACCGCTTCGGCATGTTCAGTCTGCCGAGCTTCACGGGTGACCCGGGATTTCCCGAAGTCATCGTAAAGATGGCCGACGTGACGGGCGTCCCCCCACCCCTCGGGGGCTCTTTTTGGCTATTCCACACCGGTCTCACCGACTTGCAGTACACCTTGACCGTCGTCGATCTCGTCACCGGCGCGACCCGGACCTATCAGAATGACCGGAGCGATCCGTCTCGCCTCTGTGGCGCGGCGGACACTGCCGCTTTCAAGAACTGAGGCGGCAGGCGACGGCAATGCTGTGACCCATCGGGCGAACCGTCACTCTGCCACCTCGAGCAGGGCCTTCGCCCTCCCCGCTACACCTCCCGCGCCCGAGGCCTCGCGCCCGACGCCCAGTGTTTACGAACTCCTTCCGCTTCGCTTCCTGGCGGCGATCCAACCGTCGATCCGCTGATCGAGGATGTCGAGCGGCAGCGCGCCGGCCCCGAGGATCTCGTCGTGGAAGGCGCGGATGTCGAAGGCGGAGCCGAGCTCCCTCTTCGCGCGGTCACGGAGCTCCAAGATCTTCAACTGTCCGATCTTGTAGGAGAGCGCCTGCCCCGGCCAGGCGATGTAGCGGTCCGTCTCGCTCTGAACCTCGACCTCGTCGATCGCCGAGTGGTCGTGGAAGAACTGCACGACCTGATCGCGGCTCCACTTCTTGTGGTGAAACCCGGTGTCGACGACGAGTCGGATCGCGCGCAGCATCTCGTCCTGCAGGCGTCCGTAATCGCTGTACGGGTCCTTGTAAAAACCGAGGTCTTTTCCGAGGCGTTCGGAATAGAGCGCCCATCCTTCGACGAATGCCGTGTAGCCGGTCTGCTGCCGCACCGGCGGAAGCTCGTCCTGCTCCTGCGCGATCGAGAGTTGCAGGTGATGCCCGGGGACCCCCTCGTGGTACGCGGTCGACTCCGTTGTAATCGTCTTGCGGGACTCCGGCTGCATGGTGTTGACCATGACGCGTCCGGGACGGGAGCCGTCTTTCGCGCCCGTGTTGTATTGCGCCCCCGAGGCTTCCTTCTCCCGAAACGCCTCGACCGCCGCCACTTCGACCTGCGCCTTCGGCAGCCGTCCGAAAAGCTTCGGCAACTGCGGACGCATCTGATCGATGTAACGGCGGTAGGCCGTCAGGATCTCTTCCCGGTCGCGGTAGTGCCGCTTCGGGTCCTTTTCGATCGACGCGTTGAACGCCTTCACGTCCGCAAATCCGAGCTTCTTCGCGATCACGAGCATCTGCTTTTCGATCTCCGCGACCTGCGCCAGCCCGATGCGGTGGATCTCCTCCGGCGTGCGGTCGGTCGTCGTCAGGCGCTTCACCTGTGCGGCGTAGCGCGCCTCCCCGTCCGGCAGGGACCACATCCCGGGCTCCGTCCGTCCCTTCGGCGCGTACTCGGTTTTCACGAACTCGGTGAATCGGGCGTACGCCGGCAGGACCGACTCCCGGATCGTGGTCAGGATCTGCTCCTTGACGCGCGCCTGGTCTTCCGGCGAGAACGACGCGGGGACGTTCGCAAGGGGGCGCGCGAACGGCGTCTCCTCCGGTTTCTGTGCGGCAATGCCGCCGCTCTGCGTGGCGACCTTCTCGAGGAGAAAGCGAGGCTGCATGAGCCCCTCTGCCATCCCCTTGCGCATGCGCGCGCTCACGTCCTCGAATTGTTTTGGGAGCTGCTTCAACCGGGCGTTGTAGTCGTCGTAATCCTTCACCGTCGCAAACGAGAGGAGCGAGACGAGCTGCGGCGCCTGCAGGTGAACCCCGCCGAACTGGCTGACCGGCATTTCCCAGGTTCGGAACCGCTCGTTCGCGATCGACTCCCTAAGTCCGCGGACGAGAAGGGTCTTGGTCAGCGCCTCCTGCTGGGGAAAACCCGCCGTGTCGATCGGGTCCAGCCGGGAGAGCCACTGGCGATCCTTCTGCTGGTCGGCCAGGATTTCGCCTTCCGAAAGATCCGACGCCTTGTCGTTCCAGCGCTTGTCTCCCAGGATCGACGCGAACTCCGGGCTGTGGGAGAGGGTGTACTCCCAGTGGTCGGCGAGCAGGTCGGAGAACGCTTTTCGCCGGGTGGCGAGGTCGTCTGCGGGCGCCGCCAGGGCGGCGCTCACGGCCAGCGCGCCGAGAAGCAGGGCGGAGAGCAGAAGGCGTGACGTCCTGGCGCGCATGGATCCCCCTTTCCCCGGAACATACGGAGCGCGCCCGCCGAAGTTGCCGCAGGCGCTGTTTCTTCGGCGACCTTTCCGCGCTCCGCGCGGGGCGCCGGTTTCGGTTTACCGCTTGACCGCCAGGCGCTGTTTCTTCGCATATTTGGGCGCGCGTGGGACGCGCGCGCCCAAATACGACGCGGCGACCTTTCCGCGCTCCGCGCGGGGCGCCGCTAGGTACGGACGAAGTCGATGAATCCCCGATCGACGTCCGTTGAGATCAGCTTCACGCGGAGCTTGCGGCCGACCTCCAGACCTTCGGAGCCGTGCACCAGCTTTCCTTCGACCGGCGGCGCCGGGATTCGAA
>JBBSGZ010000232.1:0-3138 GCA_038253555.1 Thermoanaerobaculia bacterium
ATGGGCCAGAGCCGGCCATGGCCCGACGCCCTCGAAGAGCTGACCGGCCAGCGGCAGATGGACGCCACCGCCATACGCGACTATTTCGCCCCGCTTCAGAAGTGGCTCGACGAGCAGAACCGGGGAAAAACCATTGGATGGTGAGCCCGCGCCGTGCTTCGTCCACCCCGGTGAAAAAACGACGCTGAACTCCCGCTCGCGCGCGGAAGAGGAAGAGTCGATTCACCACGGTGGTGGCTAAGCGGGAGCCGCAGCGAACGAAGAGACGAGGTGAGCGGTCGAAGGCCGCATCCGGCAGAGCCGTTCGCCGGTGCAGTTCGCAGGGCGAACGGCACGTCCCTTAGTGAGCGGAGGCGACGGTCTGGCATCCCGTTTGCGTTGAGGCCGCCCGGAGGTTCCATGAAACCGGTTTCGAAGGCCCTCGCGCTCTGGCTCGCGCTGGTGATCGGCGCGTTGCCCGCCATGGCGGCGACCGCCCCGACGGCGGTTCGGCCCGGCTTCAACCTGTTCTCGACGCAGCAGGACATCGAGCTTGGCCGTCAGTCGGCGGCCCAGGTCGAGAAGCAGATCCCCCTGATCCGCGATCCTGCGATCGACGGCTACGTCGCCGCGATCGGGGCCCGTCTCGCGGCCGTCGCGCCGGGGCCGAAGTTTCCCTACCAGTTCCATGTGACCAACCTCTCGGACGTCAACGCGTTCGCGCTGCCGGGGGGATTCATGTACGTCAATCGCGGATTGATCGAGCTCGTGCCGACAGAGGGCCAGCTCGCGGGAGTGATGGCGCATGAAATGGCGCACGTCGCCCTCCGTCACCAGACCAACCAGGTGTCCAAGGCGTACCTCGCCAAGGCGGGCGTGGGGATTCTGGGAGGTGTGCTGACGGGCGGAGCGCCCGGACCGATCATGTCCGCCGTGGGCGGAATAGGGTTGAACGCTCTGTTTTTGAAATTCAGCCGCACGGCGGAAAGCCAGGCGGACATCGTGGGCGCTCAGACCATGGCGCGCGCGGGCTACGACGCCAACGAGATGGCGAGCATGTTCGAGCTCCTCCGCAAGCAGGCGGGACGAGACCCCGGCAGACTCGAGCGGTTTCTGAGCGATCACCCGGCTCCGGCCGACCGCGAGGCGCGCGTGCGGCAGGAGGCGGCGAGGCTCGGCCGTCCCGTTCCGCCTCACCCCGTCGGAGATGTCGGCGTCGTGAAGTCGGCGTTGCGCACTCAACCTCCCGCGGTGTCGATGAAACAGCTCGCGCAGGGGACGTCGGGAGGAACCGTTCCGGGAGGGCGAGGTCCCTCCCGGGGGGACATCCGGATCGAAGCGCCTTCCGCGAATTTCCGCACGTTCAGACAGCGAAGCGGATTCTTCACCATCGACTACCCGGAGAACTGGCAGGCCCACGAGGCGCCGAACGGATTCGGTGTCACGATCCTGCCGGCCGGCGGGGTGGTGCAGACGTCGGACGGCCAGCCGTCCGTCATCTACGGGGTCGTGGTCAACCATTACGATCCGTTCGAAGGCTCGGTCAACGGTAAGACGGGGACCCGCGGGCCCTTCGCGCGGGGAACGAGCCTCGACGATGCGACGAACGATCTGGTCGCGCAGCTCTCGAAGTCCAACCCCTATCTGCGACCGGTGCCCAATTCCGCGCGCCGGCTCGCCGCGGGCCGCGCCCCGGCGATCTCCCTGGTGCTCGCCGGCACGTCGCCGGTCACGGGCATGGACGAGCGCGTGAACGTCCTGACACGCCAGCTCCCCGACGGACATGTTCTCTACTCGTTGAGCATCGCGCCCGGGCGTGACGCGGGAGCCCTCTCCGCCACCTATGAACGCATGATGGGCAGTCTTCAGGTCAATGACGAGGCGGCCCATCGCTAGCAAGAGCGTCGAAAACGCGCGACGGCAGGCGCTGCCCGAGGTCGACGAGCCGGAGGAGCGGACCGTCGTCGAGCTCCACGTTCCGGTCGCGACGATCATCAAGGTTCTGATCACCGCGGTCCTCGTCTGGGCCGCGCTGAAGTTGCTTCCGGACTTTCTCTTCTTCCTTCTGGCGCTCGTCCTGGCCGTCAGCCTGTCTCCTCTGGTGTCCCGGTTCGAGCGGCGCGGGTTGTCGCGGGGTTGGGCGGTCGCCCTCGTTTCCCTGCTCACAGTCGGGGTCATTCTCGCGATCCTCTTCCTGGTCGGCCCGCCCCTGGTTTCGCAGCTCGTCGCTCTGTTCGGCAAGCTTCCCGAATACCGAAAGCGCGTCCAGGGCCGGCTCGGTCCCGGGTACCCTGTCATCGGGCAGATCCTCGACCAGATCCTCGCCCTGCCTTCTTCTCCGGAAGTCGCGGCCTCTTTGAAGAAGCCCCAGGCGTGGGGGGAGGCAGCGATCGTGGGCGTGACGGTCTCGATCCTCATCCTCACGCTGACTCTCTACCTGGTCGCGGACGGGAAGAGGACTTACGCCTGGCTGCTCGCTTACGTGCCGCGGCGGCATCGCCGGAAGATGGCAAGAACGATCCCTGAAGTCTCGGAGGTCGTCATCAGCTACGTGCAGGGACAGGCCCTGACATCCCTGTTCTACGGGATCTTCGCCGTAATCGTCCTCTCGGCGTTTCGCGTCCCGGCCGCGGTGCCCCTCGCCTTCCTCGCGGCGGTCTGCGACATCCTTCCGGTCGTCGGCGTGATCGCCTCGACCGTGCCCGCTGTTCTTCTGGCGCTGACCGTTTCGCCCGTCGCTGCCGGCGCCGTTCTCGTCCTTTACCTTTCTTACCACGTGCTCGAGAACACGGTGATCATCCCGCGCGTGTACGGGAAGCGCCTGCGCCTCTCGACGGTCGCGGTGCTCATCGCGATCGTCATCGGCGGGCAGCTTTACGGAATCCTGGGCGCGATCCTGATACTTCCGTTCGTCGCCGCTTACCCGATCATCGAAAGAATCTGGCTGCACGAGTATGTGAGCGACGAGGTCCTCACCGATCACAACGCTCTCGAAAAAGCGCTGGAGACGGGAAGCGACCGTGCCGTGGAAAAGGTTCTCAAGGGTGAAGAACACGCGGGCGTCACGGCCGCAATGCCTGTCGAGAAGAGCCTGAAAACCGACGAGCCAAAGAGGTAACCGTTCGCCGAAACGGCCGGGCTCGGCCCCCCTCCGTCTAG
>JBBSGZ010000233.1:0-3050 GCA_038253555.1 Thermoanaerobaculia bacterium
GACCGAGCGGGCGATCGCCTCCCAGTCGTATGGGGAGAGAGATCGCAGATCGAGGATCTCGGCTGACTTGCCGGTCTCCTCGGCGAAGGACCGGGCCGCCTGGAGCGACCGATAGACGGTCGCGCCGTAGGTCACGATCGTCACGTCTTTTCCCTCGGCGGCGACACTCGCGCGTCCGAAAGGGACCATGTAGTCCGGCCCCGGATACACGCCCTTGTTGTGGGTCTGGCGGTAGAGGTGCTTGTGCTCGAGAAAGAGCACCGGGTCATCACAGCGGATCGCGGTCCGAAGGAGTCCGTTCGCGTCGAGGGCGTTCGAAGGCATGACGACGCGGAGTCCCGGGATGTGCGTCATGAGGACCGCGCCGGACTGCGAGTGGTAGACGGCGCCCCCGCCGATGTAGCCGCCCGTCGCCACGCGGATCACCATGGGAGCGGAGAACGTATTGCCGGAGCGCCACCGGAGATTCGAGAGCTCGTTGTGGATCTGCATGTAGGCGGGCCAGATGTAGTCGTAGAACTGGATCTCGGCGATCGGCTTCAACCCTCGGACCGCCATGCCGATCGCGCGGCCGACGATGTTGGCCTCCGCCAGAGGCGAGTTGAACACGCGATTCTTGCCGTAGAGACGCTGCAGATTGGCGGTGAGCTTGAAGACGCCCCCCTTGCCCTTGACCTCTTCCAGCACTTCTTCGCGCGAGGCGTCGGCGACGTCCTCTCCGAAGATGACGATCCGAGGGTCGCGTTTCATCTCGTCGCGCATGCACGCGTTCAACAGGTCCACCATCGTGGTGGGAGCCGCGCCTTCCGCGTGCACCGGCGGGGTCGAGAAGGCGTCCGACGTGGGGTCGACGTCCGGCGAATAGACGAACTCGTGCGCGGAGTCGGGCGCGGGAACCGGGGCCGCGAGCGCCCGATCGGCCGCCTCGTTGACCTCCTGATCGACCTCCGCGTGAAGGCGGTCGAGGTCGGCCTGAGTGGCGATCCCCTCTTCGAGGACGAGACGCGACATCGTTTTCAGCGGGTCGCGTTCCGCGTCTCGATCGCGCTCCGCCTTCGGGCGGTACGTCGCTTCGTCGTCCGACAACGAGTGGCTGTATGGCCGCACGACGTGCGCATGCACGAGCGCCGGGCCCTTCCGGGTGCGGCAGTATTCCGCCGCCTCCCGAAGGGCGTCGTAAGACGCGAGAAAATCGCAGCCGTCCACCTCCGCGAGGAAGAGGTTCGGAAAGCTGCCCAGGAGCTTCGAAATCGAGCCTCCCGGCGTGTTGACCTCGACCGGGACCGAAATCGCGTAGCCGTTGTCCTCGATCAGGAAGAGGACCGGCAGCTTCAGGTTGCAGGCGGAGGAGAGCGCTTCCCAGAACTCGCCCTGCGAAGTCTGCCCCTCCCCGCCGGAGACGACGACGATCTCGTCGTTCTGGAAATCGCCGCGGGAGGAGAGCTCCGGGATCACACTCTTGCGCCAGCCGCCCTCCGCCGCGCCGACGGCGTGCAGGAACTGCGTTCCGGTGCAGGAGGACTTCGAGATGAGGTTCAAGCGCTTCGACCCCCAGTGGGAGGGCATCTGACGGCCGGCCGAGGCCGGATCCGCGGTGGCGCCGACGGCCTGGAGGAACATCTCGTAGGGCGTGACGCCGATCTGGAGACACAGGGCGCGGTCCCGGTAATACAGCTCGAACCAGTCGTACCCCGGCCGGGCGACCATCCCGGCGGCCGTCGTCACCGCTTCGTGCCCGGCGCTGTTGATCTGAAAGTAAATCCGGTTCTGCCGCTTGAGCTGGATCTCCTTATCGTCCACCCGCCGGGAGAGGTAGACGTTGCGGTAGGCGGCGAGGATGGCCGCAGGATCGAGACCGTGGTATTTGCTCGCCGAGACCTCCGTTGCCATGCTCGAAATATAGCAAGACCGGTCAGAGTCCGCCCCCTCGCCCCGGGGCGCGGGGAGAGGGCTCGAGTGAGGGGCCAGGTGCATCAGCCACCGGCACGGCGCGTCCAACAAACCGTCTGGAAATCCATCTCCTTGAAGGAGGGGGGCACCGAGCGATTGAATCGCCGCAGCGGACATTGCGGCGACTCCAGGGGAGACGTCGCCCCGCCGAAAGGCCTAAAACAGGGACTTCAGGCTGGACCCGATTCCCCAGACCTCGAGGACGAGTACGGTGAGCGTCAGGATCAGAAAAAGTATCCCCAGGCGGTGCGGGCGGGGGGACGGGACGGAGCTCACGGTTCGAACGACAAGCACCCGCCGTGCCAGCGGCTCCGCGGCCGAAAGATCTCGTCTGGCTCCGCTGTTGCTATTCTCGAAGCGCGATGAACTTGCCGCCTGTGGACCCGTTGACGCCCGTCGTCCCGATCCTGCCGCCGCCCCCTCCGGCGCCCGATCTCGCCTCGGTCGACCCGACGCTCGACCTCCCGGACGAAATCCGTCGGCTGAAACGACAAAAAAACGCGGTGCTGCTGGCTCACTACTACCAGGAGGAGGAGATCCAGGACCTGGCGGACTTCGTCGGCGACTCTCTAGACCTCTCCCGCAACGCGCAGAAATCCGACGCGAGCGTGATCGCGTTTGCGGGTGTCCGCTTCATGGCGGAAACGGCGAAGATCCTGAATCCTTCGAGGAAGGTCATCCTCCCCGACTACGAGGCGGGCTGCTCGCTCGAGAGCTCGGCGCCTCCGGAGGCGTTCCGGCGATGGCGGGAGGCCCATCCCGGGGCGGTGTCTCTGACGTACATCAACTGCTCCGCCGCGGTGAAGGCGCTCTCCGACATCATCGTGACGTCCTCGAACGCGGAGAAGATCCTCCGCTCGATTCCCCCGGAAAAAGAGATCCTCTTCGCGCCCGATCGGCACCTCGGGGCCTGGCTGGCTCGGAAGACCGGGCGCCCGATGGTCCTCTGGCCGGGGGCTTGCATCGTCCACGAGCAGTTCTCCGAGCGCGAGATCGTCCGACTGAAGGCGAAGCATCCGGACGCCCTGCTCGCCGCGCACCCGGAGTGCCCGGAAGGCATCCTGCGCTACGCCGATCACGTCGGGTCGACACGATCGATC
>JBBSGZ010000234.1:0-2982 GCA_038253555.1 Thermoanaerobaculia bacterium
GGCCGGGTCGCTCACCGGGTGCACGAAGAAACCGGGGACGTCGGGATGCCCGTGTTCGACGATCGTCTGCCACCAACGATCGTGCGGAAGCTGGATGATCTTTCCGCCGAGCCGCTCGATGGCGGAGAGCTTCGTGGCGGGTGCGTGCTCCGGAACGATGACCGTGCAGGGGACTCCCATCCTCCGGGCGTTCCAGGCCACTCCCAGCGCCATGTTGCCCGCGCTGGCGGTGACGACGCCGTCGCAAAGCGCGCGGGGCTGCGCGAGGCGCATGGCGTTGGCCGCGCCGCGGAGCTTGAAGGACCCGATCGGCTGCAGGTTCTCGAGCTTCAACCAGATCTCGCCGGCCGGGGAGTCCGCCGCCAGAGGAACGAGCGGCGTCCGGAGGATCGCGTCGGCGATTCGCGCGCGCGCGGCCTGGATTTCCTCGATGGAGATCGGATCAATCGGCCGCATCGCGGGCTCCTCCGAGCTCGATCTCCAGGACACCCGGCTCGCCGCGGGCGCGGTCCGCGAGGAACCGGGCGCACGCGACGTCTTCGACAGCGAGGCCCACGGACTTGAATAGCGTGATCTCCGCCTCGGAGCCGCGTCCCGGCGCGTTCCCGATGAGCACGTCTCCGATCTCGGCCGCGATGTGCCCGTCCCCGACGGCCCCTTCGGCCTTTGCGATCACGAAGTCTCCCGCTTCGGCGAGCGCCGACTCCCGGCGGTCGACGTACAGCCGGGAGCGGCGCACGGCATCCGTGTCGAGCTCGCGCGCCGAAGCGACGCTCGAACCGACCGCGTTGACGTGCGCCCCCGAGGAGATCCACTCTCCCGCCAGCACCGGCTCGCGAGAGGAGGTGGCCACGCAGATGATTTCGGCTCCGGCCACGGCGTCGCGGACGGACGATACGGGCTCGACGGAGATCTTCCACCGCGCCGATTCCCGCCGGGCGAACGCCGCGGCGCGCTCCGGGCTGAGGCTTGCGACACGGACCCGTCGGATGGGCCGCACGGCCAGCATGGCCTCGAGGTGCGTCCTGGCCTGGACCCCGGATCCGATCAGCGCGAGGTCACGGGCGCCTTCGCGCGCCAGGGCCCGGGTCGCGGCGCCGGACACCGCCGCCGTCCGGATGGCGGTGATCGAGGTCGCGTCGATGACAGCCGCGAGGCTTCCTGTTTCCGCGTCGAAGAGGAGGACCGCGCCCTGGTGGGAATCGAGGGGCGTTCCTTCGTTGCGGGGGAAGAACGTCACGGCCTTGAGCCCGAGTGCCTTCTCCGCGCCGAGGTACGCCGGCATGAGGCCGAGGGCGCCGGTTTTCCCGGGAAGCCAGAGGATCGATCGGAGGGGCAGGACCGTCTCTCCGCGGGAGAGCGACGCGAGGACACTTTCCATCAGCGCGATGCAGCGATCCATCGGAAGCAGCCGCGCGACCTGCTGCTGCGGGACGATCAGAGTGGAAATGGGAGGACCTCCCCGGAGATCTTATCCGCGCCGCTTTTGTTTTCCGGGCTCGGGGCAGACTCCGGGTCGGGGGCGCCGATGGCGCGAATCCTGGCGCCGATCGTTCGTGTACGCTGAGGGCTCTGATGGGAAGGGAGACCGTGCCGCGTTTCGCAGACGCCGTTCGACGGCGGTGGTCGTCATCTCTCAAACATGAGCGCGCGCTCTGTCCGCCGCTGAGAACACCCGGAGGAACGTGACCGGCGCCGGCCATCCCGCGGACCAGCTCTTTTCCGAGGAGTTTGCGACCCCGCCGGTCTCCTGCGGGCGACCGTCTCGGCGGAAGGGTCGCTCGTGCGCCTGGAGTTCCGCGGATCGGATCAGGCGTCGGCCGGGAAAATCACCGCCAGTCGAGCGTGCGCTCTGGTGCGCCGGCAGCTGTCCGAGTACTTCTCGGGACGACGGACGTCGTTCGATCTCCCGCTCGCTCCGCGCGGGACCGCCTTCCAGCAACGCGTCTGGGCGGAGCTCGTCGCGATCCCGTTCGGGGGGCGCGCCACCTACGGCGAGCTCGCCCGGAGGATCGGACGCCCCGCCGCAAGCCGCGCGGTCGGAGCGGCGAACGGCGCCAACCCGATCGCGATCGTGATTCCCTGCCACCGCGTCGTCGGAAGCGACGGGTCTCTGACCGGCTACGGGGGAGGGCTGCCCCTGAAGCGCTGGCTCCTCGCGCACGAGGCGGGAGCGCGCCCGCTGTTCTGATCCGCGGCTACTTTTCGGCGAGAGCCCGGAAGGCCGCGATCTGTTTTTCGGTTTCCGCGGCGACTTTCTGCGCCGTCTCTTCCGCGTTGGCCTGATCGTCCGTGTAGCGGTCCCAGTATTCGAGGCTCGTTCCTCCGGAGGCGGCGGACAGCACGATCCGCTTGGAGCAGAGATAGTGCCCGTTGGCCGGCTCCCAGGCGACCCGGAGCTCCTTTTCGGGCACGAGCTCCGTCACGACGAGCCGCCCGGAGTCCGACCAGACGGTCGCGGGGACGGCGTCGCCGATTTTCGTGAAGGCCTTCGGACCCCCGGTGGCGTGGAATCCGGTGAGAGTCCCGAACCCGTCCAGGGAGGTCAGAACGGCCCAGACCTTCGCCGGGGGCGCATGGACCGGGATCGTCGCCGGTATCGTGACGAGGGCGGTCTTCTTGACCGGAAGGGGAGCGGCCAGCAGCGCGGCCGACAAGCCCGCGGCGGCGAAAAACGAGAAGATGCGAGTGACGCTCATGATGATCCCTCCTTCATTCCCCGCCGGCGCAAATGCCGGTGCGGGCTTCGCGGAAAACGATCCCTCGGCCGGGTGGTTCCGTTACCGCCCCTGAGGCGGGCGTGACGATCCCCTCGAATCCCTGGCCCTCGAGCTTCGCCAAGGTCTCCTCCGCCTTCCGGCGTGAGTCGAAGGGCCCGACCTTGACTCGCGAGAGCCCGCGGAAGGGCTCCAGGTAAACCGGGCGTCCGGTCGACCGCACCCGGTCGGCGTGCCGCTGTGCCCGGTCCGCTTCGCCGAACGA
>JBBSGZ010000235.1:0-2936 GCA_038253555.1 Thermoanaerobaculia bacterium
CATGGACTCGAGGGATCCGGATCATGTCCTCGTGGGCACGGCGGGCGACGGGATTTTTCTCACGGTGGATGGCGGAGCGGCGTGGACCCGGACGTCGGAGACCGGCAGCCTCGCGATCTTCCTGGTCGGCGACCCCTTTGACAGCCGGAGCTATTACGCCGGGTCCTGGGGGACCCCACGACCGCGATCAAGAAGTCCGTCGACGGCGGCGTCACCTGGTTCAGTGCGAGCAAGGGAATCGCGCAGGCCACGGTCTGGTGGATCGCCGCCGACCCGCACAACGCCGGAACTCTCTACGTCGCGACCGCGGAGGCCGGCGCCTTCAAGACCATCGATGGAGGCGTCTCCTGGACCGCTCTGCCGACGCAGCCTGTCGTCTGGACCCTCGCCGTCGACCCCGTCGACTCGCGTGTGATTTACGCCGGCATGAACGGCGACGGTGTTTTCCAGAGCACGGACGCGGGCGCGAGCTTCTCGCGCGTCGGCTCGCCAGAGGCGGGCGTGGTGCTCTCCCTCGCCGTCGACCCGAACGACACGCGGTACCTGTACGCCGCCACGGCGTCCGGCGGAGTCGAGCGGAGCGACGATCGCGGCAGGACCTGGAAGAGGACGAGCGTGCGCCAGAGCGTTGCGCTGACTCTGACCGTCACCGACGAAAGCCGGGTGTACGTTGGAACCGCGTTTGACGGAGTGTTCGTCTCCGCAGAGGATGTCCGCCGCTCCAAGAACGCGCCCGAAAAGGGCGATTTCCGCATGGACGCGACTCACGGCCGCCGCTTCGGGCAGATCGCCGTGCGCGAGTTGCGGGCCGTCCGGGCGCAGAACGTGTATTCGATCTCGATTGACCCGCGCGACTCCGCACACCTGATCCTGGCAACGAACGACGGCGGCCTTCTCGGTTCCTCCGACGGGGGAAAGCAGTGGCGCGACGTCGGACGCGGATTCTTGAGCCGGGCGTCGCGAAGGGCTTTTTTTGATCCGAACGCCCCCGGCCGCGTGTATGCGGGTTCTTTCAAGGGCGGAGGCCTCTACGCCAGCAAGGACAACGGGAAAAGCTGGACCCGCCGCGTCTTCGGTTCGCCGACGATCTACGTGTGGGCCACTGCGGTCGATCCTGTCTCCGGTGCCATCTATGCCGGCACGATCGGGGAGGGCCTGTGGAAGAGCACCGACCAGGGAGCCAGCTTCCTTCGGATTGACGGTTCGCTCATCCGGCAGGTGCGCGACATCGCCTTCGATTCCTCGACGCCCGGAAAGATTCTCGTCGCCTCCCTCGGGGGGCTCTTTCGATCGGTCGACGGAGGTTCGAGCTTTTCGAAGGTCCTGCCTGTGGCGATTTCCACGGTCACGATCGACCCGACGAACGCGAGCGTCGTTTACGCCGGGACACAGACCCTCGGCGTCTACAAGAGCCTCGACGGCGGAGAGACTTTCGTGGCGAGCAACACCGGACTCACCAATCTGCAGACGAGCCGAGGCGGCGGTGTTGCCATCGACCCGTCAGACTCCTCCATCGTCTTTGCGGGCACCGAGGGCGGCGGGGTCTTCAAGAGCCGCAACGGCGGAGCCACCTGGGTCCCGGTCAACGGCGGGCTCGCCAACCTGAAGGTGTTGGGGATCGCCATCGACCCCGCGAATCCCAACGTGCTCTACGCCGGGGGCCCCAGCGGGGTGTTCAAAACGGAGACCGGCGGTGAGTAGCGCTCCGACGACGACCGGAAACGCCCTCCCGGCTACCGCGTCACGCTTTTCGCAATTTCACGGCGCCTGCGAGCCTCGCCCGCTTCCATCGACCGGATGCCCAGGAAAGAAAAGGAGAAATTTCATGACTTCAACCAGACGCGGTTTCGCGGCAGTCCTGACGGCCGTCGTCGGATTTTGTTCTACCGCCGGCGCCACGGTGGCCAGGTCGCCCCGTGCCGAGGTCGTGATTCACGTTGACACCAACGCGAGCGCGGGAGGTGATGGAACAGGCGCTGCTCCGTTCCAGAATGTTCCCGAGGCCGTCGCGGCGGCGCGGGCGCGGTTTCTCGAAGGGGCCTCGAAGCTCAGGATCCACATCGCGCCGGGCGTCTACGTGCTGACCGGCACGCTCCTGATTGACGTTCCGGGCCTCGAGCTGCGCGGGAGCAACGAGATGCCGGTGGACGCCGATGGCTGGCCGGACGGCACGGTGGGTCCTGGCAGTGAAACAAGTATCACTCCGGGCGGCGCATTCAACGGCGCGCCGTTGATCCATGTGTTTCAGTCGGGGAGCGAGCTGACCGGCCGCGGCGTCACCCTCGCGGACTTCACAGTCGATTTCAATCTGCTCGGAACTGCCATTCTGATCGAGCACGTTCAGGGCTTTCAGGTGAAGGGTTGTTTCGTCACGCGTGCCTCCCCCGGCGGCATCATCGCCCTCGCCTCCAGCGGACTGATCGCGGGCAACTACGCCACCAAGACGGGATGTGGAATCTGCGTGGGAGGAGGGAACGCTTTGTCGCCGGCCGAAGTCGTCATCGTCGGCAACCGGTCCGTGAGGAATAGGTTCGGCGGTGTGCTGCTGGACGCAGGGAACTCCGGCACCGACGAGACTCGCGACTCGATCGCGGCGGTCGTCGAACGCAACGATCTCAGCGACAACGTGGCTACGCCTCAGAACAGCTTTGGTATCCGCATCTTCACCAGCCCTCGGGGCCCCTTTCTTCTGGCAAACAACAATCACGTCGCGGCGCTCATCGTCGGAAACCGAATCCGCAACAACACGATCGGCGCCGTCATCGACGCGGGTTGGCCCCATCGCGCGGTCGGCACCAGGTCCGACCCTCGTCTCTACAGCGGATCCCTCGACGTCACCTTCCGCGACAACGACCTCGCGGCGAACCTGTGGACGCCCGCACTCGTCACGTTCACCCGCAACACCGCGGCGCTGATTCCGAGCCAGCTGTCTCCAA
>JBBSGZ010000236.1:0-2885 GCA_038253555.1 Thermoanaerobaculia bacterium
GACGCGGGCGTAAAGTCCGGCGCGCATGGGCTGGCCCTCCCTGGCCTGGCCAAAAACCCCCGCCGGGCCGCGCCGGTTCAACCCCTTGTTTCACCGTGCCCCGAGACCCGCTCCGGGGGGTGACCATTATCTATCCTTTTCGGCCGGGCGGGGCGGGGACTTCCGCCGGTTTCCAGCGGTCCGGCAGGAGTTCTTCGATCCGGCTTTGCGGGTGCGTGCTCACCCGGTCGAGCACGTCGCGGAGGTAGGCGAACGAGTCGATCCCGAAATCCTTGCAGGTCGTGCACAGGCTCATCAGGGTCGCCGCGGTCTTGCCCCCCTCGTCATTCCCGGCGAACAACCAATTCTTTCGTCCCAGGGCGATCGGTTTCATCGATCGCTCGCTGGCGCCGTTGTCGATCTCCAGAAAGCCCGCTTCGAGCGGACGGATCAAGGCCGCCCAATGGTTCAATGCATAGGCGATCGCCTCGCCGAGGGGACTCTTGGGGAGGACCTTCGGTCGCTCCGCGTCCAGCCACGCGCGGATCGTCTCGAGGATCGGCGTCGAATGCTTGATCCGACGATCATATCGGTAGGCGTGCCAGGCCGCATCGTCCCACTCGGGGTGTCTCTTCCGCGCCTCCTTCGCGTCCCCTTCGACCTTGTAGAGCCCGACGATCCACGCCAGCACCAGGTGCGACCGCGCCGGGTCGCTGGTCCGCGCCTCGTAAAACTTCCGTCGCGCGTGCATCCAGCACCCGACCTCGACGATCTTGCCGCGTGTGAACAAGGCGTCGTAACCGGCATACGCGTCGGCCTGGAGGTAGCCCTCGAAGTCCTTGAGGACGCGCTGCGGCCCGTCGCCACTGTGGTCGGGGGTGTAGTCATAAACGGTGAAGCGATGGTTGTGGTCGCCGATATAGTTCCAGAGCCGGCCGGTCTTGATCCCCTTGCCTTTGTGGTCTTGCACTTTCACCGACGTGTCGTCGGACTGGATCACCTCGGACTGGAGCACCCGCTTGAGCATCGCCCTGACGACCGGCGCCAGCAGGTCGGCGGTGGCGGCCATCCAGGAGCACATCGTCGAGCGGGCCAGGTCGACGCCGAACCGCTTGAAGATCCCTTGCTGTCGGTAAAGCGGCAAGTGATCGGCATACTTGCTGACGGCCACGTGAGCCATCAGCCCCGTACCGGGCAGCCCCTTCTCGATCGGCTCGGGGAGCCGCTCGGCGATCACCACGTGGGCCCGGCAGCCGGCACAGGCGTACTTGGGTCGCACGTGCTGAAGCACGATCAGCGAGGCAGGGATGTATTCGAGCTGCTCGCGGACCTCCTCGCCGATGCACGCGCGGTCGCCGCCGCAGTCGGGGCAAAGCCGCTCTTCGGGCGGGACATCGTGCACGATTCGCCGACGGGTGAGGCCTGCCGGCAAAGGCTTGCGGCCGTGACCTTTGACAGGAGGTTTCGCCGGTGCGGGTGTCGGTTCGGGTTCGGGCTGTGTCTCGAGTCCGGCCGCATCGAGGATCTCGCGGGCGAAGAGCAAGAGCTGGTTGGGGTCGAGCGTCTCGGATTTGCGACCGTAGAGCCGGCGGAGGAGTTGTTCGAGCTGGTGCCGGAGCGTGTCGTTGAGGTGGGTCTGCTGGCGGAGGGTCTCGAGCAGCTCGCGGATGAGCCGGTGGGCGGTCTCGATGTCGTCGGGAAGTGGGGTGTCGGCATCGACGGTCGTCATACCATCAATACGCACAGAGACCGTCGATGTGACCGAGAATCTTCAAGCGAACATGCGAAATAGATGACCCGGTCAGACGGGTTGCGGCACGGCCGGAGCGTACCGCGGCAGCCGCCGGGCGCGGCTCAGGTCGATGCCCTCGAGGACGGCGGCCATCTCCGCCGGCGTGACCTCGACGCGGCCCCCTTGGGCCTCGGGGAAGCGGAAGGCGCCTTTCTCCAGCCGCTTGTACCAGAGCGCGAACCCGTCGCGGTCCCAGTAGAGGATCTTGACCCGGTCGCGCCTCCGGTTGCGGAACACGAACAGGTGGCCCGAGAGCGGCTCCTCCGCGATCCGCTCGCGAACGAGCTGCGCCAACCCGTCAAACCCCTTGCGCATGTCCGCGGGTTCGACGGCGAGAAAGATCCGCAGCGTCGACGCCAGGCTCAGCACGTCTGGCCCTCCAGCACGGCGACGACCCGCCTCAACGTCTCCTCGTCGAACCCCGCCTGGATCACCACCCTCCGGCCCGCCCCGATCACGACCTCGACGCCCGAGCCGTCCGACGCCTCACGCCCCGCGGTGATCCTGACCGGCAAGAACGCCGAGACCGGCTCGGAAACGGCAGGCTCGTCGCCATGCCCCCGGGCTTCGCGTCGCGCCTCGTCGACGGCCCGTTTCAGCTCAGGCTTGTAGACCCAGTTTTGCATCGACCCCCGGCTGAGGCCGTGCTGCTGACAGAAGGCCGGCAGGCTCAGTCCGCTCTGCCGCCATTGGTCGATCAGCGCCGCCCACTCCTTCGCCTGCCGCCGGACCCTTGCCATGGTCGCTCCTCCGCGAGGGGAACATCGGTTGTTCCATCATCGGGGGAGGCCCGCAGGCGAAACAGATGCGGTTTACTGAACGGACACGTCCATTCGTACCGCTCGTTTCGGAGCAGTCCGACGATCCTGTCGATTTTCCCGGTTGACATGCCGTCCACGGTTTCTTGAGTCGCCCCCCTGGTCATCGCACCGGCGTTCGAGTAGAGCCGCCCGTACGCGTCCAGGAATAACTCCGGGTTGAACAGTTGTCGGTAGACCCCTTCAAGGCACTTCCCTTTCCTGCCACGTTCTTCGTAGATGGCAGTAATCGTGTCGGCGTTCTGCATTTCGCATACCTCCACGTTAATGCCTTCGGACTACCTGCCCCACTTCGC
>JBBSGZ010000237.1:0-2840 GCA_038253555.1 Thermoanaerobaculia bacterium
GGGGGGACGCCCGTCCGGGCGCCCCGCGGGGGGGTGGTTCCCCCCGCCGGCCACCGCTGGCCCCCCTGTGCGCCAAGGCGACGGTTGGCGACGGTTTAGTCTTCGTCCACCGCGACCGGTTCCGGGATCGCGGCTATCTTGTCGAGTTGCGCCAGGTGGTTCAGGTCGTGGCCCGCGTGCATGCGCAGGAGCGTGTCGACGGATTCCTCGCCTCGCTCGGGGTGCAGGCCCACGCGGGCGAGATCCTCGGCCTCGAGCGTCCGGAAGTACGAGAGATTCCAGGCGCGCATCGCGACGAGCGCGCGCACGGCGGCGCGGGAGGCGAGGCGCCGGTACGGCTTTGCCCAGAGGTCCTGATCGAACGCCTGGATGACGTGTCCCGGCGGCGAAGTCACGATCTGGCGCACGCGGAAACCGATCGCCTGCTCGACGTCCGCCAGGTGGGCGAGCACTTCGCGGGCCGTCCACTTGCCGGGCGCCCACGACTGGGACACGCGCCAGTCCCCGAGTTGCGCATGAAGATCGACGGCACGGCGCGGCGTCGCTTCGAGCACCTGGAACGGATCGCTGTCGCCGAGGAGGGAGAGAAGACGGTCTCGATATTCATTCACGAGGCGGGACGATAGCAGGAGTCGCGCCGGATCCCTCCTTCGCGGGATGTGCGATCCTTTTGGAAAATGTCACGAGAGGGCTCCCGTCCGTGGAGATGGATCGCGGCGGCGTTGATCGTCGGCGTCCTCGTCGCCGCGGTGCGGCTCCTCCCCGCGCGAGAGTGGATGGACGCATTCCAGAAATGGATCGGCGCCCTGGGTCCCCTCGGATGGCTCGTTTTCGCGGGCGTCTACATCGGCATTGCGCTTCTCCTCGGGCCGGTGTGGCTTCTGACACTGGCAGCCGGTCTGACGTGGGGGCTTCCTACGGCTCTTCCGCTGGTGTCCGCCGCGTCGACGGCCGCGGCCGCCCTCGCTTTTCTTCTCGCGCGCCACCTGGCGCGGGCGCGCGTGGAGGCCTTCGCGCGCCGCAACCCGACGTTCGCCGCCATCGACCGCGCGGTCGAGCGAAAAGGGTGGCGCATCGTCTTTCTGCTCCGGCTGTCGCCCCTCGTGCCGTACGGGCCTTCCAACTATCTGTATGGCGTCACCGGGATCCGCTTCTGGCCCTACGTCCTGGCGAGCTGGATCGGCATGCTTCCCGTGACGGTGCTCTACCTGACGATCGGAGCGGCGGGTCGGGCGGCGATCGGAGGCCCAGCGGGCCGCTCCCCGTGGGAGTGGGCCGCGCTCGCCGCGGGGCTCGCCGCAACCGCGGGCGTCACCGTGTGGGTGGCGCGGGCCGCGAAGGCCGAGCTCCAGAAGAGCCGCGTCGTCGAGGCGCCGGCGGCCTCGTCGTGAAGAGGGCCGCGCCTGCGCGCCGCGGGGCGATTCTCCTCGCGCTTCTCGCGGCAGCGCTCGCCATCGCGGCGTGCCGCGGCAGGGGACCCTCCACGGCTTCGATCGAGGTGCCGGCCGGCATCGACCACTCCGAGTGGACCCGGCTCCTCAAGCTGTACGTCGACGACCGGGGGCTCGTCGATTACGCGCGATGGAAGGCATCGGAGCCGGACCGCGCCGCACTGCGGAATTACGTTTCGCGGTTCGGCCCCGCGCCGTCTCCACCGGCGCGGAAGGCGGACAAGGGCGCGGCGCTGCTGAACGCGTACAACGCGTGCGCGATCGCATGGACCCTCGAGAACTATCCGGTGGAAAGTCTCCAGGACCCCCGCGGGTCCTTCGCGGCGGCGCGGCATCGAATCGGCGGGCGCGAGGTGTCGCTCGATGATCTTCAGGGAACTCTCCGAAAAGAGTTTGGTTTCCTGATGCACGCCGCGCTCGTCAGCGCCGCTCGGAGCTCTCCTCCGCTCGCGCGCGAGGCGTACCGCGCCGACCGCTTCGTCTCGCAGATCTCCTACGCCATGCTGCGCTGGCTCGCGCGCGACGACTTGAACCATTTCGACCTCGCGGAGAGGAAAGCCGAGATCTCTCCGATTTTCCGCTGGAATGCGGAGGACTTCGAGAAGGAGAAGGGCGGACTGCGGGGCGTGCTCTCGATCTACTCGCCGGACGCGTTCCGGTCGCTGGTCACCGAGGAGACGTGCCGGATCCGGTACAAGGCGTTCGACTGGGGCTTGAACGACCCAGGGCCGCGGGGCCGCGGCTACCGGCGGGGCTTCTGGTACCGGCTGAAGGAGCGGTTCTAAAAGGGAAGGAGCGCGCACACCGCGCGGATCCGTCTTCGGGCGCGCGCGTCCCACGCGCGCCCGAACACGCTCAGAAAAAGCGGTGTGAGACGGAAGCGGCCATCTGCCAACCCGCCCCCGTCTAAGAAGCGCGCCCGTTCGTCCGGGCCCGCTTCGCGGCTTCGAGAGTCGACAGGGCGGCGGCGTCCCTCTGCAGGACGTTGGTTCCGTACCCCTTGCGGGTGATGAAGTCGAAATCCACCTGGTGGTAAGGAATGCTCGCCGGCAGCAGCTCGCGCCGGTAGTGCCACGTTTCGCGCCAGTTGGCCGTGGAGTCGAGAATCCGGGTGCCGGGCCCCGTCATGCGATCCGCGATGACGGCCTGGTTGCCAGAGGTCGTGCGGTTGGTGCCCGAGCTCGAGGCCGCGAGGGCGCTCGTCACGTCGTTGCGGCTGGAAGTCGACATCCCGGCGGCGTCGGAGCTGTCCTCTCCCGTTCGGATCGGCTTGCGGCCGACCCACGTCGGCGGCCCGATCAGCACGAACACCATTCCCCGATCCGTCAGGCTTCCGCGGACCTCGTCCTGCGCGAAGTTGGCGTCGGCATACGCGACCCGCCTCTCGAA
>JBBSGZ010000238.1:0-2827 GCA_038253555.1 Thermoanaerobaculia bacterium
AACGCACCGCCCGGCGGCTCGCCTCACGTCGCTTCCGCTCACTGCGTTCGCTCACGCTCCCGCAGCGGGAGGCTCCTCCTTCCCTTCGGTCAGGAGACTCCTCCCGCTGCGAGCTTAGCCACCATCGAGGTTGAGGCGCAGCTCTGCCCCCTCGCCCCGCGCTCGGGGAGAGGGTTGGGGCAGGTCCTGCGTTGGGTCCGTGCTGTCTGCCTGTACGACTCGCCGGGATTTCCTCCCGCGCGTCGAAACAGGTGACTGGATCTCTCCTTGGAGACGAGAAAGGCTGGGGGCCGGCACCGGATCCCGGCGACGCGAACTCCTCGAGGAGTTCCTCGCGGTCGGGTCGGCGGTCCGTCGGCGAGGTGTCCAGCCGGCCGTTTTGTGTCAGGGGACCCGACGCCGGGGTGCCAGCCGTTGGCCCCAGAGGCCTGCGTACCGGACGTAACTCCCTCGAAAGACAGGCTTCGGGGTTCTGGCCCGAACATTGGAAGAGCGTCGGTCGAAGCGATCCGTGTGTCGGACGTTCAGGAGGCCCGGTGGCCATACGCCTCGCCAGCAAGGGACAAGCGCGCGCGTCGTCCGAAAGCTTGGAGCTTTTGACTGAGCCGTTTGCCACGCGGGCGCCCTTCCCGGATGCTTTGCCTGCCGGCGATCGGCAGGTGGAATTGCTCCGCGACCACAGCCCGGCCCTCGAGTTTCTCAAAGATGAGGCCGGTCGACTGATTTACTACAACCGCAGCTTCGCAAGCATTTTTGAAAATGGGCAATCACTTCTCGGCAAGACGGATGCCGACTGGCTCCCGGAATCGACGGCGGGGCGCGTTTCGAAAAACGATCAAACGGTATTCGCCACCGGCGCGGTCCTCGAGGTCGAAGAGACGCTCCCGAGCCCCAACGGAAGCCGGCAGTGGCTCGTGTTGAAATTCCCGCTCCGGAGCGAATCGGGGCGCCCGCTGGTCGGTGCCGTGGCCGTCGACGTCACTGAGCGGCGCCGCCGCGAGGCCACACTCTCTCGAATGGCGGCGATCATGGAGTCGTCGCACGATGCGGTGATCTCGACGACTCCGGACGGATGCGTGTCTACCTGGAATGCCGGCGCGGCGGCGATGTACGGCTACACGTCGTCGGAGATGGAAGGGCTCCCCGTTGCGATGCTCGAGCCCGCGGATCGCCAGGGAGAAATCGCGATGGTCCTCGCCAGGATCGAAGGCGGCGACACGGTGATCCGCTATGAGACCGAACGCGTCCGCAAAGACGGAGCGAGAGTCGAGGTGGCCGTCTCCGTCTCGCCGATTCGGGACGAGCTCGGTGGGCTCACCGGCGTTGCCTCGATCTCGCGCGACATCAGCGACCGGAAACGCGCCGAGGAGCAGATCGTCTTTCAGTCCATGCACGATCCGCTGACCGGCCTTCCGAATCGCGCCCTGCTTATGGAACGGCTGAACGTCTCGCTCGCGAAGGCCCGGCGCACGGGGCGCCTTCTGGCGGTGCTCTTTCTCGATCTGGACCTCTTCAAGGCCGTAAATGACGGCTTCGGGCAGCGCGCGGGAGACGCGATCTTCCAGGAGGTCGCCCAACGCCTCTCGGAGATCGTTCGAGAGGACGACACGGTCGCCCGAATTGGAGGCGATGAGTTCATCGTGCTGCTTCCGGAGATCACGCGGGCGGAAGACGGCGTCGTCGTCGCCCGCAAGGTCCTCGAGGCGATCGCGCGGCCCTTTTCTGCGGGCGGCCGGCGCGTCGATCTGACGACGAGCATCGGCGTGTCCGTGTACCCGGACGACGGCCAGGACTCCGAAGCCCTTCTCCGCAGCGCGGACAATGCGATGGAACGGGCGAAGATGAAGGGCCGCAACAATTGTCAGGTGAGTATCGCGGAGCTGACCGAGGAAGCCCTCCAGCGACTCACGCTTCAGGCCGGACTGCGGCAGGCGATCGAGCGCGACGAACTCGTCCTTCATTACCAGCCGGTGCTCTCTCTCACCACCGGCCGGATCGTCGAGATGGAGGCGCTGGTCCGCTGGCAGCACCCAGACCGGGGACTCATCATGCCCGGCGCCTTCATTGACGTCGCCGAAAAGGCCGGGATGATGGTTCCCCTCGGCGAGTGGGTGCTCTCCCGCGCCGCCAGGCAGGCCCGCACATGGCAGGACATGGGTTTTACCGATCTGAGGATGGCAATCAATCTCTCCCCAAGCCAGTTTCACGAGCGCAACCTGATCTCGAGCGTGAGCGCCGCGCTGTCGGAATCGGCGTTGAAGCCGGAGACCCTCGAAATCGAGATCACCGAAGGCGTCGCCATGGAAGACGCGGAGATCACCGTAGCGAACCTGCTGGCTCTGCGCGCTCTTCACGTGGGGGTCTCGATCGACGACTTCGGGACCGGCTACTCATCTCTCTCCTACCTGAAGAGGTTCCCGGTGACGACGCTCAAGATCGACCGCTCCTTCGTGACCGATGTCGTCACCAATTCCGCGGACCGCGGGATCGTGCGCGCCGTCGTCGCGATGGCGCACGGCCTGAAGTTGAACGTCATCGCGGAGGGCGTCGAGACGAAAGAGCAGTTCGCTTACCTGCGCGAGAGCGGCTGCGACGCGCTTCAGGGTTACTGGTTCTCGCACCCGTTGCCGGTCGACAAAGTCAACGGCCTGCTCGAAGAAGAGCGGGAGCGGTGGACGGCGCACACAAAAACCGTCGCCTCCGCTCACGGCGGGAGCTGCCTTCGCCGTGCGCGGCGAAGGCACCGGCGAGCGGCTCGCCTGTCGGCTCGACCGCTCGCCTCACGTCGCTTCCGCTCACTGCGTTCGCTCCCGCTCCCGCAGCGGGA
>JBBSGZ010000239.1:0-2657 GCA_038253555.1 Thermoanaerobaculia bacterium
CGGGGATCGGCGCGCCGGGAACGACGGTCACGACGAAAGTGATGGTGTGGCGCAAGGGCGGGAAGATGATCACCGCGACGTTCATGAACGACCAGTTGATCGCGAAGACGCAGGCCGGACTCTAACGACGGACGGGACCACCTCCGTCGCCCCGGGCAAGCCGCTCCCTCGCCTCGGGCACGGGGAGAGGGTTGGGGTGAGGGGTCCGGCCCTATGCCTCATTAGCGGACCCGATAAATCCACTGCCGCCAGGCGCTGAAGGCGGGAGTCCCCGCTCGGCATCGGCTGGCGTGCGGACTGTTTCGCCCCTCACCCCGGCCCTCTCCCCCCGGCGCGCGGGGAGAGGGGGAGGAGTCACTCTTGCAGTACCGTTTCCTTGGTCTCTAGTTTTCCTGCGGCCTCTCCCGCCGGAAAATGCGCGGCGAGCTCCCTCCCCGCCCCCTCGATCCCCGCGAGCAGGCCGCCGGTGAAGTCGCCCGCCTTGAAGTGGCCCGAGATCGTCTCCGCGAGCGCGGTCCAGAACGCGTCTCCCAGCTTCTCGTGGAGCGCCCGGTCGCCCCACACGTGAAACTTCCGGCGGCCCGGCACCACGACGATCAGCGCGCCGTTGTGCTCCGGAAGCGCGGTCAGCCCCAGCCGGAGAGCCGTCAGCTCGGCGACGCGCTCGAGCGGGCCCCGCACGTGCGGCAGCACGGCCACACGGATGCTCCCGGTCGTCGCGCGCTCCGCCGCGCGGATCGCTTCTTCGAGCTTCGCGCGATCGAGCTTCGAGAGGAACTTGTTCCGATGGTGTCCCAGCATCAGGCCCTCGCGATCACCAGGAGCCGGAGGCCCCGCCGCCCCCGGAGAATCCCATGCCTCCGACGAACTTCCCCCCCGCCTCTCCGAGCGTCTCGCCGGCGACCTTCGAGAGCGCGCCGCCGATCACGCCCCCGACGGCGAAGCCGGCAAGCTGAAAGAGCATCGTCTTCTGCTCCGTGATCCAGAGATACAGGTAAAAGCCGAGAAGGTAGAAGAGGAGACAGGCCCCCACGATCCCGAAAAAGAGCGGAGCTTTCTCGTCCGGGCCGGTGAAAACCCGCGCGGGATGCAGCAGGACCCACAGCGGCGAGTGGACGGAGACGGTGTTCCTGCCGGCGAACCGTTCGTCGAGCGTCGAGGCGACGCGCACGATCGTCGCCGCGAAGCTGGGACCGGTTCGGCCCTCCCAGACGTCGCGCGCCAGGTCGAGGGAGACCTTCTTCGGAAGGAGGCCTTCGACTTTTTTTCCGCAGGCGATCGATCCCCGGCCCTTCTCCGTGAAAGCGAAGAGGACGGCGCCCGTCTCGAGCTCCGGCCGCTCGCGCTGCCATTGTTCAAACGCGGCGTCGACCCACCGGTCGATCTCCGCGTTCCTCGAGTCGCCGAGCGCGAGGGTCAGGCCGGGCGGGTCGATGACCGCGAGAATCGTGTGACCCGAAGACTTCGCGAGTGCCGCGAGGTCGCTTTCCAGGCGATCGCGGTCCGCGTCGGAGAACCGGCCGCTCCCGTCGAGCACGAACGACCGAGGGACCGGCGAGAGGAACGACGGGCGCCGGCGGTGGAGCGCCTCCGCGGGGGCTTCGAGGCGCCTGTCGAGCTCGTTGATGAGGTCGTCGATCTCGCGCCCCGCCGAAGCGGAATCGGTCCAGGTCAGCGGCGGCAGGTTCGCGAGGGCCTCCTCGTACTTTTTGGGAACCGCGGGCCCGAGGACCAGACGCGACTCCCTTTCGGCGGCGAACGCGAGGAGCAGGATCGACTCGTCTGGAAGGCGCTTCTCGGTGGAGTGCCAGCGCGTGAAGATTTCCTGCGCTCTGTCGTCGAGGTTCGCGCCGGCCGCGAACGGGAGCGTGGCGATGTAAAGCGGGCATCCGGTCGCGCGGGTGAAGAAGTCCTGGCGGGTGCGGATCGATCGCGCGGCCTCCGCCGGGAGGATCCGGGCGGCGTCGGAGAATTGGCCCTCCGGGGCGCGGAGGACGTCGGCGGCCCGCGCGGCCGCGGCGGCGGCGAGGAGTGCGAGGGATGCGAGCAGCAGGATCAGGGGTTTACGCATGAGGGTCCGGCGGATTTTAGCGGGTCCGGTGCGACGGGGGCCCGGGTTGGTTGTGGGGGCGATTCGATATTGATTCGAATTCGAGGGAGAGGGCCCTGCCCCCAACCCTTCCCTCTCCCCGTGCGCGGGGAGAGGGTCTATCTCCCGGCTTTCCCCGCCTCTAGGGGGCGTGGCCCATGCCGGAATTCTTCGCAAAGCGGCGATGTGCGGTGACAACCCTTGCTTCCGTGTCGCGTCCTGACATGAGCGTCTCCTGCGAGGACGTTCGAGCTGGCATTGCGAGAGAGCGGCGGGGACTTCGCCGCGCAAAGACACTGTTAAGCGGCGCGCTCCGAGCGGACCTCAAGATCGCCACCAACGCGCCGGCGAATCTGATCAGCCATAGAACGGGCCCCATCATCAGACGGACGATCGCCTCGACAAACCGGTTACGTCGACTCACGTTCTGCTAGGAGTCTGTCCGAGTAATGCTAAAAACCGAGATCTCGGGGGTACTGAAACCCCTCGGCACGTGACGATCGGGCGTTAGGGGCCAACTGTGGCGAAAAAGAGTTTTCACTTTCTCTCGTTTTCGATTACCTGGACG
>JBBSGZ010000240.1:0-2530 GCA_038253555.1 Thermoanaerobaculia bacterium
AAATGATCAACGAGATCTCCCTGGCCATGGTGGCGGGGATCGGCTTGAAGACTGTGTCGCGAGTGATCCATTCCTATCCAACCCAGGCGGAGGCGATCCGCAAGGCCGGCGATGCCTACAACCGCACGCGCCTGAGCCCATTCCTGAAGGCACTCAGTAGCCGCTGGCTGGCCTGGTCGCGAGGATCGAGAGGACGGCCACAGACCCTTCAACGAGGCGCACATCCTCGCCACCATTGAGGCCATTTGCCTTTACCGGCGCCAACGCGCAGGCCGAGCCGGGCTCGCAGCCCACGGCGGCCGGCCGGCGATAGGTCCGGTAGAACGCGGCACTGAGGAACAGTGCGGTCGCGGCGAGAAAATACGACGATACGGCTGGAACTTGAGGAGCAGAACTCCTCTCCCGAGACCCAGCAGGGCAAGAATGAGCGGCCCGAAGCAGCGGACAGACGCGGCCATCGCCGAACCGATCGCGCCCGGGCTCAAGAGCTTTGTGTTGCCCGGGGCTGGCATCCTGTCACGTCCTCTTCAGGACTGTCTCGAGCGCCTGGCGAAGGCGGGTTAGCGCCTCGTCGCTCTTGTCGCTGCGGGCACGACGCAGGACCCGAGGTGCGCCTCCATCAATCCGACGAGGACGCCGTTTAAGGCGGACCGAATGGGCCGCTCCGACTGTAATGCCGGGCCGCTTGGGGAGACAGTGCTCACGGGGTTGCGCCATCATGGCGCAACGGCCGACCCGAAAATTCGCTTCTCGAGGAGGACCAAAGATGGAGAACAAATACCGCGGAAAGTCAGGTCGAGCCAGAGTGCCGCGTCTGGCGCTCGCTCCGATCACCGCTCTGCTCCTGTACGGAGTTTCACTCCCCGCGCGCGGGCAACAATCCGGAGCCGGGAGCACCCAAAATGCCGAGGCGGCAATTTCAAGTTGGCCGTCAAAGCCGCAGGAGGTCGCCAGAAAAATGATGGCCAAGTACGGCCAGCCAAACGAAGTGACCTCCAGCCGGCTGATCTGGACGAACAACGGTCCTTGGAAGGAGACGATTCTGTATCGAGACGAGATCCCTCACAAGTTCCCGAAACCTCATATGGATCTTCTCGAGCAGATCATCGACTATAAAGCTCCTGTCCAGAAATACACGGAGCTCGCGAAATTCGACGGAAGCGTCATCGTCGAGCGGACAAGGGGGACGATCGCGGCACGCTGCGACAAGGAGGAAATGAACTTCCTCGCCCTGAACCTGGCCAACGACGTCGCCACCGGAAAACGCTCGGTGGAGGACGCGCGCGCCTTCTACGGGAAGACCGCCAAGGCTTTCATGGAAGGCAAGCAAGACCCTTACGTTCAAGGTTTCCAGTTCCAGGTGGCGAAGGGAGGAACGACCGATCCGGACAGGGAGATGATGAAGTGAGAGGGATGAGACGAGCGTGGCCCACGAGGAGCGTGCCGGGGAACGACCGGGCTTTCGCCGACCCTCGGGCGAGGTCACGCTCCGCCGCGGCGGGCTCGGCGGTTCTCCTGCTGGCCACCGCGTTGGCGCTCGGCCAGACCCGCAAGGAGGATCTGATCCAACAGATTCTACCGCGCGACGCGATCCCAGCGATCCGGAATCCGCGTTTCGTGGCGGCAGATCGCGCCCGGATCGCTCCTGACGAGAAGGTGCTCGGACTCGTCGTCGGAAAAGAGGCACGCGCTTACCCGCTGATCGATCTGGACCGGCACGAGGTGGTCGACGACACGGTCGGCGGAACACCGATCGCGGCCAGCTGGTGACCCCTGGCGGGAGCGGGCGTGGTCTACGCCCGGCAACTTTCGGACGGGAGAGTTCTCGACGTCGGCGTTTCCGGCGCGCTGTACCGTGACGCGCTCGTCCTCTATGACCGCGAGACCGGAACGTACTGGTCTCAGATCACGGGGGAAGCGATCCGGGGTCCGCTTGCGGGCCGCAGGCTTGCCGAGGTTCCTTCTGTCGTGACGAGCTGGCGAGAGTGGAGGAAGGCGCATCCGGAAACGCTGCTGCTCGCGTCCGATCCGGGACCACGCCAAAGTCCTTACGCGGACTATTTCGCCAACTCCGAGAAGTTCGGAGTGCTCGGCACGAAGAATTCGGACACGCGGCTGCCCGGCAAGACATGGGTCTGGGGATTCATCGACGGGAGCGAAGCGTACGCAGTCGTCGAAGAGCGTCTCACGGGAGAGCCTCGCGCTCTCACGGTCGCGGATCAGACGCTCTGGTTCAGCCGAGAAGGGGATCGTGTCTTGATTTCCCCGGAGGGATCGGTGCGAGCATTGCGAACATACTGGTTTGTTTGGGCCCAATATCACCCCGGCAGCCGGATCTTTCCCGAAGCCGTAGTGCCGTGAACGTCGTTTGCGAGCCGCCGGACTTGGACGGCCCCGCCGCGCCGATCGCGGTCGGCCGCGCCGCGAAAACGAAATCTCGAGAACGAGGTCGGTAGAGGAGGGGGATCAAGCTGTGAATCTAAAAACTCGACGCTCTTAAAGATCGGTTCACGGCAAAGGCAAAGAAGTC
>JBBSGZ010000241.1:0-2524 GCA_038253555.1 Thermoanaerobaculia bacterium
CCGGAGCTGTCGTCCCGGGCGGGACGGAGAGTGTCCTTCGGCATCCGCCCCGAGCACATTTCCGTCGCGCAGAGCGGCCGGCCGCTCTCCGACGTCGCATGGGCGGCGGTCGCGAACCCCGCCCGCGTGCCGGCGGTCATCGAGGTCGTGGAACCGCTCGGCCACCGCGTCGTCGTGACGGCGCGGGGAGAGGCCGGCACGTTCCAGATGGAAACGGAGATCCACGCCGGAGTCCGCCCGAAAGACCTCGTCGACCTCTGGTTCGACATGAACCGCGCCTACCTCTTCGATGGCGAGACGGAGGTCACCCTCTGAGCGCCGCGACGCCTCCCGGCCCGGCCCCGCCCCGGGACCCGCCGCACCGCCGAGCCCGCCTGTTCGATCGGGAGGCCCCCCTCGGGTACGCCCTCGTGCTGCCCGCCGCGCTCTACCTGGCCCTCTTCATCGCCTACCCGTTCGGCATGTCGATCTATCTCTCCCTGTCGGACGCCCAGGCCGGCAACCAGAAATGGAGCTTCATCGGGACCGCGAACTACTCGAAGATCCAGAGCTACGACCTGCTCGCGAACGATTTCGTGATCGGCCGGTTCCCCTCCGCAGCCGAGGCGCGCGCCTTCGTGGCCGCGCGTCCGGGATTGAAGGTCGAGACGTCTGCCGCTCCGAAGGGCGGTTTCCGCGCCTCGCTCGCGGCGGCGGGCCGCTCGATCCCGCTCCTCGACATGGAGAAGGAGGACGACGCCACGTTCGCGGCGTCGACGATCCTCCAGGACACGGACTGGACGGTCCGCGCCGCGGGCGGAAATAGCGAGGTCGTCGCGCATGAGAAAGAGTCCGCGATCACGCTCGGGACGTTCCCGACGCGCAAGGCGGTGGATCTCGCCGCGACGAAGCTCCTCGTCCCGGCCACGACGCGCGTGGACATCCACGGGACGGGTGTCCTCCAGGATCCGAACTTCCTGCTGGCCCTGAAGAACACGTTCAAGTACACGTTCGGCACGGAGATCCTGAAGCTCCTGATCGGCGTCCCGTGCGCGCTGCTCTTGAACCGCAAGTTCGGCGGGCGCCGCCTGCTGCGCGGCCTGGTCGTGATCCCCTGGGTCATTCCCATCGCGATCTCCGCGCAGGCGTGGCTGTGGATCCTCGACTCCACCTACAGCGTCATCAACTGGTGCCTCGTCCACTGGGGCGTCCTGACGCCGCAGCACATCATCAACTTTCGGGGCGACAAGGACCTCGCGATGCTGTCGGTGATCGTCGTGAACGTCTGGCGCGGGTTCCCGTTCACGACCATCATCATCCTCGCGGGCTTAACCGCGATCCCCGACGAGATCCTGGAGCGCGCGCGCCTCGAGGGAGCGAACGGCTTCCAGCGCTTCGTCCACATCATTTCGCCGATGGTCCGCCCGATCCTGATGGTGTCGCTGCTCTTCTCGGTGATCTTCTCCTTCACCGACTTCAACACCATCTGGATCATCACGAAGGGCGGGCCGTTCGACCAGACGCAGGTCCTCGCGACCTACGCCTACCAGCTCGGCGTCAACGCCGGTTATATCGGAAAGGGCGCGGCGATCTCGCTCTTCATGTTCCCCATCATGGCCGTGATGGTGTTCTTCATGCTCCAGTTCCTGCGGCGGGAAGCGTGAGCTTGCGCGTTTCTCTGTTCTGGCGCCGCATACGCCCCTCGCTGCTCTCCTACGCGGGGCTGGCGCCGTTTCTCGGCTTCGCCCTGTTCCCCTTCTATTGGATGCTCATCACCTCTCTGAAGGCCGACCCCAACCTTTACGACCTGAAGCGCAACCCGTTCTGGTTCTCGAGCGTCGACGGGAACACGCGCCAGCCGTACCACAAGGACATCATCGTGCCGGCCTCCTTCGTCGAAGGGGTGATCCAGTGGAAGGTGGCATCGGGCGCGGCGACGACGCGCAGCGACAGCGTGCAGAACCCCGAGCCCATCGCCTTCATCGGCGCGCAGAAGATCGAGAGCCCGGTGGACGGCCGTCTCGCCGCCATCCGCGTCCCCTCCGGGAACATCGCGCACCCGAACGAAGTGATCGGGTTCATCGTCGTGGCGAGCCCCAGCCTCACGCACTACCGGTACCTCGTCTCGACGCCCTTCTACCGCTGGCTGCGGGTCAGCCTGATCACGGGTTTCGTCGTGATGCTGATCACGCTGCTTCTCGCGGTGCCCGCGGCCTACGCCCTGGCGCGGCTCGACTTCCGCGGAAACCGCATGCTAGGGATCGTGATCTTCCTGACGTACCTGATCCCGCCGACGATCCTGTTCATCCCGTTCTCCCAGTTCGTCGGGGCGTTGAAGATCGACAACACGATCTGGTCGCTCATCCTGACCTACCCGACGTTCACCGTCCCGTTCTGCACGTGGCTGCTCATGGGCTTCTTCCGGAGCGTCCCGAAGGAGATCGAGGAGCGGGCGCTCTTAGACGGCGCCACGCGCATGCAGATGCTCCGGCTGGTCGTCATCCCCGTGGTGCTGCCGGGGATCATCACCGCGGCGATCTTCGCC
>JBBSGZ010000242.1:0-2441 GCA_038253555.1 Thermoanaerobaculia bacterium
CCGAGCTCGATGCGGAAGCCGCGCAGCTTCACCTGGCCGTCGAGACGGCCGAGAAACTCGAGGGTTCCGTCGGCCCGATACCGGGCGAGGTCCCCGGTGCGGTAGAGCCGTCCGCCGTCTCCCGCAAACGGGTCGGGAACGAACTTCTCCGCGGTCAGCTCGGGCCGGTTCCAGTACCCGAGCGCCACGCCGGCGCCCCCGATGAACAGCTCACCCGGGATCCCCACGGGCGCCGGGTGTCCGCCCGGATCGAGGACGTACATCCGTGTGTTCGCGATCGGGCGGCCGATCGGGACCGACGCGCTCTCGATCTTTCCGCGGACAGGATGGATCGCGGACCAGATGGTCGTCTCCGTGGGGCCGTAGAAGTTCCACAGCTCGCGGCAACGACCCTGAAGCTCGGAAGCGAGGTCCCGCGACAGCGCCTCGCCGCCGCAGAAGATCCTCTCGGGAGCGCCGCCCTGCCAGCCGCCATGCAGGAGAAGGAGCCAGGTCGCCGGGGTCGCCTGCATGGCCGTGACGCCAAAGCGCGCGATGCGCTCGAGAAGCCGCGAAGCGTCCGACGCGATCTCCCGCGAGACGAGGACGAGCCGGGCGCCGGTGACTAGGGGCAGGTAGAGCTCCAGAGCGGCGATGTCGAATGACAGCGTGGTCACGGACAGGAGGACGTCGTCCCGGGACAGGCCCGGCTTCGTTCGCATCGATCCGATCAGGTTCGCCAGCGCCCGATGCGGGATCTCGACCCCCTTCGGCCGGCCCGTCGACCCCGATGTGTAGATCAGGTACGCCCGGTCGTCGAGCCCGGAACCGTCCGGCAGGTTCCCGGTCGCCGGATCCTGAGCGCCGCCGGCCGGGCCTGCGATGGCGTCTTCGGCGAGAAGAACCGGCATCGCGAGGTTTTCGAACCGGCCCGCCAGAACCCGCGACGTCAGGAGTCCCGACACGGGAGCGTCCGCGATCATGAAGTCGATCCGCTCGCGCGGGTAGTCGGGATCGAGGGGGAGGTACGAGGCCCCCGCCTTCAGGATTCCGAGAAGGCTCGCCACCATCGCGAGAGAGCGGTCGAGGCAGATGGCGACCAGCGAGCCGGAAGAGAGACCCGCCTCCTGCAGCCGGCGGGCGATCCGGTTGGCGCGGGCATTCAACTCCGCGTACGTCCACTGCTCGTCCTCGAACACCGCCGCGATCGCTTCCGGGGTCTCCGCCGCCTGCGCCTCGAACATCCGGGGAAGCGGCCCTTCCACAGGCAGCGGCGCCTCCGTCCGGTTCCAGTCGATCACCACCCGCCGCTCCTCCTCCCGCGTCAGAAGCCGCAGCGTCGAGATCGGCGCGTCGGGATCGCGCAGCGCCGATTCCAGCAGCGCCTCGAAGTGCCGCAGCCAGCGCGCGATCGTCTCGCCCTCGAAGAGATCCACGTCGTATTCCGCCCGCGCGCCGAGTCGCCCGCCCGCCGGAGAAAGCGACACCGTGAGGTCGAACTTCGAGGTCGAAAGCGCGAACGGCACCGACTCCACCTCGAGCCCCTCCATCTCGAGATCAGACTTCGGAGCGTTCTGCAGCATGAACATCACCTGGAAGAGCGGGCTGTGGCTCAAGCTCCGGTCGGGATTCAGTTCTTCGACGAGCTTCTCGAACGGGAGGTCCTGGTGGGAAAAGGCGCCCAGCGACGCCTCGCGAACGCGGCGCGCCAGCTCCCGGAAGGAGGGGTCCCCCGACACGTCGGTCCGCAGCACCAGGGTGTTCAGAAAGCAGCCGATCAGGCCCTCGAGCTCCGGACGCGTCCGGCCGGCGATGGGAGATCCGACAACGACGTCGGCGGCCCCGGTGAAGCGCGACAGCAGCGCCGTGAATCCCGCGAGAAGGGTCATGAAGAGCGTCAGGCCCTCGCTCTGGCCGAAGGCGCTCAGCGCCGCCGTCGTCGATTCCGAGAAGCTCGCCGACTCTCGCCGCCCGCCAAAGCCCTGCACCGCGGGTCGCGGCCGGTCCGTCGGAAGGTCGAGCACCGCGGGCGCTCCCTCCAGCCTGGCCTTCCAGTACGACAGCTGCCTCGAAAGGGCCTCCGCGTGATCCGCGCCGCGCTGCCACTCCGCGAAATCGCCGTACTGCACCGGCAGCGGCGGCAGCGGCGACGGACGCCCGTTCGCAAACGCTCCGTAAAGCGCGCCGAGCTCACGGAAGAGAATGCCCGCCGACCACGCGTCGCTCACGATGTGGTGGTTGGCCATCACGAAGACGTGCTCGTCGCCGGCAAGCCGCAACAGCCGCGCCCGGAAAAGCGGCCCGTTCGCCAGGTCGAAGGGAGTCTGTTCCTCTTCCCGCGCGGCGCGCGCCGCCGCCTCCTCTCCCTCGCTCGAAGAAAGGGCCGTCAGGTCCGTGACGGCGAGCGGAACCGAGCCCTGCGCCGCGATCCGCGACGAAGGCTCTCCGCCGGCGGCATAGAA
>JBBSGZ010000243.1:0-2345 GCA_038253555.1 Thermoanaerobaculia bacterium
ACGCGACGACGCTCGACTACGTCGTGGCCGCGGCCGGTGGGTGACTCCTCGGAACCTTCGGGGGCGCGCTGGAGGCGCGCAAGATCGACGCGAGCCACGGGAAGCTCACCGCGGATGTCCGAGGCGAAATCGAGAACGAGGACGGCGTGCTCGTCATCAAGCGGATTCAGGTCCTGTTTCACCTGAAGGTTCCGGCGGATGTCAGGGAGACCGTCGAGCGTGTCCACGGTTTCTATGCGCAGAAGTGTCCGGTCTATCGATCGATTCATACGGCCATCGCGATCACCACTGCTTACGAGATCACGGAGGCGTGACGATGAAGAAAGGGGCGAACGCCCTCGAAGCCAACGCGATGTTCCAGCGATACGACATCCGGCCCGGCCATGGAAATGTGAGGGTCTGAGAACGTGTTCGGGCGCCGAGGAGACGTTTGTGACCGGCCGCCAGCCCACCCTGCTCGTGATTGCGCTCGTCCGCCCTACCGTCCTGGCGGACCCGATCGGGCTGGAGTGTCGATCCTGCTACCCCGGCGAGGGGGCCTCCGCGCCGGTCAGGTCGAGCCGGGCGTGGTGCGGCTACAATTGCGCGCGTGCCTTGAGCGGAGAAAAGCCGCCCGGGTCTCCTCGGCGACGAGCAACCTACCGGATCTTACCCTTCGCGAACCGCGACGAAGTTCTCGCCCGGGAGTGGGTGCTCACAAGTTCTCGAACCGCCCAAGTGAGGAGGTCACCATGCGGAATTCTCTTCACGTCGCAATCCTCGCTCTCAGCGTAGCCTTCCTGGCGTCGCCGGGCTCAGCCGCGCCGACGGCCGCCCGGTCCTTCGAGGCGACCTACGTCGCCACCGTGGCCGACGTGCCTGCGGGACTCTCGCGTCTGGAAGTCTGGGTCCCGCTCCCGGTCGACAGTGCCGACCAGACGATCGGAAACCTAAGAATCCAATGCCCCTACGAAGGCAGCATCCGGCACGAGAAGGAGAATGGCGACGCCTATTTCTATTTCTCGACCGATAGCCCGAGAGCGGGTCCCCTCGAGATCCGCGTGCGCTTCGAGGCCGAGCGCCGCGAAGCGGGCGTCGGAGGGTCCGTCGCGGCGTCCAAGCCTTCCGCGGAAGAGCTCACGCGCTATCTGCGCGAGGAGAAGCTCGTGACTCTCTCGCCGCGAATTCGCCGCATCGCAAAGCAGGTGACTCTGGGCGCGAGGACCCCGGAGGCGAAGGCGCGGGCCATCTACGATTTCATCGTCGACACGATGACATACGACAAGGTCGCGTCGGGTTGGGGCCAGGGCGACACTGAGCGCGCCTGCGACGTCAAGAAGGGCAACTGCACCGACTTCCACTCCTATTTCATGTCGCTCGCGCGCGCGGATGGCATTCCGTCGCGCTTCATAATAGGTTTTCCGCTGAAACCCGAGGCCGAGGGCACGATCGCCGGATATCACTGCTGGGCCGAGTTCTACCTGGAGGGGCACGGATGGGTCCCCGTGGACGCTTCGGACGCCTCGAAGGCGACGGATCCCAGGAGGCGCGCCTATCTCTTCGGCCACCTCGATCCAGACCGCGTGCAGTTCACGGTCGGGCGGAACTTGAAGCTCGACCCGCCGCCTTGCGCCGAGACGCTGAACTACTTCATCTATCCGTACGCCGAGGGCGACGGGAAAGCCATCTCGCCCGTCTCGATTCGCCTCGAGTACAAGAACGGCCCCTTCCCGGCGCCGACTGTGAGCGGCTATTAAACATTGCACCCGACATCTGGGCCGATACCCCGAGTTCGAATCCGGCGTCCCGTGAGCGCTTCCGCGGTTTTCTTCAGAGCGAGTGCTACCAACCGACAACTGCCGAGTGATCAGCTACTCCGCGCAGCAAGAGAGCCTGGCCGGATCCTTGAAACGAGAGATCGCCACGATCTTCAAGGCCTCCGCCATCGTCGGATAGACATGGAGTTGATCGATGAAGTCGGCAAGCTTCGCGCGGAAGCGGAGCGCCATCGCGGCTTCGTGGATCACCTCTCCCGCGCTCGGAGCCACCATCGAGACGCCCAACACCTCGTCGGTCCTGGCGTCGGCGACCATCTTGACGATCCCACGCGTGTCGCGAATGGCGCCGGCGCGGGGCACCAGAGACATCGGAAGCGTGTTGCACCAGCAGCGGTGGCCTGCCGCGATCGCCTCTTCTTCCGTCATGCCGACGACGGCGACCTGGGGATCGGTGAAGATCGTGCGCGGGATGACCCGATGGTCCACCGCCCGCGGCTGTTCACCCGAGAGGGCGTTGTGTGCGGCGATGCCGCCGTCGTGACTTCCCACGGGGGTCGCCATCTGGCTCTCCGTCTCCGAGCCGATCAC
>JBBSGZ010000244.1:0-2330 GCA_038253555.1 Thermoanaerobaculia bacterium
ACTTCATCGATTGCCGAGTGGTCATGAAAGAACTGCACAACCTGCTCACGGCTCCACTTCTTGTAATGAAACCCCGTGTCGACGACGAGCCGGATCGCCCGGAGCATCTCGTCCTGCAGCCGTCCGTAGTCGCTGTACGGGTCCTTGTAGAAACCGACGTCTTTCCCGAGCCGCTCGGAGTAAAGCGCCCACCCTTCGACGAACGCGGTGTATCCCGTCTGCTGCCGGACGGGAGGCAGCTCGTCCTGCTCCTGCGCGATCGAGAGCTGCAGGTGATGGCCGGGAACACCCTCGTGATATGCCGTCGATTCCGTCGAAATCGACTTGCGGGACTCGGGTTGCGAGGTGTTGACCATCACGCGGCCCGCCCGCGAACCGTCCTTCGCGCCGGTGTTGTACTGCGCCCCGGAGGCCTCCTTCTCGCGAAATGCCTCGACGGCGGCAACCTCGACCTGCGCCTTCGGAAGCCGTCCGAAGAGCTTCGGCAGCCGAGGGCGCATCTGGTCGATGTACCGGCGGTAGGCCGTCAGGATCTCTTCGCGGTCGCGGTAGTGGCGCTTGGGGTCCTTTTCGATGGAGGTGTTGAACGTCTTCAAGTCTGCAAAACCAAGCTTCTTCGCGATGACACGCATCTGTTTTTCGATTTCGGCGACCTGCGCCAGACCGATCCGGTGGATCTCCTCGGGCGTGAGGTCCGTCGTGGTCAGACGCTTCACCTGGGAGGCGTAGCGCGCTTCGCCGTCCGGCAGGGACCACATCCCCGGCTCCGTCCGTCCCTTCGGAGCGTATTCGGTCCGGACGAACTCGGTGAACCGGGCATACGCCGGCAGCACGGATTCCCGGATCGTGGTCGAGATCTGCTCCCTCAAGCGCGCCCGGTCTTCCGGCGGGAACGTGGCGGGAATCGTGCCGAGAGGGCGGGCGAAAGGCGTGTCCTCCGGCTTCTGCGCGGCGATCCCGCCGCTCTGCGTCACGACCTTCTCCAGCAGAAAGCGGGGCTGCATGAGGCCGTCGGCCATGCCTTTGCGCATCCGCGCAGTGACGTCCTCGAACTGTCCGGGAAGTTGCTTCAAGCGCGCGTTGTAGTCGTCGTAGTCCTTGACCGTCGCAAACGAAAGGAGCGAAACGAGCTGCGGGGCCTGCAGATGGAGCCCTCCGAACTGGCTGACCGGCATCTCCCAGCTGTGAAACCGCTCGTTCGCGATCGACTCCCTGAGCCCGCGGAGAAGCAGGATCTTCGTGAGAGCCTCCTGCTCCGGAAATCCGCCGGTGTCCACCGCCTCCAGCCGGGCGAGCCACTCGCGGTCCTTCTGCTGATCGGCCAGGATCTCGCGTTCGGACAGGTCCGACGCCTTGTCGTTCCAGCGCTTGTCGCCGAGCATCGAGGCGAATTCGGGGTTGTGGGAGAGGGTGTACTCCCAGTGCTCGGCCAGGAGGTCCGAAAACGCCTTCCTCCGGGTCGCGAGATCGTCTCCGGGCGCGCCCAGCGCGGCGCTCAGCACCATGCCTCCCAGGACCGCGGCGGAAAGCAGAAGGCGTCGAGTCCTTGCGAGCATGGATCCCCCTTTCCCCGGAACATACGAAGCGTGCGCCCCGAGGTTTGCGGGGGCTAGCCGGTCCGGACGAAGTCGATGAATCCCCGGTCGACGTCGGTCGAGATCAGCTTCACGCGCAGCTTCTGCCCGACCTCGAGGCCGTCCGAGCCGTGCACGAGCTTGCCCTCGACCGGGGGCGCCAGGATGCGGACCCAGGTTCCCTTCTCCGAAGCGCCCGTGACGATCGCCTCGAAACGCTGCCCGATGCGGTTTTCGAGCAGCAGCGCGGCCGCGGATTTGCGGACCTGGCGCTCCACCTTGTCCGCGTCGTCCTCCTGCTCCGTGCAGTGGCGGGCGAGATCCTCGAGCTCCGCGCCGGCGTAGGGAGAGGCCGCCCCGGTCAGCGCCGCTTTCAGAAGACGCTGCGTGATCAGATCGGGAAACCGCCGGTTGGGAGCCGTCGAGTGCGTGTAGTCCCGAACGGCAAGCCCGAAGTGGCCGACGGGAGCTCCGCCGGGACGCTCGACCACGTACTCTCCCGCGCCCATGAGCTTCACGATCACGAGCGAGAGGTCGGGAAACCGGACGGGATCGGCCTTGCGGCGGCGAGCCAGGAAAGTCTCGAGGGCTTTGGAATCGGGCTCGGGAGGCAGGCTCTCTCCCTGCTCCTTGGCGACCTCGACGATGCGCTGCCACCGCTCGGGAGAGCGAACCACGCGCCGCAGCGACGCGAAGCCTTTCGATTCGAGAAAGCGCGCCGTGACGCCGTTGACCGCAATCATCAGTTCTTCGATG
>JBBSGZ010000245.1:0-2281 GCA_038253555.1 Thermoanaerobaculia bacterium
ATGAGCGCGATCCTGCGGGAAGACCCGCCGGACCTCTCCGTCACCAACCAGAACATCTCCCCGGGGCTCGAACGCGTCGTCCGCCACTGCCTCGAGAAAAATCCCGAACAGAGATTCCACTCCGCCCACGACCTCGCCTTCGACCTCGAAGCGCTATCCGGAGTTTCTTCGCCCGCACAGACCGGATCCGTCGCCTCCGCCGGGTCCCGACCGCTGCGAAAACTCCTGCTCGGCTCGGCCGCGGGGGTCGCCATCCTCGCGGCGACGTTCTTCGCGGGGCGTCGGACAGGCGCGCCGTCGGGAAGGAACGAGGCCCCGCCCGTCGTTCACCGCCGTTTGACCTTCCGCCGCGGGAACGTCCTGTTCGCGCGGTTCGCTCCGGACGGGCAGAACGTCGTCTACAGCGCGGCGTGGGGAGACCGCCCCGCAGAAATCTTCCTCGCGCATGTGGGAAGCCCGGAGTCCCGCCCTCTCGGCATCGTCAACGCGAACCTGCTGTCGGTTTCTTCGACCGGCGAGCTCGCGCTCCTGCTCAAGAAATCGAACGTCTACGGCACTCTCGGCGTTGGAACCCTCGCCCGCGTTCCCTTAACCGGGGGAGCGCCCCGGGAGATCCTGGAGGACGTCGCGGACGCGGACTGGTCGCCGGACGGAACCGAGCTTGCCGTCATCCGGCCCGTCGGCGGCGAATCCGCGGTCGAGTTTCCGATCGGGCGGCGCGTCTATGCATCCCACGGTGAGCTGGGCCGCGTGCGCGTTTCGCCGGACGGCAAGTCGGTCGCTCTCGTCGAGCGGGGACCCACCGGCAACAGCCTGATCGTCGTCGCGAGGAATGGAGAGCATCGATTTCTGACGAAGGGTTGGATCTCCATCGACACCTTCGCCTGGCACCCCTCGGGAAGGGAGATCTGGTTCATCGGCATCGACCTCTCCACGGGAATCGCGGTTCGTGCGATCGATCTGGCCGGTAAGATCCGCCTCGTTTCTTCTCTGACAGACGACGAGGTGCTTCACGATTTCTCACCCGACGGCCACGTTCTCGTGGAGCGCGAGGTCGGCGACCACGAGATCCTCTTCTCGTCAGACCAGGAAAAAGAAAGAAATCTCTCGTGGCTCGAGGAGTCCCACGCGGCCGCTCTGTCGGCGGACGGGCTCCAACTTCTCTCGAGCGAACAGGGCGAAGGCGGCGGCGAAAAAGGATCGGTCTACATCCGCAAGACCGACGGATCGCCGGCCGTTCGACTGGGCGACGGCGAGGCGCAAGATCTTTCCCCCGACGGCAAATGGGCCCTTTCCCTTCTGCGGGGAGCGCAGCCGCGTCTGGTCCTGCTTCCCACGGGTGCGGGCGCACCCCGGACGATCGAGACGGGGACGCTTCAGGTTATCGGCGGGGGGTTCCTGCCGCCCGACGGACGACGCCTCCTGGCGGGCGCCATGGAGCCGAAGCACGGACCGCGCGGTTATCTGATCGAGCCGGGCTCCCCTCCCCGCGCGTTCACCCCGGAAGGAATTCGGGGCGCGGGCCCGGTTTCGCCCGGCGGTGACCGCGTCATCCTGAAGGGTGCCGACGACAGATGGGCGATCTATCCGGTCGCGGGCGGGCCGCCGCGCCCCCTTCCCGGGCTCGATCCGAAAGACGAGATCCTTCAGTGGAGCTCGGATGGCGACAGCCTCTACGTCACGCGCTACGGGGCGCTGCCGCTCGAGATCGATCGGTACGCCATCTCGTCGGCCACCCGACAACGGTGGAAAGAGCTGATGCCGGCGGAGCGAGCCGGACTGATCCGCATCGACAACGTGATCATCACCCGGGACGGCCGCTCCTACGGCTACACGCACAATCGGGTGCTCGCCTCGGACCTGTTCGTCGTTTCAGGCTGGAAGTAACTCCTCTCGGCTGACGCGCCGGCAATCCGCACGGCTGTGAAAACCACACCGCTCACGCAGCGCGAATCAAACGCGTTCGACTGGAACCGTTCTTGCGAAACGGATTCTCATGAAGGCCAGGTCCAGGCGCCCTCTTCAGTCCGGAGACGACCTGCCCCCGTTCGATCGCAAGACCGGGATCGTCCACGCCATCGTGGACACCCCGAAAGGCAGCCGCAACAAGTTCAAGTTCGACGACGAACGCGGACTCTTCAAGCTCGCGGGCGTTCTGCCGGCGGGCGCGTATTTCCCCTTCGATTTCGGGTTCATCCCGTCGACTCTCGGCGACGACGGCGACTCTCTGGACATTCTCCTTCTGATGGACGAGCCCGCGTTTGTCGGGTGCCTGATCGAA
>JBBSGZ010000246.1:0-2262 GCA_038253555.1 Thermoanaerobaculia bacterium
CTCGAGATCGTTCCGCTTCCGTTGTTGGTGATGTATGCGTACTTTTCATCTTTCGTAATGACCGTCCAACAGACGTCCGTCTGGGTGTCCGGGACGGTGGCGCTGATCCACTGGAAGCGGTGAGGGCGGGCGAGCGAATAGGACGAGGCCGCAGCCAGGCCCGGGGCGCCGTCGAAGGACTCTGTCACGACGAAGACACCGTCCGACCGGAAGGCGAAACCGAACGGTCCAATGCCGCTGCCCTGGTGTGACATGACGCCGCTCGGGCGGCCGGAGTGCGAGATCTGGAACGTGTCGATCAGGCCGGTATTGCGCTCGGTCACGACGAGAGTGTTCCCATCCGGGCTGAATTGCACCTCTGCTGGCAGAGCGTCCGGCTGACTCAGGCGACGTCGCGTGCCGGGCAGCGGCGTCAGCCGCCCCTGCGCGTCGAGTGTGAAACCCGAGATGTTGCTCGGAGCGCCGGTGTTGAGCACGTAGACGAGGTGGCCGTCGATCGTTACGCTCTCGGGCCGATCGCCATCCGACGGCTCACGATCGGTCAGGGTGAGCTTTCCGTCCGAGGCGACCGCGAACACGGAGACGTCGTCGCTTCCAGGGTTTGCGACCAGCAGCCAGCGATGATTCTCGGTGAGCACGATAGAACCTTGCGAGCCGAGCCGCGGCATACCCGTGCCCTTGCCGCCGGTCGGATACGCGCCATTGGGCGTCAAAGTTCCGTCGGCGGCGCGGGCGTAGGCGATGACAACGTTCGCTGCGCCGGCGTTCGTCATCGTGTACACGGCGCCCGAGGAATCGGCGGCTCGCACTGTTTCGGGCAATCCGATCGCGAGCAACGCGAGAGAAACGAGAAACGGGACGATGCGGGAGGGTTGTGAGCAACGCATGAGAAGCATCTCCTGATAGTGCGGAGGGCCGGACTGGTTATGGAGTCGATTCAGATGAGGAGCAAGTTCCATTCCGAAGGCTCCGAATCTGGCCGACTCTGCTCATCACTTTTTCGTCACGCTCCCAGTCAGCGGTTTTCGGTCACGGCAGTCCCGGGGAGCCGTCCGGCGGATGTAGAGGGGTTCGAGAGAAATCAGTTTCCCTGGTGTGCTCTGTAATATCGGTGGCTCCTCAGCGATCGACGACATCCGGTTCCGGGCGACGGCAGTCGGAAGCCTTTTCACCTCGGAATGGGGTTGCCCGTGTCGAGGCTCTTCAGAAACTCCACGACGTCCGCGCGTTTCTTGCGATCGGAGAGGTAAAACGGATGAGGCGCCTTGGCGCCGCGTTTCGAGTCGAACAGTTCATCGAGGTTCGCGACCGAGTTGTCGTGCAGGAACACCGGTTTGCGCGCCAGGTCCAGCAACAGAGGCAGCGCGAGACCGCGGACCTCGCCACGAAGGCTGGCGTTGACCACCGCCATCTTGTCGTCAAAGATGGAGTCGGGCGTGTTCACGACCGGGTTGAGCGGCGGCTCCCGCTGCGCCAGGACGACCGGGTTGTCGCCCGGGAAGACTCTGTTCATCGCGAGGACCGAGGTGGGGACAGGTTTGCTCTGGTCGACGTTGTGGCAACTGGTGCACCCCGCGGTGCGGAATGTCTGACGCCCGCGCTCCGAAGCCGCGGCGTCGACCTTCGCCCCCGGTGGGGCCGCCAACTGTGCGAGGTAGGCATTCAAGTCCAGCAGCTTCCCGTTGTCGACCCGAACGCCGACCGGAGCGTCTTCGCTCCCCGGGTTCGGATGCGCGGCCGCCTTGACGTAGGGATATCCCTTGACGCCCGTGGCGGCGAGGACCTTGACGTAGCCGTCCGCGATCTCATCGCCTGCCGCTCCTCCCAGCTTGTGAAGGAACGCGCGTCCGCCCGGAGTGGTCAGGGTGGTTTGATCGAAGAGCGATGTGTAGACGAGGTTGCTGAAGTTGTCCAGCCGGGCGATCGTTCCCTCGCTCCCGAACGGCGCGGCCAGATCCTGACGAAACAGCGGCGTGTTGTGCATCGGGTCGCCGTTGCCATCGAAGGTGTCGTCGAACATCCCCACGGGATAGAACTTCTTGTTGGAGAGGTAGGCGTCGACCTCCGCCTCCGTCGAGTCCGGCGTCAACCCCGTCGGTGCCCGGCCGAGGGTCTTGCCGCCATTCGCTTTCAGCGTGAGCTGCAGGACGGGGTAGAGCGCTCGCGAGTTGGTCGCGGTCGCGAAGATCGCGCCCATGTCCAGGTTGTGATTGGCCAGTCCGTCCCGGCGCCGCCCGATCGAGCCGCCGTTGGCCATCCGGA
>JBBSGZ010000247.1:0-2179 GCA_038253555.1 Thermoanaerobaculia bacterium
CCATTGCCGAGATCGCTGCAAGCTGCGGCCTGCCTCGAGGAACCCTCTACCGGAAGATCTCGGAGCGTCGAAAGAGAAGGATCAATCCATCCAGGCGCGGGCCAAAGGATTAGCGCTCAATCTCTGAACAATCGTTCCGCGTTCCGAGGTGCGGCGCCTGCCGACCTGATCTACGACGGCTGGCGACGCCAGGTTTGCCCCGCGGATCCCGAGTCGCTCACCGTCGGCTGTCGAAACGGGCGAGAAAGGATTGGCTGCGTTTCCGTTTGCCGATTCCGGCCCGTATCGTGGAAGAATTCCCACGGGCAAGGTTTCTCTGCGCCGGGGAGACGGATTGAAAGATGAGACGACAGATCCACTGTCTTGCGCTGCTTCCGTTGCTGCTCGCGGCGGCGCTTGCGTCGGCCTCGGAGCCCGCCGTGCGTCTTGAGAAACCGGCGGCGCGCCCCGTCAAGTCCGCGGCCGGAAAGGGCGGCGCTCCCACGGCGGCGCAAGCGCAGGCGTTCATCACCGAGGCCGAGACCGCCCTTCTCACGCTCGCGAACGAAGCCTCGCGCGCGGGCTGGGTGCAATCGACGTACATCACGGATGACACGGAGATCCTCGCGGCGCGCGCCAACGAGCGCGTGATCGCCGCCACGGCGGCGTACGCGAAGAAGGCGGCGCGGTACGACGGCCTCCGGCTTCCGGCCGAAGTCGCGCGCAAGATCGGGCTGCTCAAGAACTCGCTCACTCTCGCCGCGCCGTCGAGCCCGAAGGAAAGCGAGGAGCTGACGCGCATCGTCGCGGGTCTCGAGGGCACTTACGGGAAGGGCAAGTACTGCCCGGCGGGATCCGATAAATGCCTCGATCTCGAGGACATCACGCGGATTCTGGCCACCAGCCGCGACCCGAAGCAGATCGAGGACGTGTGGCGCGGCTGGCACACGATCGCGGTCCCGATGCGGAAGGACTTCGCCCGGTACGTGGAGCTCGCCAACAAGGGCGCGCGGGAGCTCGGGTTCGCCGACACGGGGGCGATGTGGCGCTCCAAGTACGACATGCCGCCAGCGGATTTCGCCCGGGAGCTCGACCGCCTCTGGGACCAGGTGCGGCCGCTGTACGTCTCACTCCATGCTTACGTGCGCTCGAAGCTGCGGGAAAAATATGGGGACGCGGTGCCGGCGAGCGGGCCAATCCCGGCCCACCTCCTCGGAAACATGTGGGCTCAGGACTGGTCCAACGTCTATCCGCTCGTGGCGCCGAAGAACGCCGACCCCGGCTATGACCTGACCGCCATCCTGAAGCAGCGCAAGACCGATGCGGTCCAGATGGTCCGGTACGGCGAGGGCTTTTTCACTTCGCTCGGCTTCGAGCCTCTGCCGAAGTCGTTCTGGGAACGATCTCTCTTCACCAAGCCGCGCGACCGCGAGGTGGTCTGCCACGCGAGCGCCTGGGACGTCGACAACGTGAACGACCTTCGCATCAAGATGTGCATCGACATCACGGCCGAAGACTTCTCGACCATTCACCACGAGCTCGGCCACAACTTCTACCAGCGCGCGTACAACACGCAGCCGTACCTTTTTCGCGACAGCGCGAACGACGGCTTTCACGAGGCGATCGGCGACACGATCGCGCTGTCGATCACCCCGGAGTACCTGGTGAAGTTGAAGCTCCTCGACCAGCCGCCGGACGCGTCGAAGGACATGGGACTTCTGCTGTCCCGCGCCCTGGAGAAGCTGGCGTTTCTCCCTTTCGGCCTCCTGATCGACCAGTGGCGATGGAAGGTGTTCTCCGGAGAGGTGACGCCCGAAAACTACAATCGCGTCTGGTGGGAGCTGCGGCTGAAGTATCAGGGCGTCGCGCCGCCCGGCAGTCGCACCGAGAAGGATTTCGACCCGGGCGCGAAATATCACGTCGCGGCCAACGTCCCCTACACGCGGTACTTTCTCGCGGACATCCTGCAGTTCCAGTTCCACCGCGCGCTCGCGAAGATTGCCGGGTGCGAGGGTCCCCTCAATCGCTGCTCGATCTACGGCAACCGGCCGGCGGGAGACCGTCTCGCGAAGATGCTCGCCATGGGCCAGAGCCGGCCATGGCCCGACGCCCTCGAAGAGCTGACCGGCCAGCGGCAGATGGACGCCACCGCCATACGCGACTATTTCGCCCCGCTTCAGAAGTGGCTCGACGAGCAGAA
>JBBSGZ010000248.1:0-2089 GCA_038253555.1 Thermoanaerobaculia bacterium
CCGAGATCGCCGCGGGCGCGAGAAGCGTGAGGCCCGCCGGGTCGCCGGGCATCAGCTCCTTCCAGAGTTCCCGGTGCCCTGTCGCCACCTCGATGCGAAAGACGCGCGAAGGAAATTCTCTCCGGGTGGAACCGACGAACAGGAAGCGGCCATCGGCGGTCCAGCGCAGCGGCCGGTCCGTCGGATCGATGCCCGGAATGGGTCGGGCGGGCCCGCCTTCCAGGGGTGCGATCCCAAACCCCTGCTCCGCTGTATGGACCACGAGGGAGGCGCCGTCCGGCGAGATGGCCCTGGCGGTCACTCCCTCGGGGCTGACGGGCCGCGCCGCTCCTCCCTGGAGGTCCTGAAGGAAGACGCGCGGCGGCCGACCCGGTTCGTTTCCTCCGAAGATGACGCGCTTGCCATCCGGCAGAAAGGCTCCGAAAAGTCCGTTCGAGTGATCGATCGCATCTTTCGGAAAGGCCCGCGGCTCTCCCGCGCCGGTCGGCAGGAGCACGATGGATGGGGGCGTCGAGCGGAGCAGACAGGTCAGGACCCATTTGCCGTCGGGAGAAAGAGCGAGAGCGTTTCCTTCGCCCAGACGCACGGGCGCCGAGCCGTCGAGTTTCCGCATATACACCGAGTAACCCGGGCCCCCCGCCTCCCCCTGCTCCGTGAAAACCGCCGTCTTGCCGTCTTCCGACAGGAGCGGGCCATACGACCATTCGAGGCCCGAGAGGTCCCGCTCTCTCGCGTCTCCGGGGAGCAGTCCGAGGAATCCCAGGCGCGCGTTGCTCTGAATGAAAAGCACGCGCCCATCGCCCGAGATGTCCTCGAGCAGCATTCCACCAGGCGTCCTCGCCACCAGCCGCTGGCGGCCGGAGGTCGTGACGGCGTAGAGAGCCCGGGAGCTTCCCGCCTGCGTTGCCGTGAACCAGATCTCCTCGCCGGAGACGGACCACGCGATTCCCTGTTCGCTCTCCCAGCCCGAGGACAGTGTTCGTTTCTTTCCTGCCAGGTCCACGATCGCGAGGGAACCGCGGTCGTCCCCGAAGACCGGATGGTCGAAGAACGCGACCAAGTCCCCCCCTGGCGACACACGGGGACGGCCGATCCAGCCGGTCGTTTGATAAAGCACCTTGCCCAGAGGAAACTCCAGCCGGTAGCGCCATTGGGGAGCGCGGACGACCGCGAGAGCGCGGCCGTCCGGCGACCAGTCGGCGCTGCTGACGTCGTCTAAAAGGTCGCGGGGCGCGCTGCCGGACAAGGGCGTCTGCGAGAGTATGCCTTTCCTCGCGTATCCGGTCGAGAAGTCGAGGGCGTTCAAGACGAGCATGTCGCCGGTGCGGGAGACCGACTCGACGTTTCCCCGGAGGGTCAGATTGAGCGACTCAGGACTCTCGACGCGCACGGAATAGAGCTGAGGTTTTTGGGCGCCGTCCCAGGACGCGGCGTACACGATCGTCCGGCCGTCGGGGGCGAAGCGGGCGGACCCGATGGGGCCCCGGCCGTACGTGAGCCTGTGAAAGGAAGGAGCGGAGAGCGGGCTCGCCCTCCAGATCAGCCGTCCCGCAAGAAGGCCGGCCGCGAGCGCCGCGAGCGAGGCCGCGAGGATCGCTTTCGAAGGAAATCGACCACGAATCCTGGGCATAGAAGCCGCCCCACGCGTGAGCGAAACGCCGGACAGCGCTTCCAGATCGAACGCGAGATCGTGTGCGGAGTGGAAGCGCTGCTCGGGGCTTTTCTCGAGGCAGTGGCGGATGACGCGTTCGAGGCCCGGGGAGACGTTCTGATTGGTGACCGAGAGATCGGGCGGATCTTCCTTCAGGATGGCCGACATGGTGTCCGCTGCGGAATCGCCACGGAAGGCCCGCTGCCCGGCGAGCATTTCGTAGAGGATCGCTCCGAAGGAGAAGATGTCGCTTCGCGCGTCCGCCGGCCTGCCGCGCACCTGCTCGGGCGACATATAGCCGAGCGTCCCGAGCACCATTCCGGGCTCGGTGCCGGCGGTCGCGGTGGGGAGATTGGTGGCCTGGCCGCCTTCCTCGGTGTGAGTCAGCTTGGCCAGACCGAAGTCGAGGATCTTGACGCGGCCGTCCTTCGTGACGAA
>JBBSGZ010000249.1:0-1985 GCA_038253555.1 Thermoanaerobaculia bacterium
GTTGTTCCCGCTCTGGACGAAGCTCGTGATCTGGTCCGAGACCATGTCGAACCCCGCCGTGTTGTCGTGATACAGGATCCGGCCGCCCGGGAGAGACGTGGGGTCGCTGAAATTGTTTTCCACCTGCAGCGTGAAGCTCTCGCGCTTGCCGTCGATCGAGCCGCCGCCCGTGATTCTCACGACGTTCCCGTTGCCGGAACCGGGGCCGCCGCCCGGCCCGCCGCCGGGGTTCCCGTTGGAGCAGACGATCCTGTACTGCGTTCCTCCCCGGGCGATGTCCCTCTTGGCGTTGGCGCCCGACGTAAAAGTGCCTCCCCGGAGTCCAACGAGCACCGACCCGGCCCCAATGGGCGCGTGGCCGGCCGACAGGAACTGGTTCAGCTTCGAGAGCGACACGGCAACCGTGATCGTGTTCTTCGCCGAGTCGAACGCGCCGCTGTCCGCGGGGCCCGCTTCGGTATAGGCGAGAGTGCCGTCGGACTTGCGCTTCGCCGTGCCGAAGGAGAAGGGAGTCTGCGTGGGGTCCGTGGATGCCCGCACGTAGAACTGGTCGCCTCGATCGGAGAGGCCGAACGTGTAATCGCCGGTCGGAGAAAGAACCGAATCCGGCGCGTTCGCCGCGAAGTGCATCCTCCAGTTCGACGCCGGGGGCACCGTCGACAGGTCCGAGACCTTCATGGTAACCACCAGCATCGGACCGGTGCCCGGATCCTGGCAGGAGTACCTGATCGAGAGGATGTCGAGCGGGTCGTTGGCGGGGATGACCGCCAGAAGCCCCGTCGACACGTCCTGCGCGAAGTCCGTCACCTGCGGATCGTTCGGACCGGGAGCGGTCGCCGGCGGCAGGGCGCCTCCTTCGACCGGGGCCGGGACGTTTGTTCCCTGGATGCCGGGTCCGCCGATCTGCCGCATGACGTAGGTGTGCCCGTCGAAGTCGTTGTGGTCGTCGGTGTAGTCGATGACCGCGGCCCCCGTCGGGTCGAACGAGATCTGGAAATAGTCGAGGAGGTTGCGGTTCGCGTTGCCGAGCGTCCCGCCCTCGGAGATGTTGCTCGCGTGAATCACGTGATCTCCCGCCGTGACCTGCTGAAACGACGGACTCGCATCCTTCCCGTTGAAAGTCACCGCGTAGAAGACCTTCCAGTTTGCGTTGTCGTTGTTCGTCAGTTCGGTGGTTCCGTACCAGGCGATGCCGACCGACCCCGGCGCCGGGCCCGTCTCGATGGCGGGAAGGACGCTCGTGGCCGTCTCCGGCCCGTCACTCACGCGCACGGGCTGGCTCCAGGTGTTCCCCTTGTCCGTCGAATGCGCGAGATAGATCGCGTGATCGTTGGAATAAGCGACGTACGCGGTCCCGTCGGCGGCCACCTTGACGAGGAAGAAGAGGTGCGCCACGCCGTTCGAATCGCTGGCCGCCTGATGGCAGGTGTAGGTCGCCGGCGCGAGCCCGGCGGCCGGCGGAATCCCGACGCAGACCTTGCCGCTGCTGCCGCTGACATAGACCGTGCCGTCGTTCTGGTCGACGTCGATTCCTCCAACCTGCCCGATCGCCCCCGCGGTAGCCGCGGGCCCGTACGTCAGGCCTCCATCGATTGACCTCTGGATCTGCGTCACCGCCGGCGCGACCGTGCGATAGAGGAGGTAGACCGTGTTGTTCCCGTAGAACTCGAGCCACTGCCGGTCGTCGACTGGCACGCCCCCGGTGGCGCTCCCGGCGGGGTTCTGAAGAAAGCTCACGCCCCGATCCGAGGATCTCTGCGTGGAGATGTTCGCCAGCACGAGGCTCGACGAGGCGAGGAGAGGCGGCCCGCCGCCCGGCGCGCTGTCGAAACCCACCGCGAGGTCGACGTCGCCGCCGCCGTCCGCGCCGACGGAGAGCGCGTTATTTTCCGTGAAGGAATCCGGCTGGCCTCGGTAGATCGGGTTGCGCATCTTCGGGTCATACGTGGGGCTTCCCGGCTGGAGATCGAAGTACCAGAGGTCGA
>JBBSGZ010000250.1:0-1865 GCA_038253555.1 Thermoanaerobaculia bacterium
CAGTGGCAAGTGCGCTCGACTGCCTGCGGGCCCCGTCACTCGAACCCTCTCCCCGAGCGCGGGGCGAGGGGCTGCGACTCCACTACAGGCGAGCCGCTCGCCGGCGCGTGAGCGCGTCCCGGAGTGAGCGGAGGCGACGGTTCAGTCTCTGTTGTAGATCATCACTCCGACGCCGGCGATCGCCGCCACGGCCAGGAGCTTGCCCCACGGGAAGCTGCGTTTGGGCTTGGTGATCGTCTTCGCCCAATCCTCGGCGGCGCCGAGGCCCTTCGAGCTGATCAGGTCGAGAAGCTCGGTGCCGTGCTTGACGGCCTCATCCACGAGCTTGCGCCCGCGGACGACAGCTTCATCGCGGACGTCGTCGAAGTCCGAGCGAGTTCGCTTCACGTTCTTGTCCATACGATCGCGGACGCCTTCAAACGCGTCGTTTAAATCGTTGGAACCCTTCCGGAAGCTGCGCATCGCCATGGGCACGGCAACCCGGGTCACGAGCGGAATCAACACGGGGGCGAGGTCTCGGGCGGAAAATCTGGATCGGGCCATCGACAACTCCTTACTTCGGGTTCGGGGAACCGGCTCAGGCCGGACCGAGGAAAAGTAGAGCACTTTCCGTGCCGGGCCGAGGCCTCTCCCGGGCGCTGTCCTCCGCTTCCGAATATCTCTTTCACCTGCCTCTGGCGCGATCACGCGCTAGCATCGGGTAATGAAACCCGACGACTCCGTTCCCCCCGTTCCTCCGGTTCTCCCGTGGCGATCCACGGCGAAGAGGACGCCCCGCTGGCCCGAGGGTTACTGGAAAAGAGTCGTCTGGAGAGGCCTGCGTCTGAAATGCCCGGTGTGCGGGGTCGGAAAGCTCTTCCGGAGCTACTTCGTCATGTGGGACCACTGCAACGCGTGCGGCGTTTCCTTTGCCAGGGAGCACGGGCAATGGGTCGGCTCTCTCGATATCAATACGTTCTTCACGGCCTTTCTGCTGATGATCGGCGTCGGCTTCGGGCCGCTCTGGACGCTTCGCACGAGCCTCATCGTCTGGTGCTCGGCGGCCGTTCTGGTCCCACTCGTCACGTTCCGCTTCGTGCGCGGGGTGTGGACCGCCCTCGTTCATCTGACCGGAGGGGTGTACTAGCCGGCCACGCCGGTGGGTCGTCCGCGGAGCGGTCCGGTCCGCCCTAACCCTTCTGCGCGGCGATCAACGCATCGAGGGTCGTGATGTGCCGCTGCTGGGCCGGGAGGAGCGATTCCGTTATGAGACGGCGGGCCGGTTCGTCGACAGACTCGATCGCCTCGCGATAATCCTTGAGGCCGTGCTCCTCGCCTTCTTTCAGGGCTTTTAAGGCGGAGGCATCGCCGAAGAGACTCGCCGTTGCCTGGATTGTCTTGGCGTATGCGCCCCAGGCCCCCGACGCATCGTCCGCCTCGCCGCCCGCCCGGCGGATCTCGTCTCGCAACCGCTGGGCATGCTCCCCATGCTCCTGCGCGATCGCTCGCAGCTGGAGACCCTCTCCCTGCCGGTCGCCGCCCACTTTGTCGATCGCGATCTTGTAAGTCTCCGCCGCCGAAATCTCTCCCCTGAGAAGGGAGTTGAGCTGCTCGACGCAACGATCCAGGGCCTTCTCTGTCATGGCGTTCCTCCGCCCGGCGGCCGTGCAACAAGCGTTCCGCGGAGAAGCGAGTCAGTCAGGCGTGATCGCCGCACTGGGAAAATACCTCGGCCCACCCTGCGGGCCCCCTCACCCCAACCCTCTCCCCGAGCGCGGGGCGAGGGGGCAGAGCTGCGCCTCCACCACGATGGTGGCTACGCTCGCAGCGGGAGGAGTCTCCTGACCGAAGGGAAGGAGGAGCCTCCCGCTGCGGGAGCCGCAGCG
>JBBSGZ010000251.1:0-1748 GCA_038253555.1 Thermoanaerobaculia bacterium
AGAAGGTCGTTCGAGGTCTCCTGGCCCGAACTCGCCACCCAGCCGCCACGCACCTCAAACCCTCCGGAGGTATCGCCAAAGAAAACTTAACCTCAATCAACGAGAAGGCTTGACAGGCGACGCGTCATAGAAGGGGGCCCGCACGGCAGGCCGTGCCCACTCGCGAGTCCGGCCGATGCGCCACCTCCCTCCTCCCGCGCTCGGGGCGGGACGGGTTGATCGGGTTTGAGCGAATTCCGGTGGTGCCCTCGCTCGGACTTCATCTGTCCATCCCGCTTACTATCGTTCCGATACATGACCACTCTCACAGTCCTTCTCGTGGCGGTCGCCATCGCGATCGCGGGGGCGGCCTTCGCTCTGCTCTCCCGGTCGCGGGAGGCTTCGACCCGGCTCGATCGGCTGCTCGTCGACTCCTCCGCCGCGCGCGGCGCGTCCGAGTCTCTCGACCGGCGGTTCGACGAGCTCCGGCGGTCCGTCGAGGAGAGGGTGCAGGGTGTCGAGCAGCGCCTGGTGGACGGGCAGAAAAACCTCTCCGATCACCTGGGCGCCTCCGGCAAGCTGCTCCAGGACGTCGGGCAGAGGATGGGGCAGATCTACGAGGCTTCGCAGAAGATCGAGAAGCTCGCCGGGGACGTCACCCGGCTCGAAGACCTGTTGAAGCCTCCCAAGCTCCGGGGCGCGCTCGGCGAGGCCTTCCTCGAACAGACGCTGCGGCAGGTGCTGCCCGCGCAGGGCTTCGAGATGCAGTACCGCTTTCCGGACAACGTGGTCGTCGACGCGGCGATCTTCGTCGGAGAACGGATCGTGCCGGTCGACAGCAAGTTTCCGCTCGAGAATTTCCGTCGCTCGCGCGAGGCGGCCGAAGAGCCGGACCGCCGCCGCGCGCACCGCGAATTTGCATCCGACGTCAGGAAACACGTCGAGGCGATCCGGAGCCGCTACATTCGCCCGGAGGCGGGGACGTTCGACTTCGCGCTCATGTACGTTCCCGCGGAGGCCATCTACTGCGAGATCGTCGGCGAAGAAGCGGAAGGGCAGGGGCTCGCCGACTACGCCATGGAGCGAAAGGTTTTCCCCGTCTCGCCGCGCCTCCTCTACGCGTACCTCGCAACGGTTGCGTTGGGGATGAAAGGGATGGAGCTTCAGCGCAGCGCGCTCGAGATCCAGGAGCGGCTTTCGGACCTGACGCGTCTCTGGGGACGCGTCGAAGATCCTTTTGCGAAGGTCCGCGTGCACCTCTCCAATACGCAGAAGCAGTACGACGAAGCCTCGAAGGCGCTGGGAAGGTTTTCCGAGAAGCTCTCCGGCATCGCCGAGGGCGCCGAGAACCTTGAAAACCTCGAGACGGTGACGTCGGTCACATTCTTCCCGCCGGTTTCCTGAGCCGGCCAGCCCGGGTCTCACGGCGCAGATCTGGAACCGAGCGGTCGACGGCGGACGCCGGACGCCGGACGGCGGATCCGGGTCAATCGGAGCCGTCGGAAACATCGACGGCCTCCTCGCTCACCCCATGAAGATCCGGCACCGTCAGCGGCGTGGTCGGGCGGTCCCCTCACCCCAACCCTCTCCCCGAGCGCGGGGCGAGGGGGCAAAGCTGTGCCTCAAGCACGATGGTGGCTAAGCTCGCAGCTGGAGGAGTCTCCTGACCGAAGGGAAGGAGGAGCCACCCGCTGCGGGCGCGAGAGCGAACGCAGTGAGCGGAAGCGACGTGAGCCGGGCGGTCGAGCCAACAGGCGAGCCGCCCGGCG
>JBBSGZ010000252.1:0-1696 GCA_038253555.1 Thermoanaerobaculia bacterium
ACGCCTGACGCCTGACGCCTGACGCCTGACGCCTGACGCCTCGGCTATTCCCTCTCGACCTCGATCCCGTAGCTTCTCAACTTCCGGTAGAGGTTCGAGCGCTCGAGGTCGAGCGCCTCCGCGGCCCGGCTGACGTTTCCGCGGTGGCGGCGGAGCGCCGCGAGGATGTAGCGGCGCTCGAACTCTTCTCGCGCCACCCGGAGGGGAGCCTCGGAGCTGCTCGGGACTTCCGCCTCCTCGGTGCCCCGGCGGAAATGGAAATCCTCGGGGGTGATCTCCTCGCCCGCCGAGAGGATCACCACGCGCTCGACGAGGTTCTTGAGCTCCCGGACGTTTCCCGGCCAGCGGTGGGTCTGCAACGCGTCCACCGCGGAAGGGGCCAGCGCCTTCGATCTCCGGTGGAACCGCGCGGACGCCTCGGTCAAGAAGTGTCTGGCCAGAAGCGGAATGTCCTCGGAGCGCTCGCGCAGCGGCGGGACCTCGATCGGAACGACGGCCAGGCGGAAATACAGGTCCTCCCGGAACGTGCCGCGCTCCATCTCTCCGGCGAGGTTCTTGTTCGTCGCGGAGAGGACCCGGGCGTCCGACGAGATCGCGCGCGTCCCGCCCACGCGCGTGAACCGGCCCTCCTGAAGGGCCCGGAGGACCTTCGCCTGGGTCTTGGGCGACATGTCGCCCACTTCATCGAGAAACAGCGTCGCCGCGTCCGCCTCTTCGAACTTTCCGCGGCGCTCATCCGCGGCGCCCGTGAACGATCCCTTCTCATGCCCGAAGAGCTCCGACTCGATCAGCTCCTCCGGGATCGCGGCGCAGTTCACTTCCACGAGAGGCGCGTCGGATCGGGCGGAGAGGCGGTGCAGCGCGCGCGCGACCAGCTCCTTGCCGGTCCCGTTCTCGCCGGTGATCAACACCCGGGCATCCGTGGGCGCGACCCGCGCGATCTCGTCCCGGAGACGGCGCATGGGCGCCGAGTCACCGAGAAGGGCCGCCGAAGATTCCTCGGTTCCCCGATAGGATTCGACCTGAGCGAGGAGGTCGCGTCGCTCGATCGCCTTTCTGGCCGTCAGGAGAACCCGCTCGAGCGAGAGGGGCTTCTCGAGAAAGTCGTCGGCTCCCAGGCGGACGGCCCTGACTGCCGTCTCGACGTTGGCGTGACCCGAGATCATGACGACCGGCAGCCGGCCGAGCCGGTCTCCCGCGGCTTCCAGAATCGAAAGCCCGTCCCGGTCCTTCAGCCAGACGTCCAGGAAGACCAGGTCGAAACGCTCCTCGACGATGCGGCGCAGGCCCTCGGCGCCGGTTTCGACGGAGGTGACGGCGTAGCCTTCGTCCGAAAGGATCTCCGACAGCGTCTCGCGGACGCGCCGTTCATCGTCGATGATGAGGACGCGTCGTTTTTTCACGCCGCGGGAAGCTCGATGATGAAACGCGCGCCACAGGGGTCGTTCTGCTCCACGCGGATCGTGCCGTTGTGGTCCGCGACGATCCGGGAAACGATCGCGAGCCCGAGACCCGTCCCTCGCCCCTTGGTGGTGAAATCGGGGAGAAAAAGTTTTTCGCGGTCGCGCGGAGCCACGCCTCTCCCGGTGTCCGTGACCTCGAGCTGCAGGCGGCGCACCCCCTCGGCGAGCGGCACCACGATCTCGCCCGAAGCTCCCCAGGCCTCGAGCCCGTTTTCGATGTGATTGATCAGCGC
>JBBSGZ010000253.1:0-1668 GCA_038253555.1 Thermoanaerobaculia bacterium
CATTCGCTTTCAGCGTGAGCTGCAGGACGGGGTAGAGCGCTCGCGAGTTGGTCGCGGTCGCGAAGATCGCGCCCATGTCCAGGTTGTGATTGGCCAGTCCGTCCCGGCGCCGCCCGATCGAGCCGCCGTTGGCCATCCGGAAGACCGATCCGTCCGTGACCGTGTGGCAGAGGGCGCAGGCCGCCCCGACCTTGTCTCCTTTGGCGACGTCCAGGATCCCATCGCCGTTGGAGTCTTTGACCGGCATGCCGATCACCGCGTTGGCGTTGAAGAGTTTCGCCGTGGTTTTGGGGTCGTTCAAGAGGGCGGACGTCTGGCCCGTCGGATCGTTTTTCAGCTGATCGGCCAGGGCCTGCCGGGTCGCCGGATCGAGCGCGTCGGCGTCGATCTCCAGGCCGAGCTTCAAGGCCTGGAGGGGCGTCACCTTCGTCGCCATCACGCCGGCCGGAAGGCGCACGGCGTCGGTCCAGAAACCCTCGTTGCCGAACGTCTCGAATCGGAAGACCTCCCTGCCTTTTGCGGCGTCGCCATCCTGGCGGGCGGGCAAGGCCGGACCGGCGTTGGCAGGACCGTCGGATCCGACGCTCGTGCTCGCGCTCATACTTGTGGTTCCGGTCGTGGCCGGCGTCCCGTTCGCCGAGCTCCGCGATCCGTTTCGCGCGCACCCGGGCGAAAGCACGAGAGCCAGCAGAACGAGAAGCCCCGGGAAGGCGATCTCTGTGAACAGGGCACGAGGGCGAGGACGAGGACGAGCGGAAGCGTTCGAATTCATGCCGGCCTCCTGTCAGAAAAAAATCCGGCCCGTCTTCCGGGCTGATCAGCGAATCTCAGGCGCACTTGAGCGATTGAATGGGACAACCTCGCGTTTGAGCTTGCGCGAAGCGCCCTGCAACTGGCGCGCCGGAGGAACGAGGCCGCATTCGGAGACCCACCGGGGGAGATGGCGGCCGATTCGCCGCAGGCCGCTCGTACGGCTCCTCTGCGACGTCCCGCTCGCCGCCGGCCCGGTGGCGCTGTGATCGAATTGTGTCCTATTCGTGATCGTCCTGTGAACGCGCTGAACCTAGAGTGAGAGTCGACAGGGTCGGCCAGGGGTTACGCCTCCGCCCGAGGGCTTCGCATGAGGATCCGCCTTACCCCGGTTCGCAGCCCGCGTAGAGCGTCGTCTCCGAAAAGAACGCGTACCACCCGAACCAGTAGGCGCGATGGCCCGGCACTCTCGGGAGGGACGCGGGCTTCTGTTCGTCTGTTCCGGCGGTCCGGCCGGGAGGGACGAGGGCCTCTTCCCCGCACTCCCACCGCTCGCCCGTGGCGAGGTCGATCAGGGTTCCCGCAGGCCCCTCGGAGAATTGCCGTCCGCCGCGCCGGTAAGCTCGCACGGCACGGGTCTCGGCGTCCGCGGCCAGGACGAGGTCCTCTCCGGCGACCGCATCGTTGACGACCCGCTCGCGAAGAAGCATCTCGAGCGGATATGCCCGGGCGGCGGCGCCGCGGCGGATCCCGAACACGACGGTTTTCGGCGCGAGCGTCGTATCGCGCTTCCAGACCGGAAACATCGTCTCGGGGCTGGCGAAGTACTTCCCGTAGGCGGCTCCCGCCGTGTAGTCGCGCGAGAATCCGGTCTTCTCCGCGAGGACGGTCGTATCGGGGTGGCGCGATTTCCAATCG
>JBBSGZ010000254.1:0-1648 GCA_038253555.1 Thermoanaerobaculia bacterium
ACATCGGCGACGATAGGAGGTCCCGTGGGCGGCGCCACCGGTTCAATCGGATGGATCGCTCCGTAGAGCGGCGGCCGCAGCAGGTCGTTCATCCCCGCATCGACTATGACGAATTCTTTTCCACCGTTCGTCTTTCGGTAGAGAACCCGGGTCACCAGCGCCCCGGCCGCCCCGACGATCGCGCGGCCCGGTTCGATCAGGATCCTGAGCGGGAGCCCCTCCAGAGGCGCCAGCACGGCCCGGGCGTACTCCTCGGGCGACAGGGCGGGCGATTCGCTTTCACCGATCCCTATCCCACCCCCGACGTCGAGAGTCTCGAGCGCGAAGCCTCTCTGGAGAAGCTGCGAAGCGAGCAGGGCGAGCTCCCGGGCGGTCTCCGCGAGCGGGCGCGGATCGCCGATCTGACTTCCGATGTGGGCCTGGATGCCCGTCATGCGCACGTGGGCGAGCCGGCGGGCACCTTCGTAGACCTCGAGCGCCCGGCCTATGTCGATTCCGAACTTGTTGTGCTTCAAACCGGTCGAGATGTAAGGGTGGGACTTCGGGTCGATGTCGGGATTCACGCGAAGCGCCACTCGGGCCGTCGTGTGGAGTGCCGCCGCGGCCGCGTCGATCTTTTCAATTTCGCGCGGCGACTCGGCGTTGAAAGCCAGTATCTGGAGCTGGACGCCGAACGTGATCTCCTGATCCGTTTTACCGACACCCGAAAAGACGATGCGCTCCGGCGGGATCCCGGATTCCACGGCGGCCCGCAGCTCGCCCCCCGAGACGACGTCCGCTCCCGCTCCCAGAGCCGCCAGCGCGCGCAGAAGCGCGAGGTTCGAGTTGGCTTTCGTCGCGTAGCACACCAGGTGGGCGACGCTCGAGAGCGCATGGTCGAAACGCCGGTAGCTTTCCTCGACGAGAGCGCGGCTGTACACGTAAACGGGGGTGCCGACGGCCGCGGCGATGGACGCGAGCGGGACTCCGTCGCAGGTCAGGTTGCCGGCGTCGTCGCGAAAGAATCCAGCCACGGCCGGCGACGATAGCATCGCGCGTCTCATGGACCCGGCCCCCGAAGGGCGCAACTCAGCGATTCGTGTCCGCTCCGAGCACCACCTTCTTCTGCCCCGTCGGGGGATCGAATCGGACCACCTCGCCGCGTTCGTCGAGGAAGAGCTTCGAGGCTTCGCTGCCGGGCACGGGTCCCTCCCGGGGGGACCACCACCAGCCGCCGATCGGAACGAGGCCGTCCGCGACCGGCGCGGCGGCGCCACGATCGAGGTCGGCGATTTCCAGGACAGGTTTCGCGTACCCCCCACCGGGCAGATCCCGGATCCACGCGACGGCGAGGCGGCCGGCCGCGACCTCGGGTCCGGGGCGCAGGCGCCCGGAGCCGCCGATCTCGATACGACGCTGCTTCTCGCCCGAGGGAGAAAAAACCTCCAGCCAGGAGCCGCTGTTGTCGGCCAGAGCCAGGATCAGACGGCCATCGGAGAGGAAGCGGGAGAGCGCCGACCGGAGGGGCGGCCCTTGACGAAGGGTCGCTAGAACGGCGCCCGTCCGCGCGTCCCGCAGCGTGATCCGGGTCCCGGCGAACGTCGTGCGCGAGACGAACCGGTCCCCGGCGCGATTGATCAGCATCATTCCCCAGTAGGGCAGCGACTCC
>JBBSGZ010000255.1:0-1636 GCA_038253555.1 Thermoanaerobaculia bacterium
AGAGACGAGGGTCGGACCTGGTGCCGACCGCGCGATGGGGAAAGCCCGCGTCGATGACGGCGCCGATCGTGTTGTTGCGGATTCGATTTCCGACGATGAGCGCCGCGACGTGATTGTTGTTTGCCAGAAGAAAGGGGCCCCGAGGGCTGGTGAAGATGCGGATACCAAAGCTGTTCTGAGGATTTGCCACGTTGTCGCTGAGGTCGTTGCGTTCGACGACCGCCGCGAGCGAGTCCCAAGTCTCGTCGGTGTCGGAGTTTCCTGCCAGCACCACACCGCCGAACGTATTCCTCACGGACCGGTTGCCGACGATGACGACTTCGGCCGGCGACAAAGCGTTCCCTCCTCCCACGCAGATCCCGCACCCCGCACCGGTGGCGTAGTTGCCCGCAATGGTTCCGCTGGAGGCGAGGGTGAGGATGCCGCCGGGGGAGGCACGCGTGACGAAACAACCCTTCACCTGAAAGCCCTGAACGTGCTGGATCAGAATGGCAGTTTCGAGCAGATTGAAATCGACCGTGAAGTTCGCGAGGGTGACGCCGCGGCCGGATAGTTCGCTCCCCGACTGAAACACATGGATCAGCGGCTCGCCGTTGAATGCGCCGCTCGGAGTGATTCGTGTTTCACTGCCAGGAACCACCGTGCCGTCCGGCCAGCCATCGGCGTCCACCGGCATCTTGTTGCTCCCGCGCAGCTCGAGGCCCGGAACGTCAATCAGGAGCGTGCCGGTCAGCACGTAGACGCCCGGCGCGATGTGGATCCTGAGCTTCGAGGCCCCTTCGAGAAACCGCTCCCGCGCCGCCGCGACGGCCTCGGGAACATTCTGGAACGGAGCAGCGCCCGTTCCATCACCTCCCGCGCTCGCGTTGGTGTCAACGTGAATCACGACCGCGGCATGGGGCGACCTGGCCACCCTGGCGCCGGCGGTAGAACAAAATCCGACGACGGCCGTCAGGACTGCCGCGAAACCGCGTCTGGTTGGAGTCATGAAATTTCTCCTTTTCTTTTCCGAGCGTCCGGTCGATGGAAGCGGGCGAGGCTCGCAGGAGCCGTAAAATTGCGGAAAGCGTGACGCGGTAGCACCCGGGAGGGCGTTCCGGCCGTCGTCGGAGCGCTACTCACCGCCGGTCTCCGTTTTGAACACCCCGCTCGCGCCCCCGGCGTAGAGCACGTTGGGATTCGCGGGGTCGATGGCGATTGCGAACACCTTCAGGTTGGCGAGTCCGCCGTTGACGGGGACCCAGGTGGCTCCGCCGTTGCGGCTCTTGAAGACCCCGCCGCCCTCGGTGCCCGCAAAAAGGATGGAGGAGTCTGACGGGTCGATGGCAACACCGCCGCCGCGGCTCGTCACCAGATTGGTGAGTCCGGTGTTGCTCGCCACGAAAGTCTCTCCGCCGTCGAGGCTCTTGTACACGCCGAGGGTCTGTGTCCCGGCGTAAACGACGCTCGCGTTCGTCGGGTCGATCGTGACCGTGGAAATCGCCACAGGCAGGACCTTCGAAAAGCTCGAACCTCCATCGACCGATCGAAAGAGCCCCCCGAGGGAGGCGACGAGAATCTTTCCGGGCGTCGAGGAATCGAAGGCGATGTCGCGCACCTGCCGGATGAGCGAACCGTCAATCCGAAGGAAGCTGGC
>JBBSGZ010000256.1:0-1570 GCA_038253555.1 Thermoanaerobaculia bacterium
AAGCAGTCCGAGGCCAACGAAAAAGGGGTTCCGCTCTCGCAGACAGGACACGCCAGGGCCGCGAGGCTCGCGGCGACGCTGAAGGATGCCCGGATCGTGGCCATCTACTCGACCGATACGGTCCGAACCCTTTCCACCGCCGAACCCCTCGCGACCTGGTCGAAATTGACGCCGCAGATCTACGACGCGGCGGGCGTCGGCGCCCTCAGGAAGCTCGCGGCGCGGATTTCAAACGAGCATCCGACGGAAAACGTGCTCGTCATCGGGCACAGCAATACGGTGGGACCTCTGGTGGCGGCGCTCGGCTGCGCCGAAGAGGTGACGGTCGGGCCCCGGGAGTACGACGGATTCTGGATCGTCGTCCCGGCGAACACGGCGGCCTCGAGGGAGGCGTCTCCCGCGACGGCGGCGTCCACGAGAGACTCGCCCACGCTGCTTCGCCTGCGCCTCTGATGTTTTTCTCCGCCCCGCGGCATCGCGGGCCCGTCTCGGACCACTTCGACGGTCAGCGGTTCCGGAACTTTACCGCCGAGCCGCACGGGTTCGCAGGCGTCCTGCGATGGGCCGCGACCCGTAAACCGGCTCCGTGGCGCCGCTGGACGGCCGCGCCGCCCGGGCCCGCCCCGCCGAGGCGTGTGGCGGATTTGCGCGTCACGTTCGTGAATCACGCGACCCTTCTGATCCAGACCGCCGGAAGAAACATCCTGACGGACCCGGTGTGGAGCGACCGCGTCAGTCCGCTCTCGTGGGCGGGTCCCCGGCGCGTCCGGCCTCCCGGGATCCGCTTCGAGGATCTCCCGCAGATCGACGCCGTGATCATCAGCCACAATCACTACGACCACCTCGATCTCGAGACTCTCGTCCGGCTCGAGGCGCGCGACCATCCCTGGTTCTTCACGGGTCTCGGCGTCCGCCAACTCCTCGTGGACCACGGGCTTGCCAACGGAGTCGACGTCGACTGGTGGGAGAGCACGCACATGGGAAACGCTTTCTCCGTCACATCCGTTCCGGTCCAGCACTTTTCCGGACGCGGACTTTCGGACCGGAACACGACCCTCTGGACGGGCTATGTGCTTTCGAGCTCCGCCGGGGACGTGTTCTTCGCCGGCGACACCGGGTACGGCCCGCACTTCCGGGAGATCGGGGCGCGGTTTCCCCGTCTTCGTCTCGCGATTCTGCCGATCGGCGCCTACCGCCCGGAGTGGTTCATGGGCCCTGTCCACGAAACCCCTGCACAGGCCCTCCAGGCTTTCAGCGATCTCAAAGCCGCAACGGGCGTCGGGATGCATTTCGGGACCTTCCGGTTGACCGACGAGGGCGAGGAGGAGCCCGCGACGGAGGTCACCTCGCTCCTCGCTGCGGCGCCGGAACCCAAACCGCGTTTCTGGGTCCTCGGATTCGGGGAAGGCAGAGACATACCCCCGATCCTCTAGACGGAGGGGGGCCGAGCCCGGCCGTTTCGGCGAACGGTTACCTCTTTGGCTCGTCGGTTTTCAGGCTCTTCTCGACAGGCATTGCGGCCGTGACGCCCGCGTGTTCTTCACCCTTGAGAACCTTTTCCACGGCACGG
>JBBSGZ010000257.1:0-1527 GCA_038253555.1 Thermoanaerobaculia bacterium
CCGCGTGCGGCGCATCATCCCCTACCTGCTCATCACGATGCTCCTCGGCGCGACCTTCCTGGCTGTGAAGGCGGTCGAGTACACGGAGCACATCCGCCATCACCTCTTCCCGGGCCCCTGGTTCCATTACCCGGGCCCGCAAGGCCGGCCGGCGGAGCTCTTCTTTTCGCTCTACTTCGCGATGACGGGCCTTCACGCCCTCCACATGATCATCGGCCTCGCGATCCTGACGGTTCTGGTCGTGCAGACCCGGAGGGGCCGTTACAGCGCCGCGTGGCACACGCCGATCGAGATGTCCGGCCTCTACTGGCACTTCGTCGACATCGTCTGGATCTTCCTGTTCCCGCTCCTCTATCTGATCGGGCGGCACATCCATTGAGCATTGAGCATTGAGCATTGAGCATTGAGCACGGAACAGGAGGAGGCCCGTTGAGGAGTCGAAGCCGGGTGAAAAGACCTTGAGCGCGAAGGAAGGGGCTGCGATGGCCCACGGCGCGAACGCGGACCACATCGTGTCTGCGAAGAGTTACATCGCGGTGTTCGTCGTCCTGCTCGTCATGACGGCCACGACGACCGCCGTGTCGTTCGTGAACCTCGGGCCCTGGAATACGGTGGTCGCGCTCGCGATCGCCTTCTTCAAAGCGGCTCTCGTGGCGCTCATCTTCATGCACGTACGCTGGTCGACGCGACTCACCCAGATCGTCGTCGTCGGCGGGATCTTCTGGCTGATGATCCTGATGGTGCTGACTTTCTCGGATTTCGCGACCCGGGGCTGGCTGCCCGTTTACCGGATGACGCCGTGACGGGAGCGCGCGGGATTCCGTAAGTCCCTGAAGCTCAAGCCCCGCTCCGCACCTTCATCGCTAGCTCCTCGCCCGCATCTCCCCGATCCGGACCGCCGGGTTCGCGGGTCGCCATCAGGACGCCGGCAACGATCATGGCCCCTCCCACCAGGATGCGAAGGGACAGCGTTTCCTTCAAAACGAGAGCGCCCAGACAGACCGCGATCAAGGTGTCCACGAGGGGGATCGAGCCAATGACGGAAACCGGGACCCTAGGAACCAGCCAGAAGAGGCCGGCGAAAGTCACCGCGGTTCCGAGCACGGAGAGGTAGAGAAGCGAAGCGATGGCCGTCGGGGTCCAGTGAATCGGCGCGCCCCGCTCGAACAGGGCGGCGAGCGCTCCGAGGAACAGCGTGCCTGCGAGCGTCTGTGCCCAGACGTTCAAATCCGGAGGGACGCGCCCCAGAGACTTCTTGACGAGAACGTTCGCATAACCCGACACGAAGGCGCCGAAGAGGACGAGCAGCCCGCCGACGAAGACGGGACCGGCATCGCCGCTCATCGCTCGAACGGCGGCTGGCGCTTCGATGACCGCCACGCCGGAGATCCCGATGACGGCCGCGGCGACGGTTCGCCGGGTCCATCGCTCCCCCGGCAGGAGCCGGTGCGCAAAGACGCCAACCCAGATCGGGAACGAGCCGAAAAGCAGCGCGGACAGCCCCGACTCGATTCGTGGCGCCGCGAG